>JAFAXD010000500.1 GCA_019241285.1 Xanthobacteraceae bacterium | reverse complement strand
GCTGTTGCCGTTGCCGCCCAGCAGCGTCTCGTTGCCTGAACCACCCGCGGCGAGCATGTCGTTGCCATCGCCACCGACCAGCGAATAGGTGCCGCCGCCAAGTGCGTTCAGCGTGCTGTTGCCGTTGCCGCCCACCAGCGTCTCGTTGCCCGATCCGTTCGCCTGCAGCGAGTCAGCGCCGCTGCCCCCGGTGATGAAGTAATTGCCCCCGGCGTTCCCGTACAACGTGCTGTGGCCGTTGCCGCCGAGCAGCGTCTCGTTCCCCGAACCGCCTGCAGCAAGCACGTCGTTGCCATTGCCGCCGACCAACGAATAGGTGCCGGCGCCGGTACTGTTCAGCGTGCTGTTGCCGTTGCCGCCGACCAGAGTCTCGTTGCCCAATCCGTTCGCCTGTAGGGAGTCTGCCCCATTGCCGCCGGTGATGAAGTAATTGCCGCCACCGTTCCCATAGAGCGTGCTGTTGCCGTTGCCGCCCAGCAGCGTCTCGTTCCCCGAACCGCCGGCAGCAAGCACGTCATTGCCGTTGCCGCCAACCAGCGAATAGGTGCCGCCGCCGGTCGCGTTCAGTGTGCTGGCGCCATTGCCGCCCACCAGCGTCTCGTTGCCCGATCCGTTCGCCTGTAGGGAGTCAGCCCCATTGCCGCCGGTGATGAAGTAATTGCCGCCGCCGTTCCCATAGAGGGTGCTGTTGCCGTTGCCGCCAAGCAGCGTCTCGTTCCCCGATCCACCTGCAGCAAGCACGTCGTTGCCATTGCCGCCGACCAACGAATAGGTGCCGGCACCGGTACTGTTCAGCGTGCTGTTGCCATTGCCGCCGACCAGCGTCTCATTGCCCGATCCGTTCGCCTGCAGGGAGTCAGCGCCATTGCCGCCGACGATGGAGTACGTGCCGCCACCGTTCCCATAGAGCGTGCTGTTGCCGTTGCCGCCCAGCAACGTCTCGTTGCCGGTGCCGCTGGCAGCCAGCACGTCGTGGCCATTGCCGCCAACCAGCGAATAGGTTCCACCACCCAGCCCCTGCAGCGTGCTGTTGCCATTACCGCCGAGCAGCGTCTCGTTCCCAGACCCGCTCGCCTGCAGCAAATCGGCGCCATTACCACCGATCAACAAGTAGTTACCGCTACCCGTCGCAAGGAGCGTGCTCGTACCGCTACCGCCGTTGAGCGTGTCATTGCCCGAGCCAGCGGCCTGAAGCAAATTTGTGCCGCTCCCACCGAGTAGTTCGTCATTGTTGTTGGTGCTGTCGAAAAGCGTATCGTTGCCGCTACCAGCCGCCAGCAGGATGCTCTCGCTTCCAGCCGTGATTTGCACAGTGACGTTTGGGCTCGTCGCAATGACGGCCTTGATGTTGGCGTTCGAGCCAGTGTCGACTGTAAACGAGGTCGGCGTGAACTCCGAAATCTGTGCCTGCGAATCAATCGGCGGCAAGCTCTGACCGCCGGGCGGGGTCGGCTGGTACTGGACCGTGGCGTTTCCCGCCCCACCGACATAGATGTTTTGAGAGCTCAAATAGCGAAGAATTTCACTCCGCGTCGCGGCATCAAAATTCGCTGTGAGCGTATTGGTAAAGTCAGATTGGTTAAGATTATACGTCGCCATGATACCTTCCCGCTCTGCCCGGCGCAGTCCGACAGGGTACCCCGTCCCGACGACCCACGCAGCGTAACCCGCTGGCCAAATGCACACGCGCGCGCGTGCACGCGCATTTTAATAGTTTCGTTTTTAGAGAGGCTTCAGCCCCCGCATCCCTGCGTTGTTGCGTGGCACTCTAAGTGAACCGTCGGGCGTAAGTCAATCGCGAATACAGGGCCACTTAACCTACCAAGTTATCCATAATTTCGTTGTTATTTCAAGTATTTCCAGATTGTTCCAGGCGCGCGCGCAGCGAACCCGAGCCTTGTTAGCAGGTGCAAAAAAGTCCTCGTCGTGTCCGCCTGCATACAGTCCGATTCTGCGCGCCCCGCGCGTCGTGTTTGAGTTGCCCGAGCGATGAGCAGACTGCCGCATATTAGTTCGGGGCTGCCCCATCAGCATGCATTATATTGGAGAGCGCTACGCTATTGCCGGTACCTGAATGGTGTGTGGTGCCAAGTAACGGACTGCCGCACACGAATGATCGTGAGGACCATGATATTGTCTCGATGACTCCCGATGATGGGCCGCCTTACACGCGTTTCATCGCGCCGGTGCGAGCAGGGGTCAACGGGGGAATCGGCCGAAGTCGATTACGGTATGGGATCAATCGGGCGCTACATCTTCCGCACGACACTGGGTGCGTTCGGCATCGTGCTGGCGAGCCTGACCGCCATCATCTGGGTCAGCTATGCGTTGCGCGATATCGACCTGATGACCAGCCAGGGTCAGACCATCCTGACCTTCATCGCGATCACGAGCCTCGTCATCCCCCAGCTCGTGCTGGTGATCGCGCCGGTCGCGTTCGTGCTCGCGGTCGCCCAGACCCTCAACAAGCTCGCCAGCGACTCGGAAATCATCGTCATGAACGCCGCCGGCATGTCGCCATGGCTGCTGTTCAGGGCCTTCTTCTCGACCGGCATATTGGTTTCCATCTTCGTTCTGTTCGTGAGCGCTTATCTCTCGCCGGAGTGCCTGCGCACCCTGCGCCGCTGGGCAACCGAGGTACGGGCCGACGTTGTTGCCAATATCGTGCAGCCGGGCCGCTTTCTCACGCTGGAACGTGGCTTGCTGTTCCACATTCGCGAGCGGCAGCCCAACGGGGTCCTGGTTGGAATTTTTGTGGATGATCATCGCAATCCACAGGAAGGGATGACCCTGCTGGCGGAGCAAGGCCAGATCGTTGAAGCGGGCGGCAATTCTTTCCTGATCTTGAAGGACGGCAGCATCCAGCGGCGACGCGCAAATGACCGCGATCCGACCATCGTCAACTTCGACACGTACGCATTCGATCTGTCGAACTTCTCCCATACTGACCACACGCTGACCTACCCGGCGCGCGAACGCTACTCCTGGGAGCTGCTCTCGCCGGACCCGAACGATCCCGTCTTTCAGAAAGAGCCGAGTGAGTTCCGGGCCGAGCTGCATGACCGCATTGTGACGCCGCTCTATCCGCTGGCGTTCGTCGTAATTGCCTACGTCTACCTTGGCGCACCGCGAACCACGCGGCAGAACCGCGCCATGGCGATGGTTTCCGCAATTGTCGGTGTTGCGACGCTACGCCTCGTCGGCTTCGTCAGCATCGTCGGCGGGAGCCGTTCGCCCATCATGCTCAGCCTGCAGTACATCGCCGTTTTCGCCGTGTTCGGCTTGGGTTTCTTCGCGATCCACCGTGGATTGCTGATCGAGCCTCCAGCGTGGTTCGTGAACTCCGTCAGTTTTGTGACCGAGCGTCTGTCGCGGCGCTTTGCGTCAAGCTGATTCGGCGGTGCCGGTGCGATTTCGGCCGAGCACCACGCCGCCCGCGACGCCGGCGCCAACGACGTAGATCCACCCTTGGGTGAAGTCGAATAGCTGCGAGTTGAACAGCGACCCAACCACATTCTCGACGACGATGGTCAGCCCCACTCCGGCGGCAATTCCCGGCGCCAGGAACAGCCGCAGGTGCGCGATCCACATGGCAATCAATAGGACGATGCCGACGATCCCGAGCTGGATGCCGACGGTCAGCGTCTGGTTATGAGGGTTGGTCGCGTTGCTCGGCCGCCCCGCAGCTTCGCTGAATTCCGCATTGATCGACCCGGTCCCGTGACCCAGCAGCGGCGCGCTGCCCATGATCTCAAGCGATGTGCGCCAGAAGGCGATGCGTGCGCCGGCCGAGGTGTCGTGCCCGTGCGGGTCGAAGGTTGTGATCTCGGCCGGAATCTGCACGACCCGCTCGCGCAAGTGCGGAGACAAGGCTGCGGCCAGCCCGCCCGCCATGACGATAACAAGAATGAACACGGCGAGCTGTCGCGGCCGAAAATGCCGGGCACCAAAGATCAACAACAGAACCGGAACTGTGACGAGCGAAGTCCGGCTCACGGTGACGAACACGATGTTGAGAAAGAAAACTCCGGAGACGACATAGGCCGCCAAAGCGGCCAGCCGTTTGCCCTGGCGCCAGGCTAACAAGGCCAATTCGAGCAGGAACAGCACGCAGAGGGTGAATTCGGTGCCCTGAGTGATGCGGTCCTTGACGAACACGCCGATGTCCTTGTTCGGCCTCGGCGGCAGAATCCAGAACGCGGCCAGCCAGGAAACGACCAGCAACACGGTCGCCGAGATGAGAAAGGCCGCGAGCACCTGGTAGCCCCGCCGAGAGCGCTGGAACTGGGCGAGCAGCAGCGGGATGGCGAACAGCTTCTCAAACGAATCGAAGCCGTAATAGCGATCGACCCAGGATACGTGGCCCCACGCCATCCCGACCAGGCCGAGCAGGAACAGCGCCAGCGGCAGACCGCCGGCCGGGCGCCGGAGTGTTGCGGCGAGCGTCGCCCGATCGAGGCTGAGAAGAACCAAAACGAGCCAGATCCACCCCAAAATCGAGGTCGCCGAGGTAGACCAGGGCAGTGACGCAGCGAGCGCGATCGCCAGACAATCGGCCAAGCCCGCGAGCTGCCTGTTCGTTGAGAGATTGTCACCGCCCATTCGGACCCCGAGCCTCACCCCGTTCGGGACCGGTCATAAAGGCCATTGCGAATGTCCGGCAAGGGCTTAGTCAGCGCGATAAGCCGCAATGGACGCGACGCGGCCGCGCCGTTTGACAGGCACGGGCGACGGCTTTAATCTACAAACACAATCGACTAAATTCATTTATCAAGGTACCTGCGCGTGGAAAAATTTGATCGCCGTCGGCTCGAAAGGTGGTTGATTGCTGCTGCGCTGACGTTTTCGTTGCTTGGCGCGGTCCCGGCGCAAGCCCAGACCTTGCTCAATGTCTCCTATGATCCGACCCGCGAGCTGTACAAGGATCTCAACGCGGCGTTCATCGCTGACTGGCGCAAGCAGGGGCACGCGATCACCGACATCCGCATGTCGCATGGCGGCTCCGGCGCGCAGGCCCGCGCCGTCATCGACGGGCTTCCGGCCGACGTCGTCACCTTGGCGCTGGCCGCCGATATTGACGCGATCGCGAGCCGCACCGGCAAGATCCCGGCTGACTGGCAGAAGCGGCTCCCCAACAACAGCTCGCCCTACACCTCCACCATCGTGTTCCTGGTGCGTGCCGGCAACCCCAAGGGCATCCATGATTGGGGCGACCTCATCAAACCCGGCATTTCGGTCATTACGCCCAACCCGAAGACGTCCGGCGGCGCGCGCTGGAACTATCTCGCGGCCTGGGCTTGGGCGCAGAAGACCTTCGGCGACGAGGCCAAGGTTGCGGACTATATGCGCGCCCTGTTCAAGAACGTGCCGGTGCTCGACACCGGCGCGCGCGGCGCGACCACGACCTTCGCCCAGCGTGGCCTGGGCGATGTACTGATTGCCTGGGAGAACGAGGCGTTCCTGGCGCGCGATGAATTCGGCCAGAACAAGTTCGACATCGTCACCCCCTCGCTCTCCATATTGGCGGAACCGCCGGTGGCGGTGGTCGAGGGCAATGCCGGTCCGCACGGAACCAAGGACATCGCCGAGGCCTATCTGCGGTTTCTCTACACCCCCGCCGCCCAGGCGATCATTGCCAAGCATCATTTCCGCCCCGCCTCGCCCGAATACGCGAGCGAAGCCGATCGCGCCCAGTTCCCCAAGCTTGAACTCGTGACGATCGATGGACAATTCGGAGGGTGGGCTCGCGCGCAGAGCCAGCATTTCGCCGACGGCGGAACCTTCGATCAGCTGTACGGCAAGAAATAGCCGATGTCCACTTACGCCCTGACGCTCCGCCGCGAGCAAAACGCCATCCCCGGGTTCCCGCTGGCGCTGGGCGTTACGCTGACCGCACTTTGCCTCATTGTCCTTATTCCCCTTGCCGCGCTGATCCTGCGCGCCGCCGGCATCGGCGCCGCCGATTTCTTACGCATCGCCACGACGGAGCGCACCCTCGCGGCGCTGCGCCTGTCCTTCGGCGCGTCGTTCCTGGCGGCGCTGATCGATGCCGCACTCGGGCTCCTCCTCGCCTGGGTGCTGGTGCGCTATCGCTTTCCCGGCCGTGGGCTGGTCAACGGGCTGGTCGATCTGCCGGTCGCGCTGCCGACCGCAGTCGCGGGGATTTCGCTGACCGCGATCTACGCGCCGAACGGGATCATCGGCTCCTTGTTCGAGCCGCTCGGGATCAAGATCGCCTACACGCCGATCGGCATCGTGCTCGCCCTTATCTTCATCGGCCTGCCGTTCGTGGTGCGAACCATGCAGCCGGTCATCGCCGAGTTCGAGAAGGAAACCGAAGAAGCGGCCGCTCTCCTCGGCGCGAGCCGCGCCCGCACGGTTTTTACGGTGGTGCTGCCCGCCGCCATCCCGGCCCTGCTCACCGGCTTCGCGCTCGCCTTCGCCCGCGCGCTCGGTGAGTACGGCTCGGTGATCTTCATCGCCGGCAATATGCCGGGCGTCTCCGAGATCGCGCCGCTGCTCATCGTCGTACGCCTGGAAGAGTTCGACTATGCGGGCGCGACCGTCATCGCCACGGTCATTCTCGCTGCGGCCTTCGCGTTCCTGCTGGCAATCAACCTGATCGCGGCGCGGGCCCGCACGAGGCTGGGCTATGGTTAAGCGCAGCGACATCATCCTGATCCCGTCGCGCACCGTCTATACGCCGGTGAGCAGCGAAAGCGGGCTCACCAAGGCAATCCTGATCGTCCTGGCTGTGGGCCTGCTAGCCTTGATCGTCGTCCTCCCCGCCGCGACAATCTTCATCGAGGCGTTCCGGCGCGGCGTGGGCGCCTACTGGGCCGCCCTCACCGATCCCGACACGCTCGAGGCGATCTGGCTCACGCTGCGCATCGCCGCGGCGGCGGTCGCGTTCAACATCGTTGTCGGCTGCGCAGCCGCCTGGGCCGTCGCCAAGTTCGAGTTCCCCGGCAAGAGCGCGCTGTTGACCTTCATCGACCTGCCGTTCTCCGTGTCGCCGGTCGTCGCCGGCCTCACCTTCATTTTGTTATTTGGCAGCCACGGTTATTTCGGGCCCTGGCTCGCCGCGCACAACATCCAGATCATCTTTGCCGTGCCCGGCATACTGCTCGCCACGCTGTTCGTCACCTTCCCGTTCATCGCTCGCGAGCTCATCCCGCTGATGCAGGCGCAGGGAACCCAGGAAGAAGAGGCGGCGTTGTCTCTCGGCGCATCCGGATGGCGCACGTTCTTCATGGTCACGTTGCCCAACATCAAGTGGGGCTTGCTCTACGGCGTGCTCCTTTGCAATGCGCGCGCCATGGGCGAGTTCGGCGCGGTCGCGGTGGTGTCGGGACACATTCGCGGGCTCACCGACACCATGCCGCTGCAGGTCGAGATCCTCTACAATGAGTACAATTTCGTCGCCGCGTTCGCGGTTGCCTCGCTGCTGGCTTTGCTCGCGCTGGTGACGCTGGCGCTCAAGTCTTTGCTTGAATGGCGTTACGCCGATGAGCTGGCTGCCGGCGCCTGAGGAGACATCATGACGGTTCCGGTTGTTGTTGAACAGATTGAGAAAGACTTCGGCGCCTATCCGGCGCTGCGCGGCGTGTCGCTCAAGGTCGAGACCGGAGAGCTCGTCGCCCTGCTTGGCCCCTCCGGATCGGGCAAGACCACGCTGCTGCGCGTCGTCGCCGGACTGGAGCAACCCGAGCGCGGGCGCGTGCTGTTTGGCGATATCGATGTCTCCACCCTGTCGCTGCGCGAGCGTCGCATCGGCTTTGTGTTTCAGCACTACGCGTTGTTCCGGCACATGAGCGTGCTCGACAACGTGGCCTTCGGGTTGCGGGTGCGTCCACGGCATACCCGTCCGCCAGCCGACGAGATCAACCGGCGCGCGCGCGAGTTGCTCGATCTCGTCCAGCTCGCCGGCTTCGAGAAGCGTTACCCGAGCCAGCTCTCCGGTGGACAACGCCAGCGCGTCGCGCTGGCGCGCGCGTTGGCGATCGAGCCGCAGGTGCTGCTGCTCGACGAGCCGTTCGGCGCGCTCGACGCCAAGGTGCGCAAGGAGCTGCGCCAATGGCTGCGCGAGCTGCACACCCGGCTCGGGCACACGACTTTGTTCGTCACCCACGATCAGGACGAGGCCTTCGAGCTTGCGCATCGGGTCGCCATCCTTAACGAGGGTCGCATCGAGCAGATCGGCACGCCGCGCGAGATCCTGCAGCGCCCGGCGACGGAGTTCGTTGCCAAGTTCGTGGATGGTATCGTGTGGCGCGGCGGCGAGGCCGTACGGCCGGTCATGGGTGACAGCCTGACCCCGGCTCCGTTGGCAGACTTGAGCATGTCGGCGTAAGAGAACAACACCGGCTTGGTCTACCCCGCAGTTTGGCTGTCATTGATGATGGATTCACAAACCCGCAACGAGCTTGCAGGGCGGTTCGGCGCAATCGCGTCGCAGGCCGGCAAGCTCATCATGGCGATTTACGCGGATGCCCCGCGTGTCGACACCAAACCCGACGGCTCTCCGGTGAGCGATGCCGACCGGGAATCGGAACGCCTGATTCGCGAGCAACTCAGCAAAGTTCTGCCAGACGTACCATTGGTCGCAGAAGAATCTTTCGATCCTGCGCGCTGCCCGCAAGTCCCTGAGCGATTCCTGCTTGTTGATCCGCTCGACGGCACGCGCGAATTCATCAGCCGCAACGGCGAGTTCACGGTCAACATTGCGCTGATCGACAACGGCCATCCGATCGTCGGTTGCGTCTACGCGCCCGCCTGCAATGCGATGTACATCGCCGGAGCGCACGCGTTCCACGCAACGCTGAGCCCCGGGGCGGCCTTGCCTCCGCTCGCCGAGCTCAAGCCGATTGCGACGCGGCCCTACCCGCAAGCGGGCCTGAGCGCAGTCGCCAGCCGCTCCCACCTTGACGCGAATACGCAGAACTTTCTCAAGCGCCTGCCAATCGCCTCGCACCGGAATGCCGGCTCCTCGCTCAAGTTCTGCGTCATTGCGCAGGGCGAGGCTGACGTGTACCCACGGCTCGCCCCGACCATGGAATGGGATACGGCAGCCGGCCAGGCAGTGCTGGTCGCCGCCGGCGGCTGCGTGATCGGGACTGATGGTGCGGCGTTGCGCTACGGCAAGGCCGAGCGCGGCTTCCGCAATGACGGGTTCGTCGCCTGGGGCCGGTCACCCCTGTCCGGTGCGGCGAATGATGCTTAAATCGTGTGAGCTGATAAACGTGCGGTCGCGATGAAAGAAACAACAGTGGATACCGCCGCAGCAGCCAAGCAGAGCTTGCCCGGCCATTTGCGGCGCCTCGAAGCGGAGTCGATCGAAATTATTCGCGAGGTCGCGGCCGAGTTCCGCAACCCGGTGATGCTCTATTCCATCGGCAAGGACTCGAGCGTGATGCTCCACCTCGCCATCAAGGCGTTCTACCCGAGCCCGCTGCCGTTTCCGTTGCTCCACGTGGACACGACCTGGAAATTTCGCGAGATGATCGCGTTTCGCGACGAGACTGCGCAACGGCTCAACGCCAAGCTGCTGGTGCACATCAACCAGGAGGGCGTCGCCAAGGGCATCAACCCGTTCGCCTCCGGGTCGCAGCTGCACACCCATGTGATGAAGACCGAGGCGCTCAAGCAAGCGCTCGACAAATATCAGTTCGATGCCGCGTTCGGCGGCGCGCGGCGCGACGAGGAGAAGAGCCGCGCCAAGGAGCGCGTGTTCTCGTTCCGCTCGCAGGCGCATGCGTGGGACCCGCGCAACCAGCGTCCGGAATTGTGGAACTTGTTCAACACACGGATCCGGCCGGGTGAATCGATCCGCGTCTTTCCGCTATCGAACTGGACCGAGCTCGACATCTGGACCTACATCATGATCGAGCGCATTCCGGTGGTGCCGCTCTACTTCGCCAAGGAGCGCCCGGTGGTGTGGCGCGCCGGCACGTGGATCATGGTCGACGACGACCGCATGCCGCTGGAGCCGGACGAGACGCCGGAGATGAAGCGCGTGCGCTTCCGCACCCTTGGCTGCTATCCGCTCACCGGCGCCATCGAATCGAACGCGACGACGCTCGAAGACATCGTCGCCGAGATGCGCG
>JAFAXD010000286.1 GCA_019241285.1 Xanthobacteraceae bacterium | reverse complement strand
CCAGTCGTGGGGGATGCTCGCCAATGACCGGTACGGGTGTTGCGCGTGGTCAGGCTCGGCGCATGAGCGCATGATCGTCGGAGCGGAGGTCGGCATTCTCCCCCGCGTTCATTTCACCGATCGGGACGTGCTCGCCGATTATGCGAGTACGGGGTTCGATCCATCGAACCCGGATTCCGACCAGGGTACGGACCTGGGGCAGCTCGCGTCTTATCGGCGCAAGATCGGTATCCGCGATTCGCTTGGCCGTCGCTGGAAGGACGACGCCTATGCCTGGCTTGAGCCTGGCAATCTCGAGCAACTCGCGCAGGCCGTCTGGCTGTTCAACACGATCGGGCTTGGCGTGCTGTTGCCGTCGAGCGCGCAGGATCAGTTCGATCGCGGCCAGACCTGGACCGTCGTTCGCGGAGAGAAAGGTCAAGACGGCCATTATGTTCCGATTATTGGCCGCAACAGCCACGGCAATTACTTGTTGGTGACCTGGGGGCGCTTGCACGATGCCACCCCGCAATGGGTCGAGACCTACATGGATGAAGGAGTAGTCTATCTCAACAAATCGCGCATTATGAAGAACGAGCGAACGATCGACAACTTCGATCTGCCGACGCTCGACGGTTACCTGGCCAGTCTGTCGCAGACCGAATTGGCCGCTTGATCTGAATCATTCGCCTTTTCTCTCCCACCAAACTTAAGGACATCGTTATGTTGAAAGCAATGATCGCGGCCGGCGTGGCCGCGGCCACCCTGTCGCTCGCCGCCTGCAACGTGCCGTCCACCGGCAACCCCCAGCTCGATACGGTGCTCAGCCAGGCGGCGACAATCGCACAGCAGGCCTGCGGGATCGAGGTGGTCGGGGTTCAGATCGCCAGCATGATTCCCGGCGTCAACGTTGCAGGACTCACGGCCCTGCAGGTCGCCAACCAGCTCTGCGCGTCGGTGCTCAGCCGGGGTAAGTTTGGCGGCCCCGTCGGCGCAACAAAAACCGTGCGCATTGCTACGCACGGCGTGACCGCCTACGTCACGGTGCGGCGCGTCCGTTAGGCAGCCGACGGAATACAAAATCCCGCAAATCGCCAAACCTGGAACTGAGCGCGCGGCCCCATGGGGCCGCGCGCTTTGTGCTTTTTCGGGCGCGGTGCATGCAGACTTGTTGTTGATGATGCCGAAAAGCGGGCAAGCGTCGTCAAACACGCCGGCCTGAAGACAGATTGGTCTCAAGGGTTGGGCTGTGCGCCGCGCCGGCGCGTGCCATTTCCCGCCTCGGCCACGAGCCGTCCCATGTGACGCGTCGATGGCATGCGGCGCGTCGCGCCTTGTGATGCTGCTTCCTCGGCGGCGAGGTTTTCAATCATTGCCAGCAAAGTCCTTCTGGTGACCGCGACGTCGGCCGCCGGGATGCCGCGAACGGCGATGTCGTTCACGCCCTCGGCGAACGGGACGAGCTTGCCCTTGAGCGCGCGGCCGGCGGGCGTGAGGAACACGTACACGTTCTTGCGGCTCGATGGCTTCTGCCGGCGCTCTACGTAACCGAGCTTCTCCATCGCTTTGATCGCCGCGAATGTGGTCGGCTCCATGACGCCGGCCTGCAGGCTGAGCCCGCGCTGGGTGAGCCCGTCCGTCTCCCACAGGATGCGCAGGAAGGCCCAGTGACCGAAGGACACGCGGTGTTCGGCGAGCCGCATCGTCAGCGCCCGCACAAGCCCGCGCGTCGCGTCCTTTACGAGATGCGCCAGGCGGTCGTTGGGCACGGCCTCGCGCCAGTGCCGCAGGACCACGTCAGTCGTCGGGCTTTGAGCTTTTGGAATGGGCATGGGGGTACTGGACCTTCGCGGCAGATTTGGATATGATTTTACTTAGAGACCTAAGTAAATCAAGCGCCGCGAATTGCGGGGAGGATCTTCGATGACCCGGGACGAGAACGAGTTGCTGTGCCTTGTAACCGGCGACGCCCCGATGGGGCAGCTGATGCGCCGGCACTGGATTCCCGCATGTTTGTCGGAGGAAGTTGCCGAGCCAGACGGCACGCCGGTGCGCGTCCATTTGTTGGGCGAAGAGCTGGTCGCGTTTCGCGACAGCAACGGCCGGCTCGGCATGCTCGACGAGCATTGTCCGCATCGCCGGGCCTCGCTCGCGCTTGGGCGCAATGAGGAGTGCGGCCTGCGCTGCCTTTATCACGGCTGGAAAATGGACGTGGACGGCAATGTGCTGGAGATGGCCTCCGAGCCGCCCGGCAGCCGCATCGGCGAGAAGATCAAGCACAAGGCCTATCCGGTGCGCGAGAGCGGCGGCCTCGTGTGGACCTATATGGGCCCGCCGGAGACCATGCCGGAGTTCGAGCCTCCGGCCTTCGCGCCGACATCAACAACAAGATGCGCAATCGTAAAGATCCACGTGCCGTGCAACTGGGCGCAGATCCTCGAGGGCCAGATCGACTCGGCGCATTCCTCGAGCCTGCATTCCTCCGACATGGTGCCGGCCAACGTCGATGCCGCCACGGCGACGGACAGCACGTGGCTGCGGCCTTCGACCGACAAGGCGCCGCGCATGCAGGCCGAGACTACGAGCTACGGCTTTCGCTACGCCGCCATCCGCAAACCGATCTACAACGCGGACACGCATGACTACGTGCGCACCACGGTCTATATCGCGCCGTTCACCTGTCTGATCCCGCCCAACAACGCCTACAACGTCGCGAGCGTGATCGTGCCGGCGGATGATATCAACACAACTTTTTATTTCTTCGCCTGGACCGACGGTAGCAAACCGGGTGTCGATGAGGAGGCGTGGCGCAAGTTCAATCACGCGCAGCCGGGGATCGATCTGACATCCGACTTCCACAATCTGCGCACGCGCGCCAACAACTTCGGCCAGGATCGTCAGGCGATGAAGCTCGGCAACTTCACCGGGATCCCCGGCATTCCCAACCAGGACATCGCCATGTGGGAGACCATGGGCCGCATCGCCGATCGCACCAAAGATTGGCTCGGCACGAGCGATATCGCCGTCGCGCGCTTCCGCCGCCTGATGGTCGACGCCGCAAAGGCCATGCGCGATGGCGGCCCGGTGCTGGGCCGGACCGAACCGCACATCCCGCACGCACAGATCGCCTCGTTCGAGGGCGTGGTGCCGAAGAGCGTCGACTGGCGCACATTGGGAGGCACGGCGCCGCGCGCGCCGCAAATGACCGCGGCGGAGTAGGATGGCCGGCCGGCGGGTCCTCGTCATTGCGAGGCGCGGAGCGCCGAAGCAATCCAGAGCGGCGACTCAGCGCTGGATTGCTTCGCTTCGCTCGCAATGACGAACCGAGAGATAAGCGCTAAAAGCACAACAAAACCAGGGAGGACATCATGAAAAACCTGCTAGCGCTGCTCGTCGCTGCGTGTGCGCTGTCGGCAGTGCCCGCCGCCGCCGATGAGACTCTGAAGCTCACCGTCGGTCAGCGCGGCAACTGGGATACGTCGGTCTCAGAGATCGGCCAGCGCGCCGGCATCTTCAAGAAACACGGGCTCACGCTTGAGCTCGTCTACACCCAAGGCTCCGGTGAGACTCAGCAACCCGTCGTTGCCGGCAGCGTCGATATCGGCGTCGCGGTCGGCATCATGGGGGCGCTGAGTTTCTACGCCAAGGGCGCGCCGGTGCGCATCATTGGCGCCGAGACCACCGGCGCTGCTGATCTCTACTGGTACGTCAAATCGGATTCGCCGATCCATTCGCTCGAAGACACCGCCGGTAAGACCATCGCCTTTTCCACCAAGGGCTCCTCGACCGACGGCGTCGTCACCGCGTTCATGAAA
>JAFAXD010000441.1 GCA_019241285.1 Xanthobacteraceae bacterium | reverse complement strand
CCGCCCGACATTGCGGCGCGCATCGCGGTCGGCACCGTGGTGTCGGAAATTTCCGCTGCGCCGACCTCGCTCTCTCGCGTGGTGTTCTGCTGCTTCGCCAAGCCGTCGGCGGAGCATCACATGGCGGCGTTCGGCGAACTCGGCTTGAGCTGAGCGGTTTTTTGCGGCTGCAGCGGCGGGCTCGCGACGGTGAGCTTGCGGCTGTTGGGCTTCGCCCAAACCCATCTGTCGCGCGCGTCGCGGGTCATGGCGAGACCCATGATCAAGCGGGCCTCGCGTAGCACCCGGCACTGATTGAGCGTCTGTTTGTCCTTAATCAGACCCGCGGCCCGCGCCTCCTGCTCGACCTGTCCGATGGCCAGCTCACTCGTGCTACCAAACAATGAGCGCAGGAACTCGAACCCCTCGGCTCTTGCCGAGTTGAAGCCACGCGACTGGCGGGCCGCGAATTCGTTCGCGCTCAGGGAATGATATTGCGGTTCAAATGCGACGCGGGCTGCGGTCTGCGCCGCATCGATCTCCTGCGCGCCGATGCGGAAAGCGAGTGTCCCCGGGTCGCCGGCAAGCTCGTTCTTGGCTTGGAGCAGCAGCTTCCGGTTCGCATCGGCCGGATCGGCCTCGATCACAAAGGCGGCGCGGGCCGTGCCAAGCGTGAGCGCGTCCAATGTCGCCGGCTTGCGCGCGCCGCGATCGGCCGGTGCGGTCTGCACCAGCGCCAGGATGGAAACGTCGCGGCCCTCGGCCAGGATGGCGAGCCGATCAAGCACCGAACGGCTCATTTGCTCCGCGGCGCGTCCGCCCGACAGGTTGACGGCATCGACGACCACCACGCGCAGGTCGTCGAGGCTTTGAATGGCATCAACGAGCAACAGCAAGTCGGTATTCAGATCGAACGGCCGCGATCCCTGGGCTCCCGGCGCGTGGGTGATGATGTGTACGCGCTCGAGGTCCGCGCCCGCCGCGTTGAGCCGCGGCACCAGCACATCGGCGTCGCCGCGAGGGGCGACGAGGATCACGGATCCCTTTGGGGCGCGCCCTTCATCGCAGGGGTAGCTCCCACCAGTCGTCACGGCGGCGATGACGCTCATGGCGAATGCGGATTTGCCGCTTCCGGGCGCGCCGGCGAGCAAGGTGAGCTTGGCGCGGGCGATGCGCCCCGGCCAGACCCAGTTGATCGGCAAGGAGTTGAGCTCGCTCGCGCGAATCATCAGCGCGGCCGGGGCCGTTGCCGTCGGCGCAGTTGATTGGGCCGGCGGTGCTTTTTTCAGGACGACGGCTGGGGTTGAGGCTGCGGCCGGTTGCGCCGAACCGGCAAGTCGCTGCTCGCGCCGGGCGAGCTCGGCCGCAATTTCAGGGCGGGCGAATTCATCGAGGGAGGAGGGATAAATACGGGGCGGGTTCGGCGGAGGTTGGTTGAGCGACATGTCATCCTCGGGCGGGAGCGATGGGTACAGGTTGATTGCGATCGAATCCATAATTATTTGAATAATCTTTTTATTATTGTTGTCAAGAACAAAACGTGAAAAAATTCCATTTCGACCGTTGGGCGCGCGTATAAATTGGATTGCCCGCAAACAACCTTGCCATCGTATTCGGCAAGCGGTGATGCTTATGCGCGATGGCGGTGCGCACGATGTCGCGAATTGCTAAAATTCTGTCGTGATCAGACAAATCAGACGATTCTTCCGCATGTAAAAAACGGGGATGCGCGCGTCACGCGCCACGTATCTGCGCGCCCTTTGCCATGAATCCTGCAGCGAACAAGTCTGAACTCGCAATCATCGTCGCCCTGCTCGCCATCACGGCGTTGCTGGCGCTCACTTTCGTCATCTCGTGATGCGCACCAAAGACCAACCTGATCCCGCTCCAAGGATCGACACGCAGGGGATTGTCTTGCTGGTGGTGGTGTCGACGCTTGCGTTCGTGCTCGGCAGCGGAGCCCTGTGGATAGGATTGCACTGAGCGGTTCACCCGCAATGCCATGGCGATATTCTCTGTCTATTACATGAAATCGAGCTTTTTCGCCGACGGCATCCAGGGCCACGCCTGGTTGAAACAGCATAACCTGGTTCCGGACCCCGCGGACCTGACCAAATCACACGTATTCCTACAATTGATCGAGGCGCCGAGTCCCGAAGACGTCTATTTCCGCATGCAGGACGCAAGCCCGGAGAGTGCATCGCGTGCGCTGATTGCGAGCAAAGGTTTGCGGCATACCTCCATGAGTGTCGGCGATATCGTGATCGACCACAATTCCCACGTTGTTTATTTGCTCGATCGGATAGGATTCAGATTCCTCGGGCATGTTCCGACAACCTGACCGACCTATCGGAGCAAATGGACTACATGTTGTGCTGATAACCACGCTGTCGGGAGGTGCGACAGCGTGGGCACGGCGCTCGTGAGGTTTGTGCGATTGGAGAGTCAGTCGACCGCACCGTGCCCACCCTACCGCCACGCTTCATTCGATTCTAATGGAAATGTCTCGGTGCCGGCAGGTCGCGCATCAACGAATCCGCCATGCGGTTGATGAGCGCCAGCACCTCGGGATGCTTCTCCGGCTCCCAGCGTGCCATCAAATCCTCCAGGCCCTTGCGGCGCGCCAACAGCATGCGATCGCGCATCAAATTGCCCCCGGGTGTCAGTTGCAAATTTCCAGCCGCGTCTCGCTGGGCGATGTGGCGCTGGCACAGGCTGTTCAGCGGGCCGGTAAGGCTTGCGAGCGGAACCTGCAAGTCGTCGCTCAGGGATTGCGCGGTGCGCGGGGTGCGCTCGCTCAGGCGCGCGAGCATCCAAAGCTCGGGCGCGGGCAGATCGAGCTCCGCCCGTTGCGCAAGATCGGCATAAAGCCGCCAGCGATGCTCATGCGCCAGCAGCGTGGTGACGATGCGCTCCAATTCCTCGATGGACGTGGCATCGCGCGGCATCGCAAAGCTTTCGCCCAGACCTTCAGCTGCGCCCATTCCCCTGAGCGGGATCTCGCGCAGGCCCAACGTGAGCAGGAACGACAGCGCGGCGACGGCACTGGCGATCAGGAAGACCGGCCGCAGCGCGGCCACGATCGCGGTCGCATAGATGATGCGAATCTCGGGCGGCAGGGCCTGCACCGA
The DNA here is from genome assembly GCA_019241285.1 of Xanthobacteraceae bacterium. Lineage (GTDB taxonomy): Bacteria > Pseudomonadota > Alphaproteobacteria > Rhizobiales > Xanthobacteraceae > JAFAXD01. Next base: position 3,033 of record JAFAXD010000441.1, on the reverse strand, counting down.
CTCTTGGGTGGCGGCCACCGGGAACGCGGTGCCAGGCGGCAACACGGCGCTTAGCTGCGCCTCCAGCCCATGGGCAAAGATGGCGCCGAACGCCGCCACCCCGAGCGCCCCGCCGATCGAGCGAAACAGGGTGGTGCCAGACGTCGCAACGCCGAGTTGCTCGAAGCTGACGGCGTTCTGCACGGCCAAGACGAGGACCTGCATGACCATGCCCATGCCGAAGCCCAGCACCAGCGCATCGGCTGACGTTTGCCAGACATTCATATCGATGGATATCCGAGACATCAGCAGGAGACCGATGGTCATCAAGGCGGTCCCGACAACCGGGAAAAGCTTGTAACGCCCCCACCGGGTGATCATGCGGCCACTGACCACCGAGGTCACCAGCATGCCGAGCATCATCGGCATGAGCTGCAGCCCCGAGGCCGTCGGGCTCTCGCCTTTTACAACCTGGAGATAGATCGGCAGGTACGTCACGGAGCCGAACAGTGCGAGGCCGACGATGAGGCCGATGGCGCTGGTGAGGACGAAGGTGCTGTTGTGAAACAGGCTCAAGGACAGGATTGGTTCACGCGCCCGCGCCTCCACCGCAACGAAGGCGAAAGTAGAAATTATCGCAGCGGCGCCCATGGCGAAAATAAACGGCGAGTTCCAAGGAAAGCTAGTGCCGCCGAGGCTCGTCACCAGGATGACGGTGGTGAGCGCGATCGTCAGCAGCGATGCACCGAGATAATCGACCGTATGCTGCCGACGGCCAGGCTGGGAGGGAAGCGTGGCGGCGATGACGGCAAGCGCCAATAAGCCGGTCGGAATATTGATGTAGAAGATCCAGCGCCAACTCAGGTTGTCGACGAAAAATCCACCCAGCAAAGGGCCAACGATGGTCGCGAGCCCGAATGCCGCGCCGAATAGCCCCTGATATTTGCCGCGCTCACGTGGCGAAACCAGATCGCCGGTCATCGCCAGCGTAATCACAATGAGGCCACCCCCGCCGATCCCCTGCAAGCCGCGGAATATGATGAGTTGCGTCATGCTCTGCGCCAATCCGCACAGGGCTGAGCCGACCAGGAAAACGAGAATCGCGACCTGCAGCACGATCTTGCGGCCGTACAGATCGCCGAATTTTCCGTAGAGCGGCGTGACGACCGTGCTGGAGAGCAAATAGGACGTCACGACCCAGGACAGATGCGTCAAGCCACCGAACTCCCCGACGATCGTCGGCAGTGCGGTCGAAACGATGGTCTGGTCGAGCGCCGCCAGCAGCAATACGAGAAATAGAGCGCTGAAAATCACCCGGATCGATCGGTTTTGAATTGGCTCGGCCATCGCGACTCCAGATTGTCTCGCTACAACATGCCACTCGCAAAAAAGGCCGAGCGGCCGATCCTCGACGTGGCGAACGCCGAAGGACGGGCGCGAGGTCCCAATCACGTGAGTCGGTAGCGGGGTGATCGTGCCGACACTTGTTACACTTGCAGCTCAACACTGCAAAGGCCCGCGAGATCCGCAGGGTGCCGCAGAGGATGCGCCACGCGTTCACGCGCCGGTAGAGCCGGCGTCACGTCACCTTGCTGTAGACCTGCGGCAGCTTCAATCTTCTGCAACAGCATGCAGCATGCCGCGAAGATCCTCGGCGAACTGCTTGCCGTGCTTTTTTTCAAACCGAGACTGCGCGGCTCTCCACAAAGGATAAGCCTGCTCCAGCAGCTTGGAGCCTTTTTTGGTGAGAGTGATCCTCCGGCTGCGCCGATCCACATCCGACACGTTCACGGCAATCAAAGCATCCCGTTCAAGCGGCTTCAGGTTTTTTCCCATGGCCGTGCGCTCGATCAACATGAGGCCCGCGAGGTCGTTGACGGAAACACCGCCTCTTTCATGAAGAACCGCCATGATCATGTACTGCGTCGACCGAATACCGGACGGAGCCAGTATGGCATCGTAGATCTGTGTCAGACGGCGCGCTGCCTTGCGCGTCTGAAAGCAATTGCAATTCGATAAGCTAATGTGCTCCACCGATATCTCTCCGTGAACTCCAGCAGCCTGCAAATCGATCGCTGACCGGCCACGCCTCAGTATAGCAGCACCTGGGGCGAGCTCTATATCGCCGCCTTCCAGCAAGTCTTGACCTCACGAACGATTTACTACCGCTTCCGAATATAGGAGCATATGCTCTTATTTCAAACGGAGAGACGAGATGGCCGATCCACTTTATCTGGTATGTGGTGCCACGGGCACGACAGGCAAAGCTGCAATCGCGGCGCTAAGGCATGCGGGCAAACGCGTGCGTGCCCTCGTCCACAAGGACGATGCAAGAGCGGACGCTCTCCGCCAGCAAGGCGCCGAAACCGTTGTCGGTGAACTGCTTGATTTGGACCAGGTGCGGTCGGCATTGGAAGGCGTGACTGGCGCTTATTTCGTGTACCCGTTCCAACCAGGCCTGATCGATGCGGCCGCGTTTTTTGCCCAGGCGGCGATCGAGGCGGGGGTGAAATCGATCGTCAACATGTCGCAGAAGTCGGCCCGCCGGGAGGCCAAGAGCCAAGCAGCTCGCGATCACTGGATCACCGAACAGGTCTTCGATTGGTCGGGCGTTCCATCAACGCATATACGACCGACATTTTTCGCCGAATGGCTTATCTATCCGATGGACGGTTGGAACGTGAAAGCCGGCGTCATCGAGTTTCCGTTTGCGGACGGGCGCCACGCGCCAATTGCTGGAGAAGACCAGGGGCGCGTTATTGCGGCACTGTTGCAGGACGCGAAACCTCATGCCGGCAAGGTGTACCCGCTATATGGTCCAATCGAGCTCAATCACCGGGAAATCGCCGAGAAGCTGACAAAGACGCTGGGCCGGCCATTTGTCTACAAGCCGCTCACCATTCCGGAGTTCCGCGCGCGAATGGAAAACAGCGGGCGAATTCCACGATTTGTGCAGCACATCGTCTCGGTGGCACAGGACTATCAGGACGGCGTCTTCGCCGGCACCAATACTGTTGTCGAAGATCTCACCGGCAGAAAGCCCCTGACGGTCGA
>JAFAXD010000386.1 GCA_019241285.1 Xanthobacteraceae bacterium | reverse complement strand
CTTGGTCTCGTGGGGACGTGATCCTTCCCGATCCGCCACTGCTGGTGATCACCGACCGCACGCAGGCATCAACCGCGCTCGCGGGCATCGTAACTGCCGTGCTCAGAGCCGGCTGCCGTTGGATCAGCGTGCGGGAGAAGGATCTGCCGGGTGCTGAACAAGTGGCGCTCATACGCGAGTTGCGGCGAATCGCGCGTGAGTTCGGGGCCGCGTTGACGGTGCACGGCAACGCGGTATTGGCGCGGGCAAGTGGCGCGGATGGCGTTCTCCTGCCCGAAGGGAGCGACCCGTCCGCTGCGCGTACCGCGCTCGGATCAGCCGCGCTGGTCGGCATCTCAGTTCATGGCGGCGGCCGGATGCGCGCCTTCGATCCTGCCCAGGTCGATTTCGCGATTGCGGGCCCGGTGTATGCGTCGGCCAGCAAACCGGGGTATGGGCCCACACTCGGGTCCGAAGGCCTGCGTTCGCTGGTCAGCCAAGCCCGCGTCCCGGTGCTCGGCCTTGCCGGCATAGAGCCGAGTAACGTCGCTGACGTCATCGCGGCGGGCGCTGCCGGTATTGCCGTGATGGGTGGTGTCATGCGCGCGGCCGATCCCGGCGCGCACACCCGCGCGTTGCTCGACGCGCTTGCCGCCGCGCGGGCTCAGCTGCGCGCCCGATAAAGGCCCACGCCCTGATCGGGGATCCAGGCGCCGGCCGGCGGCTTGCCGGCCTGCCAGAACACGTCGATCGGCATTCCGCCGCGCGGATAGAAATATCCGCCGATGCGCAGCCAGCGCGGGGCCAGCAGCTTGTGCAGGCGCTTGCCGATGGCGACCGTGCATTCCTCGTGAAAGGCGCCGTGGTTGCGGAAGCTGTTCAGATAAAGCTTCAGCGATTTCGACTCGATCAGCCAGCGCCGGGGGGCGTAGTCGACCACCATGATGCCGAAGTCCGGCTGACCGGTGACCGGGCAGATGGAGGTGAACTCCGGAAACGTGAACCGGGCCACGTAGGTGGTGTCCGCATGTGGGTTGGCGACGCGGTCGAGCACCGCCTCCTCGGGAGAATTGGGAATGGCGCTTGGCCGGCCGAGTTGCAGCGCCGGTGCCTCTTTGCGACTCGACCGGCCGCTCGGCGTCGAAAATCCTCGCTGGTTGCGTCGAAAGCTCGTGTCCATGGGCGTCTCCATGCGCCAGCGCATCACCGTTGGCAAGCCGGGCACTTCACCACAGCAAGCGCGTTGCTTCCTTTTGCGAATGTCCTTTTCGGAAAAGGCGCATCCACTTTTCCGGGACATGCGCTAAAAGCCCCGCGCTACCCAAGGAGAGTTCATGACTGCAATCGTAGATGTTGTCGGCCGCGAGATCCTCGACAGTCGCGGCAACCCGACGGTCGAAGTGGATGTCCTGCTTGAGGATGGCACGCGCGGCCGCGCCGCCGTTCCGTCAGGCGCATCGACCGGCGCACACGAGGCAGTCGAGCTGCGCGACGGCGACAAGGGCCGTTACCTCGGCAAGGGCGTCACCCGCGCCGTGGAGGCCGTGAACGGTGAGATTTTTGAAGCGATCGGCGGGATGGATGCGCAGGCCCAGGCCAAGATCGACGATGCCATGATCGTGCTCGACGGGACGCCCAACAAGGCCCGGCTCGGGGCCAATGCGATCCTCGGCGTATCGCTCGCGGTCGCCAAGGCTGCAGCGGGCGCGAGTGAGCTGCCGCTCTATCGCTATGTCGGCGGCACCTCGGCCCGCCTTCTGCCCGTGCCCATGATGAACATCGTCAATGGCGGGGTGCACGCGGACAATCCGATCGATTTCCAGGAATTCATGATCATGCCGGTCGGCGCCCCGACATTTGCCGAGGCGCTGCGCATGGGCGCCGAAGTGTTCCACACCCTCAAGGCCGCCCTTAAGGCCGCCGGGCACAATACCAACGTTGGCGACGAGGGCGGATTTGCCCCAAACCTGCCGAACGCCGATACGGCGCTCGAGTTCATCATGGAGGCGATCGCCAAGGCTGGCTACAAGCCCGGCTCGGACATCGTCCTGGCGCTCGATTGCGCCTCAACTGAATTCTTCAAAGATGGCAGCTATCACTATGAAGGCGAGGGGAAAACCCGCTCCCGCGATGAGCAGGCCCGCTACCTCGCGGAGCTCGTCGGCCGTTACCCGATCGCCTCGATCGAGGACGGCATGGCCGAGGACGATTTCGAGGGCTGGAAACTCCTGACCGACCGGGTCGGCCAGCGCTGTCAGCTGGTCGGCGATGACCTGTTCGTCACCAATGTCGAGAGGCTGGGGCAGGGCATCCGGGACGGGCTCGCCAATTCGATCCTCATCAAGGTGAACCAGATCGGCACGCTGACGGAGACCCTGGCGGCGGTCGAGATGGCGCACAAGGCCGGCTACACCGCGGTGATGTCACATCGCTCGGGCGAAACCGAGGACGCGACCATTGCCGACCTCGCGGTCGCGACCAACTGCGGGCAAATCAAGACGGGATCGCTGGCAAGGTCCGACCGGATCGCCAAGTACAACCAGCTGCTGCGGATTGAAGAAGAGCTTGGACCACAAGCCCAATATGCCGGGCGCGCGGCCCTCAAGGCATACGCCGCAAAGTGATCTTTTAACGCCACGTTTACGCGGGCGCAGCATGGTGGAACCATGGTCACTCGCCCGCGCATTCGCGCGTTTTTCAGCGCGCTCATTCTCTATGCGATCGCTGCGGCGCTGATCGGCTATTTCGGCGCCAATGCGTACTCGGGCAATTACGGGCTCGACGCCCGTGAGGTCCTCGAGCAGCAAGCGGCGTCGCTGACCGCGGACCTTGAGGAGGCCAAAGCCGAGCACGAGCGCTGGGACCGCCGCGTCGGGCTTCTCAAATCCGATAAGCTCGACCCGGATATGCTCGATGAGCAGGCGCGCGCTTTGCTCGGCTACGCTGATCCGCACGACCTGGTGATGCTGCGCAAGCCGCGCTAGCGCATGTCCCGGAAAAATCCTGCCCCGCACGTGATGCGGGGTGGACGCCGGTTTTCCGACAAGGACATGCGCAAAAATATTGCGCTCAAAGATCCTGCGTCCGCCGCTTCACCGCTTCGTCCCAGACCTTCTCGCGGTCGATCTCGAACACCAGGTCGGGGTCGTCCGGCGCCGTGTACCAGGCGCGGCGCTCGAGCTCGCCTTCGAGCTGGCCGGCGCCCCAGCCCGCGTACCCGAATGCAATGAGGCTCTGCTTTGGCCCGTGTTTGGTCGCGATGTCGCGCAGGATTTCGCGGTTCGACGTCATGGCGACGTGATTGTCGACGTCGAGGGTCTCGGGACGATGGTAGTCAGGGCTGTGCACCACAAAGCCGACCTCGGGCTGCACGGGTCCGCCGATAAAGATCTGGATCGTTCCAGTCACGCCCTCTGCGTCCGCGCCAACGGCGCGCAGCACGGTTGCCAGCGGGCGCTCGGCCGCCAGCCGATTGATGATGATCCCCAATGCGCCATCGTGATCATGCCGGACCATGAGAATCACCGCTTGAGAAAAGCGCGGGTCCCCCATGGTCGGGGTCGCGATCAGAAGCTGGCCGGCAACGGAGGTATGGCTAGGGTTCTGGTCGGGGGTCGGCAAAGCGGCATACAGCAACGCCGCCGGAAACAGCAGCAACGCTGCTGCGAGGGGGCCGACGCGGTTGAGCCAAGCAGGGGACATGGGTTGGCCGTTCAAGAAATGCACCATATCACCGAGGCTCGGGGCACCAAACCTCGTTGACGCCGTTGGTCACGCGATATCGTGTTGCGTGTGGCTCTTGCCAAGCTTGCGTTTCGCGATGCACAAGGAGCGCGGCGGGCACGCGAACCCCTTCCTTCCGCCTCCTCCTGAATTGGGCTAAATGAACCACAAGGGTCGGTGCACGAGGACGCAATGGCTGTTGCAGACGCTCAGAAGAAATCATCGCGCGCCGATACGGCGGCACCGGAGACGGACACCGCCGCCGCTGTTCCACCACTGACACAGGAGCAGGAACTCTCAGCCTACCGGCAGATGCTGCTCATCCGGCGCTTCGAAGAGAAGGCCGGTCAGATGTACGGCATGGGCCTGATCGGGGGGTTTTGCCACCTCTATATCGGCCAGGAGGCCGTCGTCGTCGGCATGCAGATGACCCTCAAGGACGGCGACGAGGTCATAACCGGCTATCGCGATCACGGTCATATGCTCGCCTGCGGCATGGACCCGAAGGGCGTCATGGCCGAGCTCACCGGGCGCCAGCATGGCTATTCCAAGGGCAAGGGCGGCTCGATGCACATGTTCAGCGTCGAAAAGGGCTTTTTCGGCGGTCATGGCATCGTTGGCGCGCAGGTTCCGCTCGGGACCGGGCTTGCCTTCGCCAACAAGTATCGCGGCAGTGACAACGTCAGCGTGACGTACTTCGGCGACGGCGCGGCCAACCAGGGTCAGGTCTACGAGAGCTTCAACATGGCGAAGCTCTGGATGCTGCCGGTGATCTACGTCATCGAGAACAATCAGTACGGGATGGGCACGTCGGTCGCGCGCGCGTCGGCGACCACGCATCTCTACATGCGCGGCCGTGCCCATGACATTCCGGGCGAGCACGTCGACGGCATGGACGTGCGCGCGGTGAAAGCCGCGGGCGAGAAGGCGGTCAAGTGGTGCCGCGAAGGCAACGGCCCGATCATTCTTGAAATGCTGACCTATCGGTATCGCGGCCATTCCATGTCCGATCCGGCGAAGTACCGCACGCGCGAAGAGGTGGAAAAGGTCCGCACTGAGCACGATCCGATCGAGCAGGTGCGCGCGCGGCTTCTGTCCAACAAATGGGCGAGCGAGGATGACTTGAAGAAGATCGACGCCGCGGTGCGTGCCACAGTCAACGAGGCGGCCGAGTTCGCGACCCATGATCCCGAGCCCGATCCGGCTGAATTGTGGACGGACGTCGTGCGCTAGACTTGGATTAACAGCTTCCTTTTTAGATCAATCACCAGAACACACGGACGAACGGTACGGGCTCACAGGATTAAAAGATGCCGATCGAAGTACTCATGCCCGCCCTGTCGCCGACCATGGAGAAGGGCAACCTCGCCAAATGGATCAAACACGAGGGCGATAAGGTCAAATCCGGCGACGTGATCGCCGAGATTGAAACCGACAAAGCCACCATGGAGGTCGAAGCCGTCGACGAAGGCACGCTCGGCAAGATCCTGGTGCCCGAAGGGACCGAGGACGTCGCCGTCAATACGCCGATCGCCGTGATCCTCGCCGACGGCGAGGACGCGGCGTCCGTGAAGGCCGCGGCGGCGCCTGCGACGCAGCAGAAGGCCGCCGAGTCCGCCCCACCGGCCAAACAACCCGCCAGCGAAGCGCCCGCGCCGGCCCCGGTGAAATCGGCCGTGGCCGAACCGCCGCAGCCACAGGCAGTTCCTGAGCCGGACGTGCCGGAAGGCACCGAGATGGTGACCATGACGGTACGCGACGCTTTGCGCGACGCCATGGCGGAAGAGATGCGGCGCGATCCGACCGTATTCGTCATGGGTGAGGAGGTCGCCGAGTATCAAGGCGCCTACAAGATCACCCAGGGCCTGCTACAGGAATTCGGCGCGCACCGTGTCGTCGACACGCCGATCACGGAGCACGGTTTTGCTGGCCTCGGCGTTGGCGCGGCTCTTGGCGGCCTCAAACCAATCATCGAGTTCATGACATTCAACTTCGCCATGCAGGCGATGGATCAGATCATCAACTCGGCGGCCAAGACCAACTACATGTCGGGCGGGCAGATGACCTGCTCGATCGTGTTCCGGGGCCCGAACGGCGCAGCCGCCCGGGTCGCCGCCCAGCACAGCCAGGACTACTCCTCCTGGTACTCGCACGTTCCGGGCCTTACCGTGGTCGCGCCCTATAGTGCGGCCGATGCCAAAGGCCTGCTCAAATCGGCCATTCGCTCGCCGAATCCGGTCGTGTTCCTGGAAAACGAAATCCTCTACGGCCACTCGTTTCCGGTTCCGAAGCTTGAGGAATTCGTGGTCCCGATCGGCAAGGCCAAGGTCGTTCGCCCGGGGCAAGAGGTGACGATCGTCTCCTGGTCCATGGGCATGACGTATGCACTGAGGGCCGCCGAGGAATTGGAGAAGGACGGCATCTCCGCCGAAGTCGTCGACCTGCGCACCTTGCGGCCGATGGACACGGAAACGATCGTGCAGTCGGTGATGAAGACAGGACGTTGCGTCGTGGTGGAGGAAGGCTGGCCGCAATCGGGCGTCGCCGCGGAAGTCTCGGCCCGCATCATGGAAGGGGCGTTCGATTATCTCGATGCGCCGGTCGCGCGCGTCTCCGGCAAGGACGTGCCGATGCCCTATGCGGCTAATCTGGAAAAGCTGGCGCTGCCGTCGGTCGCCGAAGTCGTCGAAGCCGCGAAAGCGGTTACTTACCGCTGAGCTGAGGCGAACCCAATGCCGATCAACATTCTGATGCCGGCGCTGTCGCCCACCATGGAAAAGGGCAACCTCGCCAAGTGGCTCAAAAAAGAAGGCGACAAGGTCAAGCCGGGCGACGTCATCGCCGAGATTGAGACCGACAAGGCGACGATGGAATACGAAGCGGTGGACGAGGGCACGCTCGCCAAGATCGTCGTCCCGGAGGGTGCCGCCGACGTTCCGGTCAATCAATTGATTGCCGTCATGGCGGCCGAAGGCGAGGACGTGAAGAGCGCGGCCGCCGGAGCGGGGAAGGGGGCAGCGCCACCGAGCCCGGCAGCATCGACTGCCTCGCAGCCTGCACCAGCGCCCGCCCAACAGAAGCCATCGCCGGCGGCTCCCCAGCAAGCGGCAGCGCGTGCACAAGAAGCTGCGGCGCCGCGGGCCGCAGCCGCGCCGCAAGCGCGTACGAACGGTCATGGGCGCGTGTTCGCCTCACCGCTGGCACGCCGCCTGGCGCGCGATGCGGGGATCGACATCGCGATGATCGCCGGCACCGGCCCGCATGGGCGTGTCATTGCCCGCGATGTCAGCACCGCCAAGGCTGGCGGCGTTGCCTTGCGCGCGCCGGCCGGTGCTCCGGCTTCGGCGCCGCTGCCGATCCAGCCGCCGTCGGACGATAAGATCCGTGCGCTGTTCGAGCCCGCCTCCTACGAGGTCGTGCCGCATGACAACATGCGCAAGATCATCGCCCGGCGCCTGGTCGAGGCGAAGCAGACGATCCCGCATTTCTATCTCACGATTAACTGCAGCATCGATAAGCTGCTGGCCGCCCGTGAGGACATCAACACAGTCGCGCGCACGGGCGAGGACGGCAAGCCGGCGTGGAAACTCTCAGTCAATGATTTCGTCATCAAGGCGATGGCGCTCGCGCTCATGCGCGTGCCGGACGCCAATGTGACCTGGACCGAGAGCGGCATGCTCAAACACAAGCACGCCGATATCGGCGTCGCGGTGGCGATCCCGGGCGGGCTGATGACCCCCGTCATTCGCCATGCTGAAACCAAGACCTTGATCGACATTTCCAGCGCAATGAAAGATCTCGCGACCCGCGCGCGCAATCGCCGGCTCAAGCCCGAGGAATATCAGGGCGGCAGCACGGCCATCTCCAATCTCGGCATGTATGGCGTGCGCGAGTTTGCCGCCGTCATCAATCCGCCGCACGCGACCATCCTGGCCGTCGGCAGCGGCGAGCAGCGTCCAATCGTGCGCGCCGGCAAGATCGAAATCGCGACGCAGATGACCGTGACTTTGTCGACCGATCACCGCGCCGTCGATGGCGCCCTTGGCGCCGAGCTTCTGGATGCGTTCCGTACCTTCGTTGAAAACCCCGTTGGAATGGTTGTTTAATCGTGTCACAGCGCCCGTGGCAGCGATGAGTAACGCATTCGACAGTGCACAATCCTCTGATGAAAAGCGTGCGCCGACCGACCAGGAAATCGCTCCGGCCGCAGAAATCCGCGCGTATCTTGCGCGCCACGGGGGCCCAGTCCCGGCCGTGACCCCAATCGTGGCGGAGCCGACGCCGGCCGCCACAGCCGCGAGCAGCATCAGCGCTACGCCTGAGCCGATTGTTGTCGAACCGCCGCCGGTCGCGGTCGAGGACACGGCGACTGAAATTCCGATTAGTGTTGACGCCAAGGCAGCAACGCCGCCGGTGGAAATCGAACCGGTTGAGCCCGCCGCAGCAGAGAGCGTCATTACCGGTTTGCCTGAACCGGAGGCGGTCATTTCGGAACCGGTGCAGGTCACTCCCGCGCCGGAGCTCATCGCCGTTGAACCGACGCCAGTCGCCGCTGAGCCCGAGGCCGCTGCTGTTGCGAGCGCCGTCTCTGAACCACCGGTCTCTGAGATAGCTCCGACCGCCACGATCGCTCCACCTCACTCCACGTTCTCACCGGCACCGGCCAATGCCAACAGCATCGATGTCGTACCGGAGCGTGTAACAAATACGGCGGCGGCGCGCGAAGCGCCGGCCCGATCGGGAGGGCAGCAGAAGCAAGCTCGCTCGAATATCCCGCTTTATCTCCTGGCGCTCACGACCGCGCTGGCGCTCGGCGCCATCGCTTATCAAACATATCTGCTGCGCCAGAGCATGAATATCATCGACCGTGCAAGCCAGCGCATGGATCGCGTACAACAGCAAAACGAATATGTGCGCGCCTGCCGGGATTTGTCTGATGCATACTTCCTGGTGAAGCAGCGGGTGGCGTCGTTAATGGCCGTTCCGGACCGATCAAACATCGCCGGCGCGGCGCGGATTTCGGAGATCAACCGGCTCGAAGCGCAAGACGCCGTTGCGCGCTTTACGGCACTCGGCGCCTTTCTGGGTAATGCCCGGGAAGCCGCGGCGCGCGAGCGCTATGCCGAGCTCTCGCGCCTCCTCACGCGTCTTGCCGAGGATGCGAAGGGAATGCAGCTGACGGACTTCGAGAAGGCGTTCGAGCCTGCCGACAAGCTGTTTGCACAGGTCAACAGTGATTGCGCCCGCGTGTCGCAACTTCCAAAAACGTAAGGTCGTGCAAAGGCCGTGCATCTAGAGTATGCACGCACAAGGGCTGACATGTTTCTGGGAGGAACAGGAATGAACAGCGTTCGCGGGATTTTAGCCGCCGGATTGGTTGTGTGCGCGGGCGCTGCGCACGCGGAGATCGCCAACGGCAAGGTGAAAATCGGCGTCATGACCGATCTTTCCGGAGGCTATGAACAAAATTCAGGCAACGGCTCTGTTGAAGCAGCCAAAATCGCTGCCGAAGAGTTCGGAAACAAGATCAACGGCAAGCCGATCGAGATCGTTGCCGGCGACCATCAGAACAAACCGGACGTCGGCGCGTCGCTCGCCAACCGCTGGTTCGATGTCGACCAGGTCGATGCGGTGACAGACCTCGTCAACTCGGCCGTGGGGTTTGCGGTCCTCGACATCGCCAAGCAGAAGAACAAGGCCGTTCTTCTGACCAGTGCCGGCTCGGCCGACTTCACCGGCAAGGCCTGCGCGCCGAACAACTCGGTGCACTGGGTGTATGACACTTACGAAATCGGCAACGCGATCGGTCGCGCCGTGCCGCAGCTCGGCAAGAGCTGGTACTTCATCTCCGCCGACTACGTGTTCGGCAAGATGTTGCAGGATTCGGTCAAAGCTGCGGTCGAAAAGAACGGCGGTAAGGTCGTGGGCTCCGTCATGCACCCGCTCGGCGCGACGGATTTCTCGTCCTATGTGCTGCAGGCCAAAGGCTCCAAGGCCGACGTCGTCGCGATCAACAATGGTGGCGACGATGGCATCAACGCGGTGAAGTCCGCGAATGAATTCGGCGTGGTCGCCGGCGGGCAGAAGGTCGTGCCGCTGGGTCTCGATTCGTTGCCGGCCATCCGCAGCACCGGCCTCGAAAATGCGAAAGGCATGTTGTACGTCACGCCCTGGATGCCGGGGCTGACGCCTGAGGGCGACGAGTTCATGAAGAAATTCATCGCCCGCCGCAAAACCGCGCCGTCAACCTTCCAGGTCGGAACCTATTCCGCCGTGAAGAGCTATCTCAAAGCGGTGGAAGCGACGAACTCGACCGACCCAAAGGTCGTCATTGCCAAGATGCGCGAAACGCCGGTCAAAGACGCGTTCACCGATAACGGCAAGCTGCGACCGGACGGCCGTATGGTGCATGACGTTTATCTGGTTCAGATCAAGTCGCCGGAAGAGTCGAAAGGCGAGTGGGATCTGATCAAACTCGTCGCCACCATTCCTGGCGATCAGGCATTCCGGCCGCTCAACGAGGGCGGTTGCCCGGCGCTCGCCAGCAACAACTAAAGGCGGCTGCGACGGCCGTACCTGATTGAGATCCCATGCCCGATAATTCCTTCGATATTCTGATCATCGGCTCTGGTCCCGGCGGCTACGTCACGGCGATCAGAGCCGCACAGCTCGGCTTCAAAGTCGGAATCGTCGAGCGCGAATATCTCGGCGGCATCTGTCTCAATTGGGGCTGCATCCCGACCAAGGCGCTGCTGCGTTCGGCTGAGATCTTCCACTATCTCAGCCACCCCAATGACTACGGACTTTCGGCCGAGAAGGTCTCCTACGATCCGGCCGCCGTCGTGAAGCGCTCGCGTGCAGTCGCCAAGCGCCTCAACGACGGCGTCGGATTTTTGATGAAGAAGAACAAGATTTCGGTGCTCTGGGGTGACGCAACGATCGACGCTCCCGGCAAGATCACCGTGAAACAGGCACGCGCCGAAGGTCCCAAGGGCACGCTCGGGCCGGGCAGCTATCAGGCCAAGCACATCATCATCGCAACCGGCGCGCGACCGCGCGTGCTGCCCGGAATCGAACCGGATAAGAAGCTGATTTGGACCTACTTCGAGGCGATGGTCCCCGACCGCATGCCGAAATCATTGTTGGTGATCGGGTCCGGCGCCATCGGCATCGAGTTTGCGTCGTTCTACCGCACGCTCGGCGCTGAGGTCACCGTCGTCGAGGTGCTGCCGCAAATTCTGCCGGCGGAAGATGCGGAGATCGCGGCTTTCGCCCGCAAGGCCTTCGAGAAGCAGGGCATCAAGATCTTCACTGGCGCCAAGCTGAACAAGCTCGAGAAGCAGACCGACAAGGTGCGCGCCGCATTCGAGGATGCCAAGGGCGCTGCGCAGACAATCGAAGTTGACCGCGTGATCTCCGCAGTCGGGGTGGTCGGCAATATCGAAAACCTCGGTTTGGAAAAGCTCGGCGTAAAGACCGACCGGGGCACGATCGTCATCGACGGCCAGTGCAAGACCAATGTACCGGGCATCTACGCCATCGGCGACGTCGCCGGTCCGCCCATGCTGGCGCACAAGGCCGAGCACGAAGGCGTGATCTGCGTCGAGGCCATCAAGGGGCTCAAAACGCATCCGATGGACAAGCGGCTTATTCCGGGCTGCACCTATTGCTCCCCGCAGATCGCTTCGGTCGGCCTGACCGAAGCCAAGGCCAAGGAACTCAACTACGACATCCGCGTCGGGCGATTTCCGTTCATCGGCAACGGCAAGGCGATCGCGCTCGGCGAGGATCAGGGACTGGTCAAGGTCGTGTTCGACAAGAAGACCGGCCAGCTGCTCGGCGCCCATATGGTCGGCGCTGAGGTCACCGAACTGATCCAGGGTTACGTCATCGCCATGAACCTCGAGACCACCGAGGAAGAGCTGATGCACACCGTATTCCCGCATCCGACGCTGTCGGAAATGATGAAGGAAGCGGTGCTCGACGCGTATGGGCGCGTATTGAATATCTGAACGTTCCGCATGGCGGCGCGTTAGGCGAGTGGAGCAAACCATTCACCTCGAGCATGATCCCGAAAAGTGGATACCGGTTTTCGGAAAGGATCATGCTCAAACGAGCAGGGAGCGACCGCCATGCAGGACGACCACATCTACCGGGTCATTGAACTCGCCGGCACATCGGACAAGAGCATCGAGGACGCGGTCAGCTCAGCGATCGCCCGCGCGAACAAAACAATCCGCAACCTGCGCTGGTTCGAGCTGATTCAGACCCGCGGTCATATCGAGAACGGCAAGGTCGCACATTATCAGGTGACGCTGAAGGTTGGCTTCACCATGGAAGGCGCAGCTTGAGGCGGTAGGCGCAAGCGTGACGCGCGCACGTTCCTGCGCTACGTTGGTTGACAGATCAACCAATGTGCCGACTGGGGACGATGACAATGGGCCCGATTTCCAGTTGCGATTTGTTGGAGCGTGCCCGCAAGCTGGTGCCGGCGCTGCGTGAGCGCGCCGCGCGCACCGATGCCGAACGCAAGGTGCCGCCGGAATCGATCGCCGTGTTGCGCGCCGCCGGACTGCTCGACGTGCTGCTGCCGCGCGCGCTGGGCGGATCCGAGGTCGATTTCTCGGTGTTCTCGGCGATCACGCGGCTGTTGGCGACCGGGTGTGGTTCGACAGCCTGGGTTTACGCAATCCTGACCGAAACCGCCTGGATCGCGGCCTTGTTTCCCCTGAAGGCCCAGGAGGAGGTCTGGGACGATCGCGCGGCGATGTTCTGCGCGTCCGTCATTCCTTACGGCAAGGCGCGCAAGGTCGAGGGCGGCTACCGCATCAGAGGCCGCTGGCAATACCTGTCCGGCTCTGACTACGCGACTTGGGTCGTGCTGAACGCGAATACGGAGAGCGAGGGCCAAGTCGGCATGTTGGTGCGCCGCTGCGAGCTGCAGATGATCGATGATTGGCATGTGCTCGGTCTGGCCGGCACCGGCAGCAAAGCCGGCGTCGCCGATGATGTGTTCGTGCCCGCCTGGAGGACGCTGCCCTGGCCGTCGCTGCTCACCGGCACGGCGCCTGGGCGTGCGGTTCATCCGGATTATCTGCTCGCCCGTGTCCCGCGCAATTTCGTGACGGCGTTCTCGCTCAATCCCGTGATCGTCGGGCTTGCCACGCGCGCGCTCGAGCTCGGGACTGAGCTGATGCGCAAACAGGCGGCCGGGCCGGCACTTCCGGATTGGCCGGCCGTGCAAAGCAAATTTGCTGAAGCCACGGTCGATATCGAGCTCGCCAACCTGATAATGTCGACCTATGCGCGAGAGAATGACGAAGTGCTGCGCGCGGGCCGCCCCATTACCGATCAGGACATTGCCCTCACGCGCATGCGCGGCTCGCGGGCCATGAGCTTGGCGAAGCAGGGCATCGAAAAAATCGTCATCATCAGCGGCTCGAAATTCATCTACGACGCCAATCCGTTGCAGTTGATTCTTCGCGATGCTGTGACGGCCGCCTCACACCGCAGCTCCTCCTTCGAGCTGGCGGCGCTGAACTATTGCGCGGGGTTTGCGCCAGGCAACTAGGGGCCCCGAACCGTCATTGCGAGCGAAGCGAAGCAATCCAGAGGGACTCCCGGTGGGCGTAAGCAAATTTGGGGCGCCGAGCTGGATTGCTTCGCTTCGCTCGCAATG
>JAFAXD010000326.1 GCA_019241285.1 Xanthobacteraceae bacterium | reverse complement strand
GATCAGCCCAATCCGGTCGCGGTCGAATCCGAAGTCGATCATGCGCCTGAGCGCGATCGGTACCGCTAGCGTCGCGATGGCCGCAATCAGCAGGGCGCAGAATGCGAGCGCAATGCGGCCGCGATAGCGCGCCGCAAAAGGCCACAGCGACAGAAGCGGCCGCAACCGGCCTCGGCGTGTCGGCGCTGCCGCATCCAGCTCCGCCTTTTCGACAGGCGTCACATCATTCATGATCGCAACCTGAACCGTGTCACCAAGCGCTCATCGCAATTCTTTTCACCGAGCCCGGTGCTGCCTTAGAGCCATTGCAAGGTGTCGAGCCATTCGGTGGGCGATTTGGCTCGCACGACCACATTGCGCAACCGCGCATGCGCGCCGGCCGGATGAAAAGCGTGTTCGCCCATGGCCCGCGGCTCCTGGGCTTTTGGGCAAGGCCAAGCGCCGCCGCGAGCCCGCAACCATGTCGCCTCCTCGATTTCGTCATTTTCCTCGATTTAACAGTGCCTTGTGACTGCCGTCCGGAGCATGTGCGCTTTCAGTCTAGATGCTGGGCATGGGTTGTTTTGCACGCTCAGCTGCGATATAGAGCCGCAACTTTCACCAGCACCATAGGCAGGGGCGCGCTTGCCGGCGCGTCGATGACACATGAAGCCCGATATCCATCCCAGCTACCACACCGTCAAGGTCATCATGACCGACGGCACGGAATTCACCACCCGCAGCACCTACGGGAAAGAAGGCGACACCATCCACCTCGATATCGACCCCAAGTCGCATCCAGCGTGGACTGGCGGCCAGCAGCAGCTGCTCGACCGCGGCGGCCGGCTGTCGCGTTTCCAGAAGAAATTCTCCGGATTTTTGAAGGAGAAGTGAGGCCTTTACCCTCCCCCCTCGTGGGGAGAGTCGCGAGCGTAGCGGGGTGGGGGTCGGACTGTGGCGGCATACGCGCGCCACCTCACAGCGACCCCCACCCCGCCCGCCCTCGCTTCGCTCGGCGGCGACCCTCCCCACAAGGGGGAGGGTAAAAGCGCCGCAACTCTGCGGACCAATCAACGTTTCGCGAAAGCTATTTGTGCGCGTGCTCGTAGTGTAGCCGCAGCAAATCAATCCCGTAGTCGTTGCCGTTGGGCGTGCGCACCAGCGTGTGCACGTGGAATTTCTCTGGTTGCTGGTTCGTGAGATAAACGCCTGAGTGATGATCAAACTCGATCATCACGACCGGGCTCTGAATGCGATAATAAAATGGGCTGTGCTCGCCCGTCCCGCCGATCCAGCAGAAATGGGTTTCGGATAAGTGGTGCTCGATTTCATCCATACGCGCCTTTAACGGTCCGGGCGGCATCGGATCTACGAATGCGGCTATCAGGTCAAGCAACCGCCGGCGCTGATCTGACGAGAACGCCGCTGCGTCGATTCCCTCGTGGGGAATGATGCGATTGTCCTGGCGCGCGCCGCCGAGGTGCAGGTGATCGGCCGGATGCCAGCGCCCGGGCGGTTGATCCTTGCCGAGGATCGAGCGGTTGACGATCGCCTGCCGCTGCTGATCCGGTGACAGGGCGCGAATAAGCGCAAGCCCGCGATTTTCCTCATCTTGAAACAGATGCACATGGGCGAACGGCCCAGTATCGGCAAAGTTCGGCTCCGCACCCATGAAGGTCGGCGAGAGCACGAGTTGACCGTCGATCACCACGCAATTGAGCGCCAAGTGGTGGCCCATCAGTTGCCAACCCCAGGGCTCGGTTGTCGAAGGCGAGCCGAAGATCGAGAAGTTGTAGCTGAACTCGCCGAACACTTTGGTATTGCCGAGAAGCTCGCCCAAGAACAGGTTGAGTCGCATGACATCGCGCGTCTTTTCATATCCGCTCGAACTGAGACTTGCCTGCACCACCGCGAGCACGCCGTCACGGGCGGTTTCGGAGAGCTCCTCGAGGCGGAGCCCGTATTGATAGAAATAGATCTCCGTGTTGTTCCAGCGCCGCCAGTCGGGTGCGCCGATCGGGAACAGCAGTGCCTTGCGCTGCTCCGGCGACAGCAGCGTCAGCAATTGCGCTGCCGCGCTGGTCATCGCTTCAAGTGGCGCGCCATTTGGGCGGCGCGAATAGAGGCCCTTCACCGGGTTGCCGTCGGTCGTGACGCCGACGAAGGGCCGCTCGTACAACGCCGCCCATGGCTCCAGCAGCAATTTCTGAACATGCGGATTCGCCGCCATCTTGTGCGCATGTTCATAAGGATCGCGCCCCAGGTTGGCGACGCGCGGGTAATCGGGCGAGGGAACGTACGGACGGAAATCGTATTTGCTCATGATGACACCGGACAACAGACGACGACGGCCGACGACGCAACGCTTTCTATCACACGTTCCCCGTCGCCTGTCGTCTGTCCTCGGTCATCTGTCCTCCGTCATCCGCTTGCCGCCGGTGCAAAGACGCGCAGACGGTGCCCATCGGGATCGAGCGCGACAAAGGTGCGGCCGAACTCCATGTCGGTCGGTGGCTGCGCGACTTTCAGCCCGCGTTCGCGCCAGTCGGCATGGGTCTGATCGACGGCCGCATTATCCGGCATTGGAAACGCAAGCTCACAACCGCCGTTTGCCGTGGCAACCTTCGGCTCGACGGTGTCGCGCGTCCACAGGCCAAGCTTGACCCCCGACGGGGTGAGGAACATGGCGAAGCCCGGCGACGCCTCGACCGCCGGACGTCCGAGGAGGCGCGCATAGAAGTCCGCGCTGGCGGTCGCGTTTTGTACGTACAGAATGACAAAATTGAAGTCTTGCATTGGTTCATCTCCCTGCTGCGTGAGGAAGAGACCCTACGGCCTCCTGCTGCCAAATTCTGTCAGCATCGATCCACTGGGCTAATGCTCTGGAATGCCCTCGCGCGCCCGCCATTCGCGCATCAGCGCGCGCCGGCCGCGCGGGTAACGTTGCGAGGTCTCGGTCAGGGTGGCGATACGATCGGTACGGAAATGACGAAAGTCTTGGCGCAACTCGCACCAGGCGGCCAGCATGCGCATGTCATCAAAGAAGCCGATCGCGATCGGCCAAACGGTGCGACTGGTGCGGCGTCCCTTCGGATCGGCGTAGTCGAGAACGAGCTTATGCTCGGCGCGCATCGCGCTGCGGATGGGCGCGAGATCAATCGCATCGGGGGCGAGCTTGCGCCCCGGCGCAACCAGCAGCCCGTTGGCATCGATCGAGTCGCGCAGATCCGCCGGAAGGACCGCGGCGATCTTGGCGAGTGCGTTGTGGGCAGCGTCGGCCAGCCTGCGATCAGCACGCCGCGCGATGAAACGCGACCCCAGCACTAGCGCTTCCAGTTCCTCCTCGGAGAACATCAGCGGCGGCAACATGAAGCCCGGCCGCAGCACAAACCCGACACCAGCCTCGCCGTCAATCGATGCCCCTTGGGCGATCAGGCTCCGGATGTCGCGATAGACCGTGCGCAGCGACACGCCGAGCGCTTCGGCCAGCACGGCGCCGCTGACCGGACGACGATGCCGGCGCAGCACCTGAATGAGTTCGAGCAGCCGCTCCGAGCGCGCCATGTTTGGCTCCCACCTTAGGAAGCATGCGACGCACAGAATAACGGAACGACGAGATCAAACAAATCGAGCGGGAGGACGGCAGCGCCGTCGTCCCGCTCGGGTTTGTTGACCTCAGCTGGGGCTGATCAGTACGCCCAGAACTTGTAATTGACGCCGAACTTCACGGTCTGCTCGGTCAGCTTGGACGTGGCTGAGACCGGCAGGACCACCCCGGCCGCGGCAACCGACGTGCTGATCGTCTTGGTGCCGAAATCGTAGTAGTCATACTCGACCTTTGCCGTCCAGTTCGGCATGAACGCATACTCGATGCCGGTGCCGAGGAACGCGCCGCTGCGATTCGTACTCACGTTCTGAGCGGCACTGAGTCCGGCGATCGAAACGGCGGCGTTGAAATCAGTCCAAGCCCAAGCGCCGCCACCTTTGACGTAGATGAGGGCCTTATCGACGATCACGCCGGCACGGCCGCCCACGTCGACCAGGGATTTGACTTTGGAGTAGCAGCTGACGACCACCAAACAGGGCGCCGTGCCGTCGACCTTGCCCCAATCGCCATCGGCTTCGACACCGACCAGGAAGGTACCGAACTGATAGTTATAGCCGCCCTGGACGCCGCCGATGAACCCGCTCATCGTCTGCGAGGTCAGCGGGATCGAAAACGGCACAGGCGTACCCACCACCGTTGCCGGAAGGACCCCGCCAACGCTGGTGTCGTTCTTGGCCCAGCCCGCACCGACGTTGCCGCCGATGTAGAAGCCGGTCCAGGTCGGTGCGATGACGACCGGCGCCGGCGGGGGCGCTGCCCGCACGCCGAGGTCAGCGGCCGATGCACCCTGGCACAGCCCGGCGCAGAGGGCGCTGGCGCTGAGCAATGCGATAGCAAGCTTTTTCATCTAGAAACTCCCACCCATGGTTCTACGCTGTTGAAACAAGCGATCGAGCAAGCACTAACGGGGTATGAGGAGACCGTCCAGTTTTTGTGCACTCAGCCCGTTTAGTTCGCTACGCCGTGTTGTTAGCTGGCAACAGTCAGAGGTAAGTTGTTAGCTTCAATATATCTAACCTGTTGCATTGCACCGCGAACGCGCCTTTTGAGCATCCAGGCATGGCTATCCGGCAACAGACTCGCAAGCACAAAAAGAAAGGGACCCCGCCGTGGCAGCGCCGCTGCGGGGTCCCCTCTTTGCTGACGAAGTAACCCGAGAACCATCGCGGCGATTAGCCTCGCTGCATAGTGCAAATCAGCAACACTGAGATTTAATTACCGGACACGCATGGGAGAACGCAATCTTGCCCTGCTCCGACTGGCAAATCGCTTTCGTCAAAACGGGGGTTTGCAATGTTCTTGGCGGGATTGGGATGCGCGTTCGCCGTAATGGCGATTGTTTCCAAGCAATTGATTCAGGATCATCTGAGCGGCGGACAACGCTAAGCTTGCCATCCGATTGGACGTAAAAGAGGACAGATCACGCGAGTGGCGGTCCTCCCGGTGACAAGGAAGTGGTCACCTGTAGGTGCGCAGGTAGCACATCCAAATCCGAGTCATCGATTCGGACGGCGCGATCCGGCCCGACTTTCAGGTGAAGGACTTCGGTCGCTGGCGCGACATCGCTCAGCAGGCCGCCCGTTCGCTCATAGCCCACGAGGTGCAATTCGCCGGTTTCCGCGGAGACCTCCACGGCAAGCCGGGTCAGCGCGTTGCGCACTGGCTGGCGCACCCAATCGAAAGCGCCCTGGGCATCGTAGGCCTCGAGGCAGCGCCGGCGCTGCTCCGAATCATCCGGGCCGCGCAGAAACGTGCCCCGCGCCATCCAGTATCCGGAGCGCGGTGGACCACCCGGATGCCAGTCATTGGCAATCGTGAAATCACCGCGATGGATGACGGCCTCGGTCTCGGTGCGCTCAATCAGGCAGGCTTGACTGGGCTCGGTCCCGATCAGCGAGAACAAAACAGGCTTCGCCAGTTCCGCGCTCGAGAGGAGTTCGCAAGCCTCGGCGAACGTCTCTGCCGTGTCAAACACGTGCCGGAGCAGATGCGCGGGCGGCCAGCGTCCATCAGTGCGAAACGTGTCGACAGCATTGCGCACAAGGTCGAGCGGGACCAACGACCGGCCCCGGGTGCGGCGAAACAAAGGCGCCTGATTGATGGCTGCGGCGAACCGCCCGGGGGCAACCGCCGTGAGGACGCCCACCGCGCCTGGCCATGTCACATTTGCATAGATGCCAGCGCCGCCGTCCTGCAGCGCCACTTCCACATGACGGCCAAGCCCCGGGAACGGCCAGTCGAGGGTTCGCCGCAGCAGGGGCGTCGGCGTCGCATCGACGCGGGTCGTACAGCCCCATTCGTAGCTCGCGTTCACGAACCACACACCCGGAAGCCCCGCGATGTCGGCAATTGCCGCCACTTCGTCAACGTACGGACTGGGCGTGCGGGCGAGCCAGCGGGAGGACAGGCGGTCCAGCAGCGGCGCCAGCGCACGCATGGGGCCGGGCACACAGCAGTCGCGCAACGCAATCATCCGATCGCGCCCGATCCGGGCGTGCTCGATCGGACCGCCTGCGCGCACGTCCACGACAGGTATAGCGACGGGCGCTCTCCAGCGCGGGCGTAGGCCACGCTTGGAGCGCGGTGAAACCTTGGTCATTTCGAATCGTCACTCCATAACCAACGTATGATCAAGGTTGCCACGTTCGGACGGTCTTTTGAAGACCATCAGCAACGGGATCACCGCCACCGTAGCGATCATTAACAGCTTGTAATCGTCAATATAGGAAATGATCTGCGCCTGCTGGGTAATGATGGCGTCGAGCGCAGCCCGCCCCGCCGCAGTCAGCGGATTCAACAACTGTGAAGTGGCTGGATGCTCGAACATCCGGTTCACCGCGGTCACGTGTTGAGCGATGTCGGCGTGATTGGCCTGCGTGTTCTCGGTCAGTAGGCTGTTGACGACGGAGATGCCGACGCTGGAGCCTATGTTGCGTGACAGGTTAAAGATGCCGGCACCTTCGGTCCGCAGCTCCGGCGATAGCGTCGCAAGCGTCGCCGAGCTCAACGGGACGAACAGGAAGCCGAGCCCCGCGCCCTGGATCGCACCAACAAATATAATTTCGCTTTGCGACACAGCTGGCGTCCAGCCCGTCATTGCGTGGAACGACCATGCCGTGAGGCCGAGCCCGATCCCGAGCAGCAATCGCGTGTCGAGGCGACCGACCAGGCGCCCCACAAGCAACATGGCGGCCATCGTGCCAACGCCGCGCGGGCCCATCACCAGCCCCGCCGTCACCACCGGATAGTCCATCAGATTCTGCAGATAGGGCGGCTGCAGTGCCATCGACGCATAGTAGGTCAGGCCGACAATGGCGATGAAGAGCGTGCCGGCGGCAAAATTACGGTCGCGGAACAGCGATGGGCGCACAAACGGTTTCTCGGCCGTGAAGGTGTGTACCAGGAACAGATAGAATGCGGATGCGGCGATAATCGCTTCGATCCAGATCTCGCCGGAGGCGAACCAATCCTGCTGTTCACCGCGGTCGAGCAGGACCTGCAGCGCGCCGATTGCGAGACTGAGCGTGCCGAAGCCGAACCAGTCGAGCTTGTCCGTTTGTCGCGGAGGCGACTCGGGCAGGAACGCCATCATTCCGACGAGCGCGATCACGCCGACCGGCAAGTTGATGTAGAACACGTAACGCCAGCTGTAGTTTTCGGTCAGCCAGCCTCCCAGCACCGGGCCGAGCACCGGGCCCGCCATGACCCCGACGCCGAACAGTGCCATGGCAAATCCCTGGCGCTGCGGCGGGTAGACGCTGAGCAGGACCGATTGCGACAACGGCACAAGCGCGGCGCCGAACATGCCTTGCAGCACGCGAAACAACACGATCTGGACCAGTGATTGCGCCATGCCGCACAGCATCGAGGCGACGGTGAAGCCGGCCACCGAGATCAGGAACAGCGGCTTCACCCCGAAGCGCGCCGCCAGATAGCCGGTCGGTGGCGTCATGATGGCAGCTGCCGCGATGTAGGATGTCAGCACCCAGGCGATCTGATCCTGGCTCGCGGAGACGCTCCCCTGGATGTACGGCAAGGCGACATTGGCAATCGTGGTGTCGAGCGCCTGCATCAGCGTCGCGAGAATCACGCACGCCGTAATCCCCGCGCGCTGACCGCCATCCATGGTGCGTTGCTCCGACATCACTACCCCTTACGGGCTTGACCAAATAATCCAGCAAGGAAGTGCGGCATGCCGCGTGCGTGGCCGGTGTCGACATCGACCTCTACGCTCATGCCGGCCCGTAACGGGGGCAGCTTTGCATCACTCGTGTCGACGCGCACCCGCATGGGAATGCGCTGCACGACTTTTACCCAGTTGCCGCTGGTGTTCTGCGCCGGCAGAAGCTGAAACTCCTGAGCCGCGGCTGGGCTGATGCTCTCAACGGTGCCATGCCAGGCGAGGTCCGGATAAGTATCGACACTGATCGTCACTGGTTGGCCCGCCCGCACATAAGTGAGTTGCGTCTCCTTCGGATTGGAATCGACCCAAACATGGTCGGTAGCGACCAAATAAAAGGCGGTGACCGAGGATTGCAGATATTTGCCCGGCGCGACCGCCGGCACGTTGGTCACAACGCCGGCAAACGGGGCTTTCACGATCGTATGATTAAGTTGCCGCGCAGCTTCGTCACGCTGCGCGACCGCATCGCGATAGCGTGGATGTTGCTCCACGGCCATGTTCGGATCGCCACCGAGATTGGCGGTGATGGCCGCCAGCTGCTCGTTCAGCGAGGTGAGTTTCTGTTGCGCGTTTTGCAGATTGCGCCGCGCGGCGTCGAAGGTTTGCTGGGACGCGAATCCATTGCCGGACAGCTGCTGCTGACGCTTGAACTCGCGATCATAAAAGGCCACGTCGTCCTGCGCCTGTTTGATCTGCGCCTGCATGTCCCGATAATTGGCCTTGAGGGCATTGATATCGTCGCGCACGGTCCCGACCTGCGCGTCGGCACGGTCGAGCGCGTAGCGAAATTGCTCATCGTCGAGCCGGTACAGAACCTGGCCGGCCGTGACTTGCTGGTTCTCGGTGACATCGACCTCTTTCACGATTCCGGAGATGTCGGTCGAGACCCCGACCTTGTCGGCCTCCACGTAGGCGTCATCCGTCGACATCACCTGGCCGCCGGCCACGTACACGTATCCACCAGCGATCAACGCGAGCGGCAGCAGGGCAAACAACGCGCGACGCATCCCGCGCCGGCGCGCCGGGGGCGCGGGTTCGCCTAATTTCGATACAGGCTCGGCCGGCCGCTGCGGCAGCTGGCGCACCGGTTCGAGGCGCGCCGGCGCCCCGTCCGCCGCAACAGCGCTGGCGGTTGCCAGCGCCTCTTCGGCCCGGGAATCGAGCCTTTCTTTTCTAAACATCACGCAACTCCTTACGCAGCCGCTTCAGCAAGCCGCTGGCTGCTCACGTTGTCTTTCATCTGGCGCAAGCCGACGCCCATGGTGTCCAGGACGGCCGGATCAATCCCCTTGGTCATGACCGCGTGCAGCTTGGCCCGCATCTCCTTGACTTCACCAAGCAGCGGCGCGGCCGCCGGCGTCAGGCGCAACCGCCAGATTCGCCGGTCCTTGGGATCCATGCAGCGCTTGACCAACCCGAGCGCTTCGAGCCGGTCGATCAGCCGAGCGATCGTCATTGGGGTAACTTCGGCCAGGGCGGCGAGCTCGTTCTGCGACAGATCCGGTTGGCGCTCGAGCCGCGCCAGGATCACCCATTGCGCCCGCGTCATACCGTGCGCGCGCGCCATCTGGTCTGCGTAGGTCCGCATGTGGCGGGCCACGTCATAGAGCAGGACCAGGACATCACTTTCGACAGGCGTCGGCATTCGGGACCCCAAGTTATTTCCTATGCAAGGAGAAAATAAGCTCGCTTACGATTCTGGCAAGACTAAGTCCGCAGCCCCGGGCATGCGGTTGCAATGGGCCTGGGCACTCAAAAACGCATTGCGGACGAATAGCTTATGGCGGCCATGCCATATGGGCTTCGGTGATCCCCCGAGGGGGTGGAGCGCCCACAGGCGCTAACTTTGGGGTGGACGGCAAGAATCGGTCTGTGATTCATGAGGAGGATGGACTCCGAAACCCATCCCCATTTCGACATTGCATGGCGAGAGTTGCTGTCGCTTTTGCCGGCCAATCTGGATCTCGATCAAAGCGCTCGCGAGCACGGCGCGTTGAAGCGCAGGCGGGTAGTCCGGGATGGCGCGACCATGTTGCGGCTGGCGCTGGCCTATGGGCCGGCCGGAATGAGCCTACGCTCTGGTGCCGCGTGGGCGGCTGGAAGCGATATCGCGCATTTGTCGGATGTCGGGCTGTTGAAGCGTCTCAAAGGAGCGACCGAGCCATATCGCCGCATCCTTGCTTAACGACGATGCCCGCGTCCAGCATGCAAAGCGACGTCTGCGGATCGTGGACGGCAGCGTGATCCGCTCGTCAGGCAAGGGCGCACGAACTGGCGGCTGCACGCAACCTATGATCCGGTAGAAGGGCGGTTCGGCCAACTTGAGATCAGCGATACGCATGGTGGAGAGAGCCTGTCGCGCCACAAATTTGAGAATGGCGATCTCGTGCTGGCGGACCGAGGATATGCCCGGACGCCGGGATTGCTACATGTGCGTGAGATGGGCGCGGACTTTATCATGCGGATCGGCTGGTCGACGATCCGATTGCTGACACCGAACGGCACACGGCTTGACTGGAATGCATTATACGCTGGAATGCAGCCTGGACAAATAGCCGAACACGAGGTGCTGGTTGATCATTCCGGCCGCAAGCTTGGCATCAGCATACTTTTGCTGACGGAGCAGCCTCCGCACGGTCAAAGCCTAGATACGATCGCCAGCTATCGCGCGAGACCCGTTCTTACGATTTGAAGGGCCCGTTCGAATGCCTGTTTTGGCTCGATGCCCGGCATGTTGGAAGCTGCCATCAGCATCCTGGTGATGATCCGCAAATCGTTTACTGTCACCGACGGGTCGAGCACTCCCATCGCGACAGAGCGTTCGATCACGTCCGTCAACAGACGGTCGATCCGTCGTCTCAGCGATGCGACGATTTTCTCGAACTCTTCGTCTCCCGATGCCAAAAGCGTCCGCGCAAAAAACGCCGTCGCGGCCCCTTGTTGCCGAGCGAAATCCTCGAACAAGGTCGGGCTGTCACGATGATGCTCTACGAAGCGGGCCAGATCATCAAGCAGTGTCTCAAGCACCGCGACGATCATTGCGGAGCGATCGACGAAGTTGCGGTAAAGCGTGCCACGCCCGACACCCGCCCGCTCTGCGACGAGATCGAGCGCCACACCCATCCCGTGCTCCACAAACATCTCTGTCGCCGCCGCAATCAGCTTTTCGCGGCGGGTCTTGGCGTCTTTGCGCATGTCTTGCCCTCGATCGCGATTTGGGATAAACGGACAAAATATGTCCGCTTGCGAGATCGCGGAGTTCTGTCGATCGCTTCCATGACTAGTACTTATCCTCCCTCGCTGGAGCCCACGCCGAGCTACCCGACGTGTGTCGGTCATAATCTATCGCAGCGTCTAGGCTGCTGATTCCGAACGAAGTGGAGAGCATAATGCCTGAGCATTCGTCCCCGAGAGACGTTGCACTGGCTTTCTTGAACGATGTGTCCGTGGGCCGCATCGACGATGCGTTCAACCGTGTCGCACCCGATGTCGAATGGCAGATGATCGCTCCAGCGCCATACGGCGGAACCATGGATCGCGCCGGTGCTGCCGCGTTCTTGGCAAAGCACTTTGGCCCCAAGCTGGGCGGTCCGCTCATGTTGACGGTAATGACAACGACCGCCGAAGATAACCGTGTTGCCGTCGAGACGAAGGTTTATGGATCGACGAAAAGCGGGCCGCCGTATGAAAATCGGGTCCATTTCCTTATATTTGTTGAGGGCGGTAAGATTGTGGCCCTCCACGAATACCTTGATTCCGCAACGCTCATTAAGTTTATTTCTGAGTGACTTAGTCCGTCGCCTCAATCGCCAGATGAGAAGGACAATTCTTCCCGAGCCTCGAACGCTGATCCTGGCAACAGGGCGCTCGCCGAGAGTGGACGGAAAGGCGAAGGGGAGCAAGTCGCAAGGCAATGCTATCCCGCTGTCGTCGAGCGATGCCGAGATCGCGGCAGGGGTGGAGCACCGATCCGGCGCGGGGCCCAGCCCATCTGATGATGAGTTTGGGCGAGCTCGCGTTGGCAATATGCGAGCGCGCACCTTGGCGAGGTGCGCGACGCCGGTTCGGCGCTTCATGCGGCTAGTTTTGGCTGGGACGCGCTTCCGGGATCGGTCGAGAAAGCGGGATTCGCCGCGAACCCTTCCGTCCTCGTCCAGCTATGCTCTTAGCAGACCGGTCATGGTGCCGGCCGGGCGTTGCCCTGTGGTGCCCGATCGGCACCCGCGCCTCCCGAGTATCTGGTCCGTCGACCTGATCCGCGGGCGCCGCTGTTCCTGTCCGCAATCTGGAACGCCTTCCGGAACGCGCCCCCTCAAAGCAACAGGAATGTTAGCGACCTGACGTTTTGCGATCTGTGTGTCAACACAAATTCATGGCGCGATGTGTTGTTACTAGGGTT
>JAFAXD010000199.1 GCA_019241285.1 Xanthobacteraceae bacterium | reverse complement strand
ACTGCCTAAATATTAGGCGATTGCCCCGCGCTTATGCCGCCATCATCCCGCAGTGCCGAAGAGAACCTCGCTCCAGCCCTGAAGGCTTAGCTTTTTCAGCGATTTAACCGGCGCTCGCGAAAGTGGCACGGGGTTTGATTCCCTCCCGCCGCACAGCCTACGCGCGTCGTGTAACCGGCTGTGTTGCATTGCTCAGGGGGCGGTTCGCAGCCTGGGCCCTAACGGGGGACTCCAACCCATGAAGATTGTCATGGCCATCATCAAGCCCTTCAAGCTCGACGAGGTCCGTGACGCCCTGACCGCCATTGGCGTCGCAGGGCTCACTGTGACTGAAGTGAAGGGCTATGGCCGCCAGAAAGGCCACACTGAAATCTACCGCGGCACTGAATACGCGGTGAGCTTCCTGCCAAAGATCAAGATCGAGGTGGCGGTTTCCGCCCCCCAGGTCGACAAAGTTATCGAGGCCATCACCACCTCCGCCAAAACCGGCCAGATCGGGGACGGCAAAATATTCGTGATGACGATCGATCAAGCAGTCCGCATCCGCACCGGGGAAACCGATGCGGCAGCGCTCTGAAGCCCGCACACGGCCAACGTCTACGGACAGGAGTGAAACGATGAAGTTCAAGAAACTGACACGTGCGGGACTGCTTGCTCTCGCCCTCGGGCTGTTGCTCGGAATCTGTCTCAGCGTGTCAACATTCGATGCCTCTTACGCCCAGGCTCCGGCAGCCCCCGCGGCAGCGCCGGCAGATGCCGGCCCGCCGGCCTGTAGCGCCAAGGTTCTGACAGAATGTACGCCGAGCTCCGGCGACACAGCCTGGATGCTGACCTCCGTCGCGCTCGTCTTGATGATGACCATTCCCGGCCTTGGCCTGTTCTACGGCGGGATGGTGCGCAAGAAGAACGTCGGCGATACGGTGATGACGAGCTTTGCGATCACCTGTCTCATCACCATCATGTGGGTGGTTTTCACCTACAGTATCGCGTTCCGCTCCGGCACACCTTTCATCGGCGGGCTTGATCGAGCCTTCTTGCAGGGCATCCTGAGCGATATCTCGAAGGGCATCGGTAATCCAAATCCACTCGCACCGACGATCCCCGAGATTGTCTATGTCTGCTTCCAGCTGACGTTCGCCATCATTACTCCGGCGCTGATCGCCGGCGCATTTGCCGAACGGATGAAATTCTCGGCCATGCTCTGGTTTGTCGGCTTGTGGGCGATTTTCGTCTACTCGCCGGTGGCCCATTGGGTCTGGGGACCGGACGGCATCTTCAGCGCGGTCAATGTCGACGATAAGGGCGACTTCGCCGGTTGGGTGAAGGTGCTCGACTTCGCCGGCGGAACAGTGGTGCATATCAACTCGGGCACAGCCGGTCTGATGTGCTGTCTGCTGCTGGGCAAACGTAAGGATCAAGGTCCTCCGCACAACATGGTGCTCACGTTCATCGGCGCCTCGCTGTTGTGGGTCGGCTGGTTCGGCTTCAACGCGGGCTCAGCGGTGTCCGCTGGCATGCAGGCTGGCATGGCTATGGGCGTAACCCAATTCGCCACCGCCATGGCGGGCTTCACGTGGATGCTGGTGGAATGGGCAATGCGCGGCAAGCCCACGGTGATCGGCATTGCGACTGGTGCAGTCGCGGGTCTCGTGGCCATCACTCCGGCGTCGGGCTTTGTCGGTCCGATCGGCTCGCTGGTCATCGGTGTTGCGGCCGGCGTGGTCTGCTACTGGGGCTGCACCGGTCTCAAGCACATGTTCGGTTACGACGATGCGCTCGACGCCTTCGGCGTTCACGCGGTCGGGGGCATGGTTGGCGCTCTGCTCACGGGCGTGTTCGCAGTCGAGCAATACGGCGGGACGGCGGGCGCGTTCTACGGCAACGTCCAGCAGTTCATCAATCAGTGCATCGGCGTTGCCACGGTGTTCGTCTACGACTGCATCGTATCGCTGATTATTCTCAAGATTGTGGACATCTTCATCGGCCTGCGCGTGAGCGAAGAGGTCGAACGTGAAGGGCTCGATCTCGCGCTGCACGGCGAGGCCGTCCAGTAAACCGAACACGGTTGGGGCGGATACCCGGCACCGCCCCCTCCGTTAGGAGGCTCCGGAGTGATCCGGAGCCTCCTTCCTTTTTGTAGGCTCTATACTCCTGATTTTTCGCATTGGGCGGGTCGATCCGCGCCGCCCCTGGCGCCCTGGGACCAATTGGTCTATCGCCTCGTTTAAACGGCCCTTAACTTCGTCGCCTCTATGTTGGGCCGCAACCGGCAACCGCCCCGATGGTGGCGGACCCCTGATATCCGTGGACGTCTATGAGTGGTGCCGAAACGTTGTCGTTACCGAACGTTCGGACAGTGCAGACGCGCTCGCCCTTTGTGCGCCTGACCGAACTTCTCGCTGATCTCAAGCCGGGGCAGCCGCCGATCAACCTTACTGTTGGTGAACCGCAGCATCCGATTCCGCATTTCGTCGGCAAGGTGATCCAGTCCAGTTTGAAGGAGTTCGGTCGCTATCCGCCGACCAAAGGCAACGATCACTTCCGCCAGGCCGCGGCGCAGTGGCTCAACCGACGCTTCCATCTGCCCCGCGCCATGGATCCCGAAAATGAGGTCCTGGTTGTTAACGGGACGCGAGAAGCGCTGTTTCTAGCAGCGATGACTGCTCGAGAATTGATCAACAAACGGGCAGGGCCGCCGGCGATTCTAATTCCGAACCCTTTCTACGCCGCCTACGTGGCCGGGGCGACCGCCGCCGGATGTGACCCCGTGTTCTTGCCGGCCAGGCGCAAGAGCGGGTTCTTGCCCGATCTCGATACGCTTGAGCCCGAGTTATTGGCGCGCACGGTCGCGATCTTCTTTGGCTCACCGAGCAATCCGCAGGGAGCCGTAGCCGATCGCAGTTACCTCGACCGGCTGCTCGCGCTCGCGCATCAATACGATTTCCTAATCTTTTCCGACGAGTGCTATTCGGAGATCTACACGACGGACAAGGCGCCATCCGGAATGCTCGAGGCCGCAGATCGCGAGTTCTCCAACGTGATCGTATTCAATTCCCTGTCGAAGCGATCCAACTTACCGGGCATGCGCGTCGGGCTAACCGCCGGCGATCGACGTTTCATCAAGAAATTCCTCGATTTCCGCAATGTGGTGGCTCCGCAAGTGCCGGGGCCGCTGCAGGAGGTCGCCGCGCACGCGTTCGAGGATGAAGCACACGTCGAGGAGAACCGCCGCTTATACAAATTGAAGTTCGATCTCGCCGATCAAATCATCGGCGACCGCTACGGTTATGCGCGACCGGCTGGCGGTTTTTTTCTCTGGCTTGACGTGTCCGCCTACGGCGGCAGCGAAGCAGCTGCGCTCAAACTCTGGAGCGAGGCTGGGGTGCGCATTCTGCCAGGCGGGTATTTGGCACATCTACAGCCCGATGGATCCAATCCGGGCGCAGACTTTATCCGGGTGGCCATGGTGCATGACCAACACATCACCGCCGAGGCCCTCCATCGTATCGTGGCCACGCTGCAATGAGAGCGATCACCGTGCTCCAACGCAGTTTCGACGTACCGTTTCTGCCGGACGACTTGGGCGACGCCTTGCGGCGGCGCCTGCGTGAGCTTGCAGGCTTGACATTGCTTGGCATAACAGCCGCGTGTGTCGTTGCCCTCGCCACCTGGTCGGTGAGGGACCCGTCCTTGAGTCATGCGACGAGCGCACCCGTGCGCAATCTTCTCGGCATGCCCGGGGCGATCACCGCCGACCTGCTGATGCAGTTGATCGGGCTTGCATCGATTGCGCTGATTGTTCCAATCGCGGCGTGGGGCTGGCGACTGACGAGTCACGCGCCGTTGGTGCGTGAGCTGTTACGGATGTGCTTGTGGCTTGCGGGCGCCTTCCTGGCGACCGGGTTCGCCGCCTGCCTGCCGCGAACCCCTAGCTGGCCGCTCCCAACCGGACTTGGAGGCGTTATCGGCGACTTGGTGTTGCGGGTCCCGGCGGCGGTCATTGGGCCCTTAGGAGGTACGGTTCAAACCATCATCGCCGTCATCCTTGGGGGCGCCACCGTTGCGAGCGTGGCCATCGCGAGCGGCGTCGGATTGCAGCGCCCGGCCGCCAAAGCACGGGTGCGAAAACAGGAAGCCGATGCGGGGGACCGCGAAGGCAGCGCGGCGATTTCGATTGGCATGCTCGTGCACGGGTTGCTGAGCCTGAAGGCCCTCGCGACGCGCTTGGTCGCGCGGCGCGCTGCCCGAAAGCCGACGTCGGTCACGAGTGCCGCAGTCGAACCTCGCATGGAGCCGGCGTTAGCGGCGCAAACAGAAAGGTCCGCGGACGATCCGGCCATCGATGAGCCGATCAAGCCCGAGCGAAGCCCCGCAAAGCCACGCCCCGCACGATCCTCGCGGCGAAGCTCAGAGGGATACACGCTGCCGAGCCTCAACTTACTGGCGTCTTACAAACCCAACGAGCGGCCGGCACCGAACCAACAAGCCATTCAGGATAACGCAACCGCGCTCGAAAGTGTGCTCGACGATTTCGGCGTCCGTGGCCAAATCATCAATGCGCGCCCCGGTCCGGTTGTCACTCTGTACGAACTCGAACCGGCGCCTGGAATCAAATCGTCACGCGTCATTGGCCTCGCGGACGATATTGCGCGCTCGATGAGCGCTGTATCGGCGCGTGTTGCCGTCGTGTCGGGTCGCAACGTCATTGGCATCGAACTACCCAATGCGACTCGCGAGAAGGTCTATCTGCGAGAGCTTCTGGCGGCCGACGAATACACAAACTCGCCCGCGAAACTCCCGCTGTGCCTCGGCAAGACCATCGGTGGAGAAACGGTTATCGTGGACCTGGCGCGGATGCCGCATTTGCTGATCGCCGGGACAACCGGCTCGGGCAAATCCGTGGCCATTAACACGATGATTCTGAGCTTACTCTATCGTCTCCAGCCCGATCAGTGTCGGCTGATCATGGTCGATCCGAAGATGCTTGAGCTTTCCGTCTATGACGGCATTCCGCATCTGCTGACGCCCGTCGTCACCGACCCCAAGAAGGCGGTGGTGGCGCTCAAATGGGCCGTGCGCGAGATGGAGGATCGCTACAAGAAGATGGCCAAGCTCGGCGTGCGAAACATTGATGGCTTCAACGCCCGGCTCGCCGAAGCCAAAGCCAAGGGGGAAGGGCTCTCGCGGACTGTTCACACGGGCTATGACAAGGACACCGGCGAGGCGATCTACGAACGCGAGGAATTCGACCTCGATTACCTGCCATACTTGGTGGTGATCGTCGACGAAATGGCTGACTTGATGATGGTCGCCGGCAAGGACATCGAAGGCGCCATTCAACGTCTCGCCCAGATGGCGCGCGCCGCCGGCATCCACGTCGTGCTGGCAACGCAGCGGCCATCGGTCGACGTTATCACCGGTACCATCAAGGCGAATTTTCCGACGCGAATTTCCTTCCAGGTCACCTCCAAGATCGACAGCCGAACCATCCTCGGCGAGCAGGGGGCTGAACAACTGTTCGGCCAGGGCGACATGCTTTATATGGCTGGGGGAGGGCGCATCAGCCGCGTGCACGGACCTTTCGTTTCGGATGATGAGGTCGAAAAGATCGTACGCCACCTCAAGGCTCAAGGAGCTCCGCAGTACCTTGAGGATGTTACGGCTGGGGGCGACGAGGAGGACGAGGACGGTGCGGTATTTGATGCGACCGGAATGGGGGCGGCCGGCGATGCCACCGATCTTTATCAGCAGGCTGTCCAAATCGTGTTACGCGACCGCAAAGCATCGACCAGTTATATCCAGCGTCGGTTGCAGATTGGCTACAACCGGGCCGCGTCCATCATGGAGCGGATGGAGCAGGAAGGGGTCGTGGGCCAGCCTAACCATGCCGGAAAGCGCGAAATCCTCATTGAGGGCGGCAACGCCGAGCCAGGTTGACGGAACTGGGCTTTTGAGCCGCGAAATGGCCACAAGGTGATCCTAGAAGCGACTGACATCCTAATCCGCAATCGCACACGCGAGCGCCGGAGGTGGGGGACTGGGATCGGATTCGGCCGAATGATGGCGGGATTTGGTCCTTGTGATTGCGACGGGGGACATGTTCAGATCGGAAAAGGCTTATCCGCGGGTCTGCCGCGGGTGAGGCTACCCTCGGTCGAGGGTGGGCTTTTCCGGCAACATGCGCCGGCGAAATGAGGAGGTGCACGATGGGTCGGGTTGTTGCTGCGCTCGCACTTGGATTGAGCGCTGTAATCGCATCGACGGCCGCTCAGACGCTGCCAATGCCTCAACCCGGTCCAAAAAAAGACGCGAGTTCGACGTGGGCGCCGGGGCTGCGACCGACCCTTATTGCGGCCGGCGCACAAGACGGCGCTACTGTCGGCGACGAAAGCAAGCAGCGAGCCCTGGTGGACCGGGTCAATACGTATCTCTCCAACATTTCGACGCTGGTCGGTGATTTCGTGCAGGTCGGCCCGGACGGCGCCCGCACCGAGGGACAATTTTACATCCAAAAGCCTGGCAAGGTTCGGTTCGAATACAAGCCGCCAAGCCGGATTGATGTCATCGCCGATGGCCAGTCAGTGGTCGTCCGGGACCGCAAGCTCGCGACTCAGGATCTCTATCCGCTGTCGCAAACCCCGCTCCGATTTCTCTTGTCCGATCACATCGACCTGCAGCGCGACACCAACTTGGTGTCAGTCGCTGCTGACGATGTGTTTGTCACGCTGGTCGTGGAGGACAAGCAGCAGTTCGTCGGCAACAACCGACTGATGCTGATGTTTGGGGCCAAGGATTTTCAACTTCGGCAATGGACCGTCACTGATCCGCAGGGGTATGACACGACAGTCGCCGTGTACAATTTGGACACCAAAACGAAGCCGGATCCAGACCTATTCAAGATCAACTACGACAATCCCGACCTGCAAAACACGCGATGAGCAAGCGTTGACGAACTGGTAACCAAAGGAGACGATCGACCATCGCTCTTGGGTGATTCTTTGCTTAAATGAACGCCAACTTTTGGGGGAGAAGGCGATGCTTAAATCGGTCAGCACGATTGGTTTTGCGTTAATCGCCGCCATGGCTACCGCCGGTGCGCAGACGGTCCCAGTGGCGAACAGTGCCTCTGGTAGAGATGCAGGGTTCAAGCTGGCGGCTGCTCAGGGTCCGATTTCGTCGGCCAGCCCGGCGCAACAGCCCGTGAACCAGGAGGTCCTGGTCGAGCGCATCAGTGCGTATCTGTCGAACATGAAAACCCTGGTGGGCGACTTTGTTCAAGTCGGCCCGGACGGTCGACGCACTGAAGGACAGTTCTACGTGCAGAAGCCGGGCAAAGTCCGGTTCGAGTACACACCTCCGAGCCGCGTCGACGTCATCGCCGATGGACAATCCGTCGTCGTGCGCGATCGCATGCGTGCCACCCAGGATGTGTATCCGCTGTCGCAGACCCCGCTGCGGTTTCTAGTCGCCGATCGCGTTGACCTCGCGCGCGACACTCATCTGGTATCCGTCGGGGCTGACGATCAATTTGTCACCGTTGTGATTGAGGAGCAGCAGTTGGTTGGCACCAACCGCCTGATGCTGAAGTTCGGCACCAAGGATCTTAAGCTGCGTCAGTGGACGGTGACCGATCCACAGGGCTACGATACGACTGTCGCGGTCTATAATCTCGACACCAGCAAGAAGCTGGATCCAGGCCTCTTCAAGATCAGCTACGAGAATCCCGATTCACAGAATGCCCGGTAGGCAAGGCCTCACTGTCACGACTTGGAATATCAATTCGGTTCGGCTCCGCATCGATCTGGTTGCGAGGTTTCTGAAGACTGTTCGTCCTGACGTTCTGTGCATGCAAGAGACGAAATGTCCGGACGGACAATTCCCGCTCCGGCGGTTGAAGCGGCTAGGCTATCCGCATGTCGCGGTGAACGGCCAGAAGGGCTATCACGGCGTCGCGATCATCTCGCGCCTGCCGTTCACAGCCACCGATCGCAAGAGCTTCGGCGGGAAGGCGGACGCCCGCCATGTCGCCGTGACGCTCGGCGAGGAAGCCGGGCTGCGTGATCCAATCAAAATCCATAATTTTTACGTCCCGGCGGGCGGCGACGAACCGGATCCGGATATCAATCCGAAGTTTGCCCACAAACTCGCGTTCCTGGACGACGTGAGCGGTTGTGTTGAGCTGCAGCCTGCAAAGGAGCGGGCAATCCTTGTTGGCGATCTCAATGTTGCGCCACTCGAGCATGACGTCTGGAGCCACAAGCAGCTGCTGAAGGTGGTGTCGCATACGCCGGTCGAATGCGAAAAGCTGAGTATCTTTCAGCGATCCGGCGATTGGATCGACATTGCCCGGACGGTCATTCCCGAACCGACAAAGGTCTACACGTGGTGGAGCTACCGCGCGCCTGATTGGGCTGCGGCCAACAAGGGGCGCAGGCTTGATCATATCTGGGTAAGCCAAGCTCTTGGCGACCGCTATCGCGGCATTGAGATTGCGCGCGAGGCGCGGGGATGGCGCCGGCCCTCAGATCACGTGCCGGTCACAACAACAATCGAGACTTAAACCCCCGATGCTGTCCATGGTGTTGACGGGTCTTTGGTTACAGAGTTTGGTTGATGAAAATATCAACGCCGCCATTGTGATGAAGGCCGAAAAGTTGACAGATCCAATCCCCGGTCACACACGCGTTTCAGCTGCCGGGTTGTAAAAGCTAACTCGACGTACCGTCGGATCCGTGATTGGACTTTCCGACGAAAGCACCGCGCATGTTGGTCAACTCACGCGCAGTACGATCCAACCGAGCAGCCAGGTGCGCCCGCAATTGTACGGCTGCATCCGGAAACCCCT
>JAFAXD010000312.1 GCA_019241285.1 Xanthobacteraceae bacterium | reverse complement strand
CATGCCGGTGCGAGAATTTCCTGAAATAAGCCGCTGGAACGACCAGCTCAATGCAATCGAAGCGTGGCGCAATCCCTATCCGGCGCGGCAGCAAAACGCGGCGTGAGTTTTCTCCGGAACCTCATCCTGAGGAGCTCGCGCGCTCTGCGCGCGAGCATCTCGAAGGATGGCCAAGAACGCAGGCCTCCTTTGGGCCGTCCTTCGAGACGCCTGATCCCTTGCGGGATCAGGCTCCTCAGGACGAGGGCTGCAAAGAGAGCCCGCTTACCGCGCGCCTGCCGTTGCGGTCGTACGCCAACCTTGGTGGTAGGTTTCGCGTGCCTGCTGGGCGTAGGGCGTCGGGCCGACGGTGACGCGCATCTCCGTCTGCTTGTGGCGCTCGACGGTCGACTTCTTGGTGCCGCCGTTCTCTTCGCCACAGAAAAGCGTGAGCTCGGTGCCGGGCTTGGCATATTGCTCTTCGACGAAGCCGAGCGACAGCATCTTGCGTTCGTTGAAGCTGTAGCCGCTGAACATCGACGCGCCGATCACCTTGCCGCCCTTCATGACCGCGTCGAATGAGCTCGACGCATAGTTGGACAGCGGAAGATCGATGAATTTGTAGTTCTCGCCGGGAGGCGCGAACATCGACTGCATCACTTTGTTCACGTCCTGGTCGTTCCAGGCAAACGTCACCTTCTGGCGGTGCACTTTGCCTTCCATCGCCTGCAGCGCTTCCTTGCCGATGAAGTCGTGATCGAACTTGGTGAAGGACGCATACCCGAGCTCGTGCGGTGAGGTGTAATAGTCCTCGATATTGTCGGAGACGAAGCTGCCGCCGAGCGAGGCATTCGCCTCGTAGCTCGTTCCCGGCAGCCACTCCCGATAGGCCTTCATCTTGTCGCCGGTGTAGACCGCCGGCACCGGCGACGGGATCCAGCCGGACTCCAGCGTGTTGGTCGCATAGGCGCGGGCGCCGACCGGAACAATGCCGGCATCCTTGCCGGCTTCGAGGATGGCATTGCGGATCTCGTCGACTTCGGCGTAGGGCCCCCACACCTCCAGACCGGGGGCACCGGCCATGCCGTGGCGCAACGCCCGCACCTTGCGGCCGGCGATGGTGATGTACCCCATGTTGAAGAACTTGATGTCCGGCATGGTCCCGCCGTTGAGCTTGCGGATCACCTGCTCGGCATTCGGTCCCTGGATCTGATAGCGGTACAGCCGGCGCACCACCGGCTTGCCCATCGGACGCGACGGAGAGCGGTCGTCGTAGTCCGTCTCCACATCATAGCCCCCGGTCTTGGCGTGGAACTCGATCCAGTTGGCGGTGGGATTTCGCCCAACAAACACGAGTTCGTTTTCGCCAAGATAGAACAATATCCCGTCGCCGATGACGTGGCCGTCGTAGCTGCAGGGCGCGAATTGCTTGGCTTTGTCGACGGAGAAGTTCTTGAACGAGTTGGTCGCCAGGTGGGACAGCAGCTTCAGGGCATCCCGCCCACGCACGAACAGATTGACCATGTGGTGGGACTGATCAAAAAGAACGCAGCTTTCTGCCCACGCGCGTTGCTCGTCGCGCCAATTGGAGAATTCGGGAGCGACCACCGGATAGACATAGGCCCCGATCTGCGAGTTACGCATCATTTTGACCGGGTTGCCCGAGGCTTTAAGGGCCTCCTCCAAATTCTTGTAAGCCATGCTGTCCTTTTCCTCCAATGACAAACGCCTGAGGCGCGCGCACGATAGCGCGGTGCCGCATTGACCGGAAGTTCAATACGCGGAGCGCGCCCCGAGTCAACAATTCGAGACGCCGCAGCGCCTCCTAAATTTCAAACTGAGCGCGTTATCGACGCCGCGCGGCGGGCGTCTGCTGCAATGTCGCGGTCACCGGGTTGGGCTCGATGGTCGGGCTTTCCGACGAATACCAATTCTCTTTCTTCATGGTCACTTTGAAGGGAACGGTCACCGTGTTGTATCCGGTCAGGCCGAAGGTCACGCTGTAGTCACCAGCCTTGTCCGGAGGCGGCAGCGTGCACGGCGTCTTGCAAGTGCCGCCGCTCGACATACTTGCGCTCGCCCCAGTTGGCGTCGACTCGAGTGAGACCTTGGCCTGATCGCCACCCAATCCAGGAATATTCGAACACGCCGCCAGGGCGCAGCCGCACAGAAGCAATGCCAATGTATTGCGCACGAAATTCCCCCAATCTCTCTCGCCACCACGCCTACACTAGGAAGTAATGCCTTGGTCCGCAACCCAATTTCGCAGGCGGACCGGCGCGTGCCGCCGATTTGACGTCGCCGCACCGGGTCTCGAAGTAGCTTTTTGCCTCGTATTTGCCAATTGCGGCAGCTGCTATGGTGCGCCGTTCCCGGACCACGGGAACGCTTGAATGTAACCGCGAAAGGGTCAGCCTCATGATTATGCCTGCGATGCTCCTCACCAGCCTCGGCTTGGTCGTCCAGGTGGCCGACGCGGTTCCGCGCTATGACATCCGGCGCACGTGCCGTGCCGCCGTCACCTTGGCGGCGGGGAGCGAGGGCCGCACGGTCGAAAGCTGCATGGCGGGCGAGGAAGGGGCGCGCAAGGATTTGGAGAAGCAGTGGCCGAAAGTCCCCGCGGCCGAGCGCACGCAGTGCGTTGGTACCGTAGCGGTCGGCGGCTCGCCGAGCTATGTAGAGCTTCTCATCTGCCTGGAAATGATGCGTGACTCGCGCACACACCAGCAAGATGAGCGGGCCAAGGCGCGCAACCCCGCCGGCCCGACACCACAAAAAGGCATGACCAACTGAGGAAACGCAATGAGGATCACCCGTCGGGAGGGACTAAAAGGAATAGCAACGGCGGCGGCCGCAATCGGTATGCCGGCGATTATTCACGCTGAGGAGAGCGAGATTGTTATTGGCGCACCCAATTCACTGACGGGTGGGCTGGGCGAAGTCGGCACGCGCTATGCCTGGGGCGTCCAGATCGGTGTCAATCAGATCAACAAAGACGGCGGCATCAAGTCGCTGAATGGCGCCAAGCTGAAGCTGGTGATTGCCGACACCAGCTCCGAGAACCCGACCCAGGCGGCGAGCGTCACTCGCCGGATGATCGACCAGGATGGGGCAGTCGTCATCCTCGGAGCCGGCGCCAGTGCCATGACCCTCGCGGCGCAGGTCGAAACCGAGAAGTCGGAGATTCCGCTCGTCACCGGCTCCTATGCGGATGGCATCGTCAACCGCGGTTACAAATACACTTTCAAGCTGTCGCCTCAGGGCGGCGCCGTGTGGAACTGGTCGATGCCCAGCGGCTATGAGATGTGGAAGGACGCGAAGGGCACTCCGCCCAAGTCGGCGCTGATCTTCATGAGCAATGACGCCGTCGGGCTGGTGGTGCAGAAGCAGCTGCCCGAGCACGCCAAGACGCTCAATCTGGACGTGCCGTTCTCGCAATCATTCCAGATGGGATTGAGCGATCCTTCGGTCGCGGTGGCGCCGATCCTGCGCTACAAACCTGATCTGATCTTTCTCGGTGGATTCACCAACGACATTATCCTGATCATCAAGGCGCTGCGCGGCGTCGGAGTTACGGCACCGATCTTTGGCGCCGGTCCCGCCGGAACCGATTCCGTCGGCCGAGGTCTCGGCGCCACCGGCGACAAGTTCTTTGCCCCGCTGATGTGGAACTGGGATCTCACGATCCCGGGCAACAAGGAACTGGTAGCAGCCTACAAGGCCGCCTTCCCGTCCGAGCCTTATCCGCCGGCGAACGAGCAACTCGGCGCCGGCTATGTTGCCGCGATGGTGTTGCAACAGGCGCTGGAAAAAGCCGCGTCGCGCGACCCGAAAAAGATCCGCGAGGTCCTGGCCGCGACGGAGTTCGACAAGCTTCCGTTCCCCGCCGGTAAGGTTAAATTCGGCGACAACGGCTTGAACATCTACAACC
Organism: Xanthobacteraceae bacterium; assembly: GCA_019241285.1. Classification (GTDB taxonomy): domain Bacteria; phylum Pseudomonadota; class Alphaproteobacteria; order Rhizobiales; family Xanthobacteraceae; genus JAFAXD01. The sequence continues at coordinate 10,267 of JAFAXD010000312.1, read as the reverse complement.
GCGAGATCCTGGGCGAGTGGATCAAACAGGAACTGCGGACCGTGTGGCCGAAGGAAAACCAGGTCGTCCCGCCGCTGCTGTGAGGCGCACACGCCAAGGCGCAAGGTCATCTTAGGACCTCATCCTGAGGGGCGTCCGCGCGTGAGCGCGGATGCGTCTCGAAGGATGGCCAAGAGCACCGGCGTCGCCTGTGGCCGTCCTTCGAGACGCCTTGGTCTTGCAGGCCAAGGCTCCTCAGGACGAGGTGCCGAGTTTTACTCCGCCAGCGGCACCGGGTTGTTCGCCGGCGGGTCGACGCTGAACGCGCTCGCCGTCAGGCACGTCATGGAAAAGCTGCCTGTGGTTGCGACCACAGCCACCAGGTCTTCGAGCCCCATCGCGGCCAACGCCGTCGCATAGGTTTCATCGCTCAATCTCTTGTGAGCGAGGAGCTCGTTCGCCACCACGAAGCAGGTTCGCTCGCGCGCATCCGCCAGCGCCGGCGTGGTACGCGCATTGATCGCGTTGATGATCCCCTGCTCGATCCCGATCGACAGCGAGTTGCGCACCTGCGCATACCATGGATAGCGCGCGTTCCAGTACCGGGCGACGACCATGTTGATAATTTGCTGCTCCCGCCGCGACAGCGGCCCGTCGGCGAGGCACGAGCGCAAATTCTGGCATGCCTCGAACAGCTTGGGCAGGCGGATATAGGCCGTGTAGGGACCACCGACAATTCCGGTCGTCTGCTTGGCTGTGTCATAGACGCGGCCCTGTTCGGGATTCATCTCGGCGCGGTCGAGTACTGCGATACGGGTCATGCGACGTCCTTGGCTTTGTCGTTTGGTTTTACGGGCAGCTGTTGCGAGGGCCGGATTATGCGCCCGTCGGAACCGAATTCATCAAGTTTCCGTATTGACAAAATTATGATAATTAATATTATTAGAACGTTTCCGTTCGCGCGGGACGGGGTCGAAGCCGTCTTTCGCATCAGGCTGTTTGACAAGTGAATCAGAGTTTGCGGCCGTCCTTCGAGACGCCCTCGCTGCGCGAGGGCTCCTCAGGATGAGGGCTGCGGTCACCTTCCGCTTCAACAAACTCAGACCTCATCCTGAGGAGCTTGGTCCCGTAGGGACCAGGCGTCTCGAAGGATGGCCACAAGAACACGTCATGTATGGAGTTGGACGTCATCTAAGAAGAAAACGTCATCTATGCGTGATCGGATGCCGCGCGGAGGAATCTCGTCCCAGGCGTAGCGGAACCGCCTTGCCCGATTTCAGGTCCTCCCGCGCAGGCACGCGCCCCCTTGCGTCCCTGAATGCGGGCTGCGAGCGTCATCTATGTCATCTATGGGAGAAATGACATCTATGCGCGCTGTCATCTAAGCGCGAACCCCGCCGCTCAACCGCGCGTGATGAGCCCTCTCGCGCTGATCACATGCAGGTGTGATCCAGAATAGGTCGGCCGGACGCCGAGTCGAGTGTGGCATGAGCCGCTTGCGGCTTCCCGTTCTCGACAGGAGAGTTCCATGAAGATCTTCGCAACCGCGATCACCTGTGCGGCGATCCTGGCTTCGCCGGTCTATGCCGCGACCACGCACCCGCACCGCACGATAGCGCTGGTCCACCGCCCGGCAAGCCATCCTCCCGTTATGCAAACTGGCGGCGTGTTCCTGCTGGAAAACCGACCGCACGCGGCGACTCCCCGCGCTCCGGACTTCCAGGATAATTTCAACGTCGATTACTGACGCACGCACGCAAAGCAAAGCCCGGCGGTGAGCCGGGCTTTGCATATCGTCTATCTCTACTGATCGGCACGCTGCAGCAGCGGCCGCAAGTCGCGGATGTTCGCCACCTCTTCGATCGCCAACACCGTCTGGATCAGCCGCTCCGACGCGTCGCGCCCGATCACCGGAACGATGAGATCGCGCGCCTTGTCGACGACTTCATCGCGCGACATGGGATTGCTTGGGGTTCCCCGGACCGCGCTGACGCGTTCTGATAAGCGGGCGCCATCGGTGAACTCGATCTCCACGATGGCGACCCGCACCGGCAACAGCTTGGCCAACTCCTCATCGCGCACGAGCTTGATTTTGCCGCGTTCATGCAAGGCAGCTGCATCCTGCATGCGCGCTTTGTCATGCGCTGCCCGGAACGACACGGTTTTGTCGAGCAGCATGACAGCGAGCATGTGCTGCAGGCAGATGTCAGGAATGTCCCGGTTATCCACCACCGCGGCGACCGATGGGGCAAGGCGCACCGTCACCCGTTGCACCTCGTTCGCTTCGAACGAGCGCTTGTCGCGGATCGCGGCGACCGCATCGAGCGGCGCCTGGATCGGCGAGCCCACGGTCCACTTCTTGATGTCGGTCTCGGCGATCTCATAGCGCTGGCCAAGCGCATCAACGAGGCGTGTTGGATCCGCCTTGGGTGCGTACGCGGCAAAGAAATTGTCCGCGCCGGAGAAAATGTCATCAACACCGTTCCAACCGGCGCGCACCACGAGCGCCGACGTGACACCGCTGCGCGCCGGCTTGCCGGCGAACACGAACGCCTTCTCGATGTGATCGGTGTCGCGCCGCCAGGCGATGATCCCGGATGACTGCTGCGCCGCGTAGTCGAGGGCCCAACGGATCTGCTGCGCATCGAGGCCGGCGGCGCAGACCGCGGCAGCGGCGGCGCCAAACGTTCCAGCAATGCTATGGGTGCTCAGGCTGCTCTCATAGCTGAACGCGGCACCGCCCATCGCCATAACGACCCGCGTGCCGATGTCGTAACCAAGCGTCACGGCGTGGAGGAAGCGAGCGCCGCCGATCGCGAATTGCTCGCCGGCCGCGAGCGCGGCGGGAACAACGGCACAGCCCGGATGCGAACGCGATGGGTTGTGCGAGTCGTCGGTCTCGTCGGCATGCGCCATGACGCCATTGGCGAGCGCGGCATCACCTGCCGTCGCCGTCAGCATGGTGCCTGCGATCGTCGCCACGTTGGTTCCGGCATAGTCGCGGACGTAGCGCTCCGCGGCCTGGCCTGGCGCAAGTTGCGAACCGGACAGCATCGCGGCGAGCGTATCGAGCAGGTGATGCTTGGCGTGTTCCACCACGTCCGCCGGCAACGGGCGTGTTCCGGCCGAGGCCATGTAGGTGCTCAGCGCCTCCATGATCGCGCCGAGGCCCGTCGCCTGGGCGAACATGGAGCGCGGCCACACGACCGAGGCGAAGGCTGCCCCGGCAACAGAATGGAGAACATCGCGTCGATTCATTGTATTCTCCTGCCGCGCCCGCAACGTCGGGGCCGCGCCAAGGGAGGATTATATGCGTTTCGAGCGCCCAACAGTCATTGCGCTTGCGATCACGATTTGGCAGCTGGGCGGCAGCCCTGCCCCGGCCCAGGACATGCGAAAATATATCACGCCGCCGGATCAATTGGTCGTCATCCGGGCCGGGCATCTGTTCGATGCACGCGCCGGCAAGATGCTCGAGAATCAGCTGATCTCGATTAAGGGCGACCGTATCAGCGCGGTCGGCCCGGACGCACAAATCCCGGCCGGCGCGCGCGTGATCGATCTGAGCGCCATGTACGTCCTTCCCGGCATGATCGACACTCATGTGCATGTGAACACCGGCGGCAGCACACCGGCGCAGCGCGCGCTGATCGCGCTCGCCAACGCCCAGGCCGATCTCGACGCCGGCTTCACCACCGTGCTCGACATGGATTCGCGGGGCGGCTTCAACACCGTCGATCTACGCGATGCCATCAATTCCGGCATGGTGCAGGGACCGCGCATGCAGGTCGTCGGCCAATCCATCAATCAGCGCGCCACCAACTATTATCCCGACGCGCATCCCGACCAGGTGTACGGGCGCTACTACGACAGCTTCACCGAAACCAAGAACGTCAATTCGCCCTGGCTCGCGCGCGCAGCCGTGCGCGAGAACAAGTTGCACGGCGTCGACTACATCAAGATCTACACCACCCAGGACTTTGTCGGTCCCGTGCACATGTGGCGCCCCGATGCAACGTTGGTGAACAGTCCGTCACTGACCTTGGAGGAAGTGGAAGCGGTGGTCGACGAGGCGCACCGCCTCGGTCTCAAGGTTGCTTGTCACACCTACGGTGGCGAAGGAATGCGCAGCTGTCTCACGGCGGGTGTGGATGCTCCTAATCATTTGCTCGAGCTCGACGATGCCGGCGTACAGGTTTTGTTACAGAAGAAGCTTCCGTTCGTGCCGACGATCGACGATTTGATCGCGCTCGAGGCCCCCGACCTGCGCGATACCGGCGGGCGAAATTCCCGACTGAAAATGCTCGAGCGGGCGGTGCGCCGGGCAGTCGCCGCTCATGTGCCGATCGTGTTCGGCAGTGGAGCAACCTCGCGCGAAATCCCGCATGGCAAGCAAGCAAACCAGTTCGCCTACTACGACAAGTGGGGACTGGGTGCCGTGGGAGCGATGCAGACGGCCTATCTTCCAGCAGCGCGCATGCTCAACTACGACTGGGACGGCCAGATCGGCAGCATCGAGCCAGGGAAATTCGCCGACGTCATCGCGGTTTCCGGAAATCCGACGACGGACGTTAGCGAATTGGAACACGTCAAGTTCGTGATGAAGGGCGGGCTCGTGGTGCGCGACGGCGTCACTCAGCCCGCGAACTTGGCGAGCGCGGCGAAGTGAGCCGGCTCACGCTCCGACAGAACGGACCGTAAGGAATCCCGAGTTCACCCGTTCGACAAGCCGGGGATTCATCATCGTGGCCAGCAACGGGGCGATGCACCATGCGAGGACCAACCACGGCATCGCCGCATAAGCGCCGGGTTGCGGCGGATAGATGTTGACCCACATGGTGTAGCCAATTGCGACGACCCCGAGCACCGGAATGAAGAGCATCCGCTGGTCATGCGGGTGCTTGGATCGCACCAGCGTGCCGGCGGCACTCGCGGCCACGAGCAGAGAGGCCACCAGCAAGGCCAGGGCGCCGATCGTCGACGCCCAGAAAAACGCGTCGGAGCCGGTCGCGCGGAACACGCCGCGCATCAGGCCGTAGCCAATGACCGCGCTCACAAGAACGCAAAGGGCCGCGTTTCTGGGCGTGCCGCTGACCTTCGAGACGCGGCCGAGCGCGGTTCCGGGCGCAAGGTCGCGGCATAGCGCAAACAGGATGCGCGAGGATGCCACGATCGATGCTAACCCGCCGCCGAGCGCCGAGGCGATCGCCAGCGCGTCGAAGAGATCACCGGTCCAACCTCCAAAATAACGCGCGGAAAGATCAGCCAGCAGCGAGGTCGAGGCCGTGAAGCGCCCAACCCCGGCCGGATCGGTTCCAAATCCAAGCGTTTCGGCCGCTGCGACCAGTGTAAACACGACACCCGCGCCGATGACCGTACCGATCAGCACCCGCGGAATCGTGAATCTCGATTTCTTGACCTCCTCACCGAGCGTCGCCACCTGCTCAAACCCGGCAAATGACAGGATCCCGAAGGACAAGCCCATCGCGATTGATGAGACGCCGACACCGGCGGTCGGAACAAACACATCGCGTATGGGTGGATCGGCCTGCGGTCCGTAGCCTTCGAAAACCCGCCACAGCACCGCCACGGAGAGCAATACCATCGCGACGACCGCGAAGCCTTCCAACAGGATCAGCACAAATCCCGCGCGGTTTGCCGGAATGATGCTGAGCGGGGCGAGGATCAGCACGGCGAGCATGGTGAGCGTGAAGCTAGACGCACCATCCCAGAGATGCATCCGCGTCAGCAAATTAGCGGCGAACAGACCGAAGCCGCCGACTGCTCCGATAGCAAAGCAGAGATAAGTGCCAAGCAGCGTCCACCCCGCAACGAGTCCGGCGCGCGGCCCGAGGATGGCGGCCACGAATCCATATGCGGAGCCGGCGTTCGGATGCTCGCGCGCCAGCCGCGCAAAACACCAGGCGACCAGCAGCACGATGACGCCTGATGCCGCGAACACCAGTGCCACGACGCGACCGACGTGCTCGGCGGGTTCCTGCGGGTTGAGGTTCATGCCCATGGTGGGCGCCATGCCGGCGACCGCAATGGCGATGGCATCCCAGGTGCCGGCGCCCTCGAACAGAATGGCGGATGGGTCGGTCGGCGCGTGCGGTTTTGTTGAAGCCATTCCCAATCACACGGCGCGCGAAATAGGCGCCGCCCCCAGACGGTTGCTGCATCGATCGTGCCTACTGACGGATGCCAGCACCGACGGCCGCCAAGTCACGTTGATCGTGATATCCTCGCCGGTCAGAAAGTAAAGCCGATGGCCACACAGCTCGGATATAAGCAGCCGGCAGGGACGTCGATGCCCACTGAACGCGCGTACTGGTTTCCAGCCAAACGATACGGATGGGGTTGGGGACTTCCGACAACCTGGCAGGGATGGCTGGTTTTGGCCGCGTTTGTTGTTCTTTTGATTATCGGCTCCATCGTCCTTCCGCCCGGCAAGCAAATTTGGCACTACTTGGCTTACGTGGCCGTGCTCTGCGTGCTGCTGACTGGCATCTGTTGGCTCAAAGGCGAACCGCCGCGCTGGCGGTGGGGCGCGGATTAGTCCGCGTGCGCGTGCGCCAGGGCAACCAGAAACCGGCGACCAAACTCATGCGGGAACTGGTCGCCGCGATTCATCAGGACCACCAGACCGAGCTTCTGAGCAGGGACGAGCCCGATATAGGTCGACGAATTGTTGAGACCGCCGGGCTTGTCCACGACGACGATCCCGTCGTGGTCCTCGACCTCCCATGCCATAGCCTGCGCGTGATGCGAATCAACCTGGAAAAAGGCACGCTGCGTGCGTTGCATTGCGCGCCGCAGCCCCGGCTCGATTGGCTTTTCGCCAAGATTGGCGGCCAGCAATGTCGCCAGGTCCGAGGCTGAAGAGAACATCTGGCCGGTGCCCGGAAAATCGTAGTAGGACTGCTGGTCGCCGGGTTCACCAACCGCCTGACCAGCTTGGGCATAGCCCTGGACGGCGCGGCGCATGAGCGCTGGGCCGAGCTCCGCGCGGCCGTCAGGTCCGCGTCGCGGTATTATCGTCGAGGTGAGACCGAGCGGGGCCATCGCCTGGTCGGCAAGCAGAGCGGCGATCGGCCTGCCGAACTTGCGTTCAAGCACCAACTGCAGCAACACATAACCGGCATGCGTGTAAATCCGCTGACGCCCGGGCTCCTGATGTTCGCTTAGCTTCCACGCGTTGAGTGTGCGAAAGAACTCAGCCAACGTATACGGCTGCGTGACCCAGGGAGGGTGGTCTGCTGGCAAGAGAAGCCCTGACGTGTGCGTTGCAAGTTGGCCGACGGTTACACGCCGGATATCGCCGCCCTCCTGGAGCTCGGTTACGTATTTGCTGACCGGGTCGTCGAAGGCGAGGTCACCTTGCGCAAAGGCCTGGGCTACGACCGTTGCTTCGAAAACTTTGCGGATCGATCCGAGATTGAACAATGAGTCCGACGTGATCACCCGTTCCTGCGCGGCATCGGCCCAGCCATAATTGAAGAATAATGTCCGCCCATCGATGCGAACGGCGACAGCTGCGCCACCGATGCCGTCACGCGGAAGGTGTGGTTCGATTTCATGCGCAAGGACGCGCTGCACCATCTGACCATGTGCGGCCTCGCCGGTTCCCATCATCGCCAAGGCTCCCGCGAACAACACGACGCGAATAGCCGCCGAAAAGCAGCGCAGCAGGCACATGCGCCTGGAAGCATCATCACTCCGCCGTGTCACGATGATCTTCACGTGATATCAGCCCGCGGTGAACCGGAGGTGTCGTTACGTCCCCGTACAATGCTTCGCTGGGCTTTGCGGATTTGTTATGTCGTCGGATGGCGTTTTGTGCGAAGAGTTCGCGGGGCGTCGGACCACAATCATCTTTTCACCGAACTCACACTCGCCTGAATCGGAGGAGGTACATTATGCGGATCGCGTGCCCCAAAGCGGCGTTCGCCGCTGGGCTAGCTCTCGTTGCCCTCGTTACGTCATCAGCCTTAGCCGCTGATCAGATCCCGAACCTGAAAGGCAAGTGGGTGGGAAAGACCCACACCATCGTGGCTGGTGCCGGCGCGCATTGGCCGTCAAACAAAGGGACGTTCGACAAGCCCGGATTGGGCGAGAAGGACCTAGTAATCGAAGTCACCGGCCAACAAGACAATCGGTTCTGGGGCATCCAGAAACTGTCCGGCGGCACTGACATGGCGAGCGACGAACCGATGATCGGCGAGCTGACCGGGCCGGACCACAAGAACATCGTTCTGGTCGACACCGACGGTTATCTGCACGGTCAACTCACGGACGAGAACACGCTGACGTTCTGTTACGAGCAGGCCGGCGGCAAGACCACCGCGAGCGTGGTAAGTTGCTCCGAGCTCAAGCGCGCGCCGTAACGTGGCGCTTGACAATCCGCGAGCAGTGTTCTCTATTTGTTCTACTCGGCAGGAGCGGCTGGTCGCAGAAGCGAGGCGCGGGATGGAAACTACGGCCACCATCCTGCACGCGGATCTCGACGCTTTCTATGCCTCGGTCGAGCAGATGCTCAACCCGTCTCTGCGTGGACAGCCGATTGCGGTCGGGGGTGGTGTCGTGCTCGCCGCCTCCTACGAAGCCAAAGCGTTCGGCGTTCACGGCGCGATGCCGGGATGGCGGGCGCGCGAGCTCTGTCCCGACCTGATTTTCGTCGACGGTCATTTCAGTGAGTACCAGCGGCTCGGCGACGCGGCGATCGCGGTGCTCAATGATTTCACGCCGCAGGTCGAGCGCATCTCGATCGACGAGGCGTTTGCCGATGTCGCTGGCTGCACCCATCTGTTCGGTTCGCCGGCCGAGATAGCCGCCACGGTTCGCAAACGGGTCCGTACGGAGCTCGGGCTTCCTATCTCCGTCGGTGTCGCGCGCACCAAGCACCTCGCCAAGATCGCCTCGCAGGTGGCGAAACCCGATGGCCTCGTGGTGGTCGATCCGGCAACCGAGCTTGAGTTCCTGCACGCCTTGCCGGTCGAGTTGATGTGGGGCGTCGGCCCTGTCGCTCGCGCACGGCTCGCGGCGATCGGCGTGCAGACGATCGGGCAACTCGCCAACACACCGGGCTACTCGATCGAGCGGCTGCTCGGTCGCGCGGCGTCGGAGAAATTCGCCGCGCTCGCGTGGAATCGCGATCCGCGCGAAATCGCGACGCACCGGCGCGCGCATTCCGCCGGAGCCCAGTCGGCGCTCGGGCGCAAACCGGCGCAGCCCCGCGTTTTCATCCCGGCGCTGCGTCATCTGGCCGACCGGGTTGCGAGCCGCCTGCGCGCCAAGTCGCGGGTTGCACGCACCGTGACCGTGCGGGTGCGGTTCGCCGACCTTCATTCAGTCACCCGCTCGGTCACGCTCGATGCGCCGACCTCGGCGACGGTGATCCTGGCCGAGATTGCCGAAGAGCTGGTACGCGCAGCGCTGCGCGATCATCCAAAGGAACGCACGATCTCGTTGCTCGCGGTCTCCACGTCGCAGCTCGCGCAGGCCCATGACATGCAACTCGATCTGCCGCTTGGGCTTGCCGATGAGGGCCGCAGACCTGGCGCGAGACGCGGGATCGCGCGCTTCCGGGCCGATCGCGCGATCGACCGCATCCGCGACCGGTTCGGCTGGGAGGCGGTCGGCTACGGATCGGTCGCTATGGGGTTGTCGCGGTCCGTTCCGGACGCGTTCCGCGAGCTTGCGGAGAAGGAGCTTTAGCGTTCAGTGTTGGCAGGCGACGCGCGCGTCATCTTCGTCATTGACTTTCGGCGGCGGGTGCCCTCGAACTCGCAAAAAACAAATCCTGGAGGGAACACGATGTCGAAGATCTTAGCTTGCTGCGCCCTGTTCGTGACGGCCGTTCTTTGCGGACTTGCGCCCGCCTGCGCAGAACCGGTGAAGCTGCGCATCGGCTGGGTCGTCGCGGGTGCGGACGCGCCGTTCCAGCTGTTCGGGCCCAAGGGTGTCGCCACCCATGAGAACGTGACTTACACGATCGAAGGAACACACTTCAACGGCACGCCAACCATGATCACGGCGCTCGCGACCGGTGAGATCGACTTGGCGCCTTTGGCCTACTCGAGCTTTCCGCTCGCAGTACAGAACGGGCACATGGATGATTTGAAGGTCATCTCCGATGTGTTCCAGGACGGCGTTCCGGGCTACTACAGCAACGAGTTCATGGTGCTGAAGGATGGCCCGATCAAGACCCTGCAGGATCTCAAGGGAACGGTGATTGCATCCAATGGCGCCGGCAGCGCCGTCGACATTGCGATGCGCTCCATGCTGG
>JAFAXD010000154.1 GCA_019241285.1 Xanthobacteraceae bacterium | reverse complement strand
GGCATCATCATGGGCTCCGGCGGTCCCTCGACCCGAACGATCGTCGAGGCTGCCGACATAACGCGCAACAAGGGTCCTAAGCGCGTCGGACCGTTTGCGGTGCCCAAGGCGATGTCCTCAACCGCGTCCGCCACCTTGGCGACCTGGTTCAAGATCAAGGGCGTCAACTATTCGATCTCGTCGGCCTGCGCGACCTCGAATCATTGCATTGGCAATGCCATGGAAATCATCCAGCACGGACGCCAGGACATGATCTTCGCCGGCGGCTGCGAGGAGCTCGACTGGACGCTCTCGGTGTTGTTCGACGCTATGGGGGCCATGTCGACCAAGTTCAACGATCATCCCGACAAGGCCTCGCGCGCCTACGACGTGGATCGCGATGGGTTTGTCATCGCCGGCGGCGCCGGCGTCGTGGTGCTCGAGGAGCTCGAGCACGCGAAGGCGCGCGGCGCGAAGATCTACGCGGAGGTTGCGGGTTACGGCGCGACGTCGGACGGATACGATATGGTGGCCCCCTCGGGCGAGGGTGCGGTGCGCTGCATGAAACAAGCATTGGAAGGAATCAGCGTCCCGGTCGACTACATTAATCCGCACGCGACCTCGACCCCGGTCGGAGACCAGAAGGAGATTGAGGCTATTCGCGAAGTGTTCGGCGACAAGTGCCCGCCGATTGCGGCGACAAAGTCGCTCACCGGTCATTCCCTGGGGGCTGCTGGCGTGCAGGAAGCGATCTACTCGATGCTGATGATGAAGAACGGCTTCATCTGCGAGAGCGCCAACATCGAGAGCATGGATCCGGCGTTCGCGGACATGCCGATCGTGCGCGAGCGGCGGGATAACATGGCGCTTGGCTGCGTATTGTCGAATTCGTTCGGGTTTGGTGGGACCAACGCGTGCGTGGTGTTCAAGCGTCTGGAGGCGTGATGCCGCCTTCGTGCGTTGAGAGTGCCGCGTCCGATGCGTCGGCGGAACTCGACGTTGCTGCTGGGGAAATGTGGGGCATTTCATGCAAGGGCTGATGCACGGCAAGCGCGGAATGATCATGGGGGTCGCCAACGACCACTCCATTGCCTGGGGCATCGCGCGGAGCCTGGCCGCGCACGGCGCGACGCTCGGCTTCACTTATCAGGGCGAAGCCCTCGGCAAGCGCGTGCGACCGCTCGCGCAAACCCTCGGCGCCGAGCTGGTGTTGCCCTGCGACGTCGAAGATATCGCATCCGTCGACAAGGTGTTTGAGACGATCGGCGAGAAATGGGGCGGGCTTGACTTTCTGGTGCACGCGATCGCGTTCTCCGACAAGAATGAGCTCAAGGGCCGCTACGCCGACACGACGCGTGCGAACTTCATCCGCACCATGTTGATTTCGTGTTTCTCGTTCACCGAGGCGGCGAAGCGGGCGGCGGCGCTGATGACCAACGGCGGCGCGATGATCACGCTCACCTATAACGGTGGGACGCGGGCCATGCCGAACTACAACGCGATGGGGCTCGCCAAGGCGGCGCTGGAGGCTTCCGTGCGCTATCTGGCGGTCGACTTCGGCAGCCGCGCAATCCGAGTGAATGCGATCTCCGCCGGACCGATCCGGACGCTGGCCGGAGCTGGCATCGGCGATGCCCGGTTCATGTTCGCGTATCAGCAGCGTCACTCGCCGCTGCGACGTGGCGTGACACTCGATGAGCTCGGCGGCGCCGCGCTCTATTTACTGAGCGACCTCTCAACCGGCGTCACCGGCGAAATCCATTTCGTCGATTCCGGCTACAACGCCATTGCCATGCCGCAACCGGACGTGCTGCGCACCGCCGTCGTAAACGGCAACGGCAACGGTGAAGAAAGCGCGAAAGACGCTGCTCAGTAGCTGCCGTCTTGCTGAGGAGGGCTTTGCGCCTCTCAAATCGAGAAGGCCGGGGCTGTCATTCTGTAGGCTTGTGCGCCACGAGCCTGACAGCCCGGCCATGCGTAACCAAGGTTCAATTTGTTGTATTGATCACTCCGCCGCGACGGCCGGCGGCAGATCCTCGACCGACAGGCCGAGCCTGGTCGCCACGCCGATACCGTAATCCGGGTCTGCCTTGTAGAAATGCGCGACCTGTCGCTTGATGATCTCGACCGGTACGCCATCCATCGCAGCTTTGATGTTGTTGAAGAGCTGCTCCTTCTGGCTTGCGTTCATCAACCGGAACAGGTCGCCCGGCTGACGGTAGTTGTCATTGCCTTGACGATGGTCGTAACGGTCGGCCGCGCCCACGATGGCGAGCGGCGGCTCGCTGAAGCGATGGTCTTCCACCGGCCCGTTGAACGAATTGGGCTCGTAATAGGCGTCCGGGTTGGACTTGCCCTCGAGCCGCATGGTTCCGTCGGCGTGATAGTCATGCACGGGGCAGCGCGGCCGATTGACCGGCAACTGATGTGCGTTGATGCCGAGCCGATAGCGGTGCGCATCCGCATAGGAGAAGATGCGCGCCTGCAGCATCTTGTCGGGCGAGTGCCCAACGCCGGGAACGATGTTGGAAGGCGCGAGCGCTGCCTGCTCGACCTCGGCAAAGTAGTTCTCGGGATTGCGGTTGAGCTCGAGGATCCCGACCTCGATCAGCGGGTAGTCCTTGTGCGGCCACACTTTGGTGAGGTCGAACGGGTTGTACCAATGCTTGCCAGCATCGCTCTCCGGCATCACCTGGATGAAGAATTTCCAGCGCGGAAAATCGCCGCGCTCGATTGCCTCAAAGAGATCGCGCTGGTGCGTTTCGCGATCGCCGGCGATGCGCTGGCCAGCTTCCTCGTTGGTCCAGTTCTTGATGCCCTGCATGGTCTTGAAATGAAACTTGACCCAATGCCGCTCGTTCTTGGCGTTGAAGAACGCGTAGGTGTGCGAGCCGAACCCGTCGACATTGCGATAGCTGGCCGGCAGGCCGCGGTCCGACATGAGAATCGTCACTTGGTGCAAACTCTCGGGCGACAGTGACCAGAAATCCCACATGGCGGTGTTGGAGCGCATGTTGGTGCGCGGATGGCGTTTTTGCGTGTGGATGAAGTCCGGAAACTTCAGCGGGTCGCGCACGAAGAACACCGGCGTGTTATTGCCGACGATGTCCCAGTTCCCTTCCTCGGTGTAGAAACGCAGCGCGAAGCCGCGCACGTCGCGCTCGGCATCCGCGGCACCTCGCTCTCCCGCAACGGTGGAGAAGCGCAGGAACGTTTCGGTCCTTTGGCCAACCTGCGAGAGCGCTTTGATCTTGGTGTAGCGAGTGATGTCCTGGGTCACCGTGAGGGTGCCATACGCCGCCGATCCCTTGGCGTGGACCGTGCGCTCGGGGATGCGTTCGCGATTCTGGTGGGCGAGCTTTTCCAGGAGATGGAAATCCTGCATCAGCACCGGCCCGCGTGGACCGGCCGTGATGGTGTTCTGATTGTCCGCGACCGGCATGCCGGTGGCGGTGGTCAAAGTCGGGCGTTCGGCCATGGCTCTCCTCGTTGTATGACGCTGCTCTGGGCGAACATGATGCATGCCCTTGATAAGGTCTAATAGGATTGCCTGACAGATCCGATAAGGATATTTTATCGGTATGATCACGTTGAGGCAGCTGCACTATCTAGCCGCGCTGGCGGAGCACCGGCATTTTGGCCGTGCCGCGGAGGCCTGTGCGGTGACCCAGCCGGCGCTCTCGATGCAGATCCGCGATTTGGAAAAATACCTCGGCGTCGATCTGGTGGAGCGCCGCCAGGGCGATGCGGCCCTGACGGAGGTCGGCCTCGAGATCGTTCAACGCGGGGAGCACATCCTCGCGGCAAGCCGCGATCTCGAGGACTATGCGCGTCATCGCCGCCGGCTGCTCACCGGGCGCCTTGTCCTGGGAATTATTCCAACGCTCGCGCCTTATGTGTTGCCCAGGCTTCTGCCGGCGTTGCAGCGGCGCCACCCCGACTTGCGCATCGAGTTGCGTGAGACCCAAACCAAGGCGTTGGTTGAGGAGCTGATCCGCGGATCCCTCGACGCGGTGATGATGGCGCTACCGGTCAGCGAAAAGGAGGTTGAGGCGATCAAGCTCTTTGACGATGCCTTCCTGCTGGCGGTGCCAGCCGACGACCCGCGGCCGGAGACCGCCCGGGTCTTTGCTCAAGACATTGATCCGCGGCGACTCATCCTGCTGGAAGAAGGCCACTGCCTACGTGACCAAGCCCTCGCCTATTGCTCGACGCAGCGGCGCGACGGCGCGGTCGGGCTCGGTGCGACCAGCTTGGCGACGGTGATGCAGATGGTGGCGAACGGCTACGGGATAACCCTGGTGCCGCAGGTCGCGGTCGACGTCGAGGTGCGCGACGAGCGGGTCAAGCTGCTGCGCTTTGCACCGCCGGCGCCCGGCCGACAGGTCGGACTTGCCTGGCGCCAGACGTCACCGCGCAAGACCGATTTCCTCGCGCTCGGGCAGATCATCATGCAGGAGCTCGGATTTGCGGCGAAAGCTCAGGCGAAGCGGAGCGCGTAGCCCTGCCGAATCCGGCGCATCCCGAGTATGATCTATAAATCGATCTCGCGCTGCAGCTGGGATTTGCTCTCCAGGCAGTAATAGCCGGAGATGCGGCTCACCAGCTTGCGGCGCTTCCAGTCGGCCAGGATGCGGTTGACGTTCTCGCGCGCGATGCCGGCCATGGCGGCGAGATCGGATTGGCCGAACTTCTGGCGGATGACGATGCGGCCCGCGCCCACGTCCTCGCCGAAATGCTCCGCAAGCTCGAGCAAAGTCAGCGCCACGCGGCCGCGCAACGGCAGGAAACTCTCCGCTGCAATGACGTCGTTGGTTTCCCGCAGCCGCGACGCCAGCAGCGTCAGCAGGTGCTCGTAGAGCTCCGGGTGTTTCTTCGCGCACTCGTCGAACCGCGCTTTGCTGACGAATAGAAGCTCGCTATCGCGCAGCGCCAACACCGAGGCTGAGCGCGGTAGGCCATCGAGCACCGCCAGCTCGCCGACGATCGCACCCGGTCCGAGGATCGACAGAATACGCTCGGCCCCCGAGCTTGAGACCATGCTGACCTTCAGGAGCCCCTTCTCGATCCGATAGCAGCCGTCGCCGGCATCGCCGGCCAGGAACAGCACCTGGTCCGATGTCAGATGTACCGGCTTGGCACTGCCGAACAGAAGCCCCGATAGATGTTGAGGTAGGGCCGAGAACAGGCCCGTAATCGGATTCGTTGCCGCCATGATTCAATCCCAACCCAGCACCGAATGTTAGTTAGCAATCTGCGCGTTTGCGCAACAAAAAAATCCGCCCGAGCGAGCGCCGCCCGGGCGGTTGGTCTGGGGTGGACCGAGTAAGGGTCTCTGGGAGGAAGGAAGGACCCGTGCAACGAACTCGTCCGACAACACAAACTCACACCGGCCTTCAACGTTATGAACCATAGCGCCGCGCTATAGGGCGCCGCTGTGATGCGGGTCACAAGGCTGCGGAATTTTTGTAAGCTATTGCTGAATCGAGGAAATTGCGGCACTTCTACCCTCCCCCTTGTGGGGAGGGTCGCGAGCGAAGCGAGCGGGGGTGGGGGTCGGAGTTTGGCGGCACGCCAGTCCATCCCAACGCCTACCCCCACCCCGTCTCCCGACGCGCTACGCGCCTCGGGAGACGACCCTCCCCACAAGGGGGAGGGTAAACGCCGCTACTCCCCGCCGACCGCCTCTTGCGGTTGCTGCTGCGCCTCGGCGGCCTGCTTGGCCTCGAGGTCCTCGCCGGTCTCCTGGTCGACGACCTTCATGGAGAGGCGAACCTTGCCGCGCTCATCAAAGCCGAGGAGCTTCACCTTGACCTTGTCGCCTTCCTTGACCACATCGCTGGTCTTCTGCACCCGGCGCGACGCCAGCTGGCTGATATGAACCAATCCATCCTTGGCGCCGAAGAAGTTCACGAAAGCACCGAAGTCCATGACCTTGACCACGGTGCCCTCGTAGATGTGGCCGACCTCGGGCTCGGAGGCGATTGACTTGATCCAATTGATCGCCGCCTTGATGGACTCACCCTTGGCGGAGGCAACCTTGACGGTGCCGTCGTCGGAAATGTCGACCTTGGCGCCGGTCTTTTCCACGATCTCGCGGATCACCTTGCCGCCCGAGCCGATGACTTCGCGGATCTTGTCGACCGGGATGCTGAACACCTCGATGCGCGGGGCGTGCTCGCCCAGCTGAGCGCGGTGCTTGGTCAGCGCCTTGCTCATTTCAGCCAGGATGTGCAGGCGGCCATCCTTGGCTTGGGTAAGCGCAACCCGCATGATCTCCTCGGTGATGCCGGAGATCTTGATGTCCATTTGCAGGGCGGTGACGCCCTTTTCGGTGCCCGCGACTTTGAAGTCCATGTCGCCCAGGTGGTCTTCGTCCCCCAGGATGTCGGACAGCACCGCGTAGCGCTTATCCTCCAGGATGAGGCCCATGGCGATGCCGGCCGTCGGCGAGCGCAACGGCACGCCGGCGTCCATCAGGGCGAGCGAGCTGCCGCACACCGTGGCCATCGACGATGAGCCGTTGGACTCGGTGATCTCGGAGACGACGCGGATCGTATAGGGGAACTCGTGATGCGGCGGCAGCACCGGGTGCAGCGCCCGCCAAGCGAGCTTGCCATGACCGACCTCACGCCGCCCGGGCGAGCCCAGCCGCCCAGTCTCGCCCACGGAGAATGGCGGGAAGTTGTAGTGCAGCAGGAACGTCTCTTTGTAGGTCCCCTGCAGCGCATCGATGAACTGCTCATCCTCGCCGGTGCCGAGCGTGGACACCACCAGCGCCTGGGTCTCACCGCGCGTAAAGAGCGCCGAACCATGCGTGCGCGGCAGGATGCCGACCTCGCTCAGAATCGGCCGCACCGTCTTCACGTCGCGGCCGTCGATGCGCAGGCCGGTGTCGAGAATGTTGTTGCGCACGATCTTGGCTTCGAGATCCTTGAACGCGCCGCTGACGCGCAGCGGTTCATAGCGCGGCGGCTGCGTGCTCTCGGCCGGGAAGAAATGCGCCTTGGCCTTGGCCTTGGCGGCTTCGATTGCCGCGTAGCGCTCGCCCTTGCCGGCGATTGAAAAAGCGGCGCGCAGGTCAGCCTCAACGACTGAACGCAACTCGCGCTCCAACTCGGAATTGTCGGCGCTCGCGACTTCGCGCGGCTCTTTGGCGGCCTTCTCGGCAAGCTCGATGATGGCGTTGATCACCGGCTGGAAATGGCGGTGCCCGAACATGACGGCGCCGAGCATGATCTCCTCGGGAAGCTCCTTGGCTTCCGACTCGACCATCAGCACAGCATCCTGCGTGCCGGCGACCACGAGGTCCATCTCGGTGTCTTCCATCTGGTCGACGGTCGGGTTCAGGACGTATTGGCCGTCGATGTAGCCGACGCGGGCGGCGCCGATCGGGCCCATGAACGGCACGCCCGAGATGGTCAGGGCGGCCGAGGCGGCGACCATCGCCACGATGTCCGGATCGTTCTCGAGGTCGTGCGACAGCACGTTGACCACGACCTGGACTTCATTCTTGAAGCCCTTGACGAACAGCGGACGGATCGGACGGTCGATGAGGCGCGAGACCAGCGTCTCCTTTTCCGTCGGACGGCCTTCGCGCTTGAAGAAGCCGCCGGGGATCTTGCCCGCGGCGTAGAACTTCTCCTGATAGTTCACCGTCAGCGGGAAGAAATCCTGACCGGGCTTCTGCTTCTTCGCGAAGACCGCGGTGGCCAGGACCATGGTCTCGCCATAGGTCACAAGGACCGCGCCGTCGGCCTGACGGGCCATGCGGCCGGTTTCGAGCGTGAGCGTCTTACCGCCCCACTCGATGGTCTTTCTCTTGATGTCGAACATTTCTGCTTCTTTCTCATCCCGCGGGCGGATTCCCGGCGGGGGCGGACAGGGCGTCGGGTTTCCGAAATCCTCTCCATTCGAACAGGCGGGATGAGGATTTCTGTCG
>JAFAXD010000672.1 GCA_019241285.1 Xanthobacteraceae bacterium | reverse complement strand
TATTTGCCGGCTGCCGGCAAGAGCCTAACTATTAGTTCGCAGCTCTGCCCGCCTAGTGCCGGCGGAGAGGCGCGGCCGGAGAATCGTAGGGCGCTGTGCTACCCCTTATTGGTGCTCCGGAATACTCGGACTCGACCCGGCGTGGTTGCCTGCGCTGGCTTGGGCGGCGGGCTCTTGGGTTGAGCTGCGCCGCTAATCTGTTCGATCTTCAAGCGGATCCCAACCAGCGCTTCGCGACCCGTCGGCCCGGTTAACGTGAGCTTGTCGCCACGGGCCCGGGTAATTGGAGCCCCTAGGAATGCCGTTTCGGCGACGAGCTCGTACCGTGGCGCTGATGTCCCGGAGAGTTCGAACATGACGCCGAGCAGTGGCAAAGCGTGCCCGCGGCTACCAACGAACGTCCCGACTTCCACAGGCGCGTTCGATGTCACGTCAGGCCTTGGCGTTGTGACCGCATACCGGAGCGTCAACCCTCGCGGTCGTGTCGGCCATTCAATCGCAAGCCCTTCGATTCTCGACGGAGCCGCAGGGCCGCCGATCCACTCGTTTGCCCCTACGAAAACATCGCCTCGGCCAGCCACGTGGCCGAGCATCCTGAAATCGTCGGTGGAAAATTCAGCGGCACGGGGTTCGGTAGAAACCGAAGCACCGTGGCTCAGATCCGGGAGCGTCACGTTCACACCCGGCTTTCCCTGGCTGAGCGTCTCGATTTTGACCGTCGCTACGGCCGATCCCCGTGGACGCGTCGGAGCTACCTGGACCAGCAGTAGTCCCGGTTCGACCGCCTGAACCACAAGCGCCGTTCCCGGCTGCCAGAGAACCGGCTCCTGTTCCTCAGGATGCAAAACGGGAAGTACGTTGGCCTCGCTGCCTGGGCCCGAACCGATGGTCACTTTCGGCGGAAATGCCTCGTCTTCGGCGGCCGAATAGCGAACGATGAAGATGCCCCGCTCGAGGTTGACCGATTTTTGCAGGCCCAAATCAGTCGTCTGCTCCTCCATGGCGGTCGCCTCTCTATCAATCGTGAAGAAGTACTATTGGTTGCCCTATTTAGGGTCAAGCGTGCCCTCCTCCAACCACTCTTATCTTGCGAGGCACTCTGCATTTCCTTTGTTACCTTTATGTTGACGTTTGTGCTAACACCGCTTTGACGTTCGTGTTCGTCAACGTCCGACCCTGCAGCCGGGCGCAGCACATGCCGGGGCCGCACCTGCGTAATTCGAGACGCCTCCGCTGATGAACTTTCTCTTCGTGCACAACAACTTTCCCGCCCAGTTCATTCATGCTGTGCGCGTGCTTGCCCGCGATCCGAGTACAAAAATAGCGGGGATCGGCACGCACACGTCGCGGCCGATGAACGGCGTAAGGTTATTGAAATACGCGATGCCGGAGGGTGACGTGCGCCCGACGCACCCTTTTGCGCGCCGCTTTGACGTGGAGTGCCGTCGCGCCGAACAGGTCATGTATGCTTTGACATCGCTGAAGGCGGATGGGTTCCTGCCTGATGTTGTTGCCGTCCACCCCGGCTGGGGCGAAAGCCTGCCGGTACGCGCGATCTTTCCCGACGCAAGGCTCATTGTCTATTGCGAGTACTACTATCGGAGCAAAAGCAGCGATATCGCCTTCGACCCCGAGTTTCCGGCGTTCGGAATTGACGGTTATGTGGGAGTTCATCTCAAGAACGCGGCGACCTTGCTCGCCCTTGCCGAATGCGATCTCGGAATGTCACCCACCTCTTGGCAGCGCTCCACCTATCCGGACGAATATCAGGACCGGATCACGGTCATTCACGAGGGGGTGGACGTCAATCGAGCTGCGCCTGATCCAAACGCGTCCTATCGCCTCCCGTCGGGGCGGATTCTCACACCGGCAGACGAAGTGGTCACGTTCGCCGCGCGCAATCTCGAGCCGCTCCGCGGGTATCACATCTTTATGCGCACCTTGCCGCGCATATTGGACGCGCGACCGCGTGCGCACGTCCTCATTGTCGGGGGTCACGGCACCTCTTATGGCGCCGAGCCTCCTGCGGGGCAGACGTGGCAGGGATTGTTTCTCAAGGAGGTCGCCAGTCACATCGATCCGCGCCGGGTGCATTTCACTGGCGCATTACCACACGCCGATTTCCTGCGTGTCCTGCAGATCTCATCGGCGCATGTTTACCTCACCTACCCGTTCGTTTTGTCCTGGTCGATGATCGAGGCGATGAGTGCGGGATGTCTGGTGATCGGCTCCGACACGCCCCCTGTACGCGAAGTCATCGACGGTAAGAACGGGATCCTTGTCCCGTTCTTCGACGTCGAGCAAATTTCCGAGCGCGTTATCGAGGCATTGATGCATCCCCGGCGATTTGCCGAGTTTCGCACGCGCGCCCGCCGCACGGCCGTCGAGCAGTACGATGTGCAGCGATGCGTCCCGCAGATGGTCGCTTTGCTGCGCGGGGAGGAACCGCGCCGGTGGCAACGGCCGCGACGCGCTTCGGTGCGGCGGCGGGCCTTGCGGCGCGCTAAGCGCCTTCCCGGTTCTCCTTTTCGGGCCGCCGGGCACCCGGTCCTCGACCGCCCGCAAGATTGACGGCACCCCCTCGGGTTCCTATGGTCCCCGCCAATTCCGAACATGGGCCCGTATGCGGGCAAACGAAAGGTTTAGGTCATTAAGGTCCGCAACTCGCTCAAATCGCTCCGTGGGCGCCATCGCAATAATCGCATTATCCGGCGCAAGGGGCGGGTTTACGTCATCAACAAGACGCAGCGTCGCTTCAAAGCTCGCCAGGGCTGATCGCCGCCTCACGCCGGTTTGACGGCCTGGAACTTGCTTGGCGGCATAGTCGTTTTAGACTGGACCTATGCGCCTGACGCCATCGATCCTGATCGCCGCGGTCGCCCTGGGGGCTGGTTTTTCCGGCCCCACTGGAGCGCAGACCCCCCCTGGCGCCCCGCTCGTCCAGCCGCCGGCCCATGTGCCCCAGCCTCGGCGGGGCGATTACGCAGGGAATCTCGAGTTTCTCCTCGGGGCCCTCAAGGTCGCGCCCGATGAGACAAGCGCGAAAGCGATCGAGGATCGGATCTGGGCCTTATGGCAAGCGTCCGGGAGTGACACCGTCGATCTCTTGATGACGCGCGTCAAGCAGGCGAGCGATGCAGGAAACTACGACCTCGCGCTCCGGCTGCTTGATGCCATCATTGAGATCCGGCCGGAATTCGTCGAAGCGTGGAATCGGCGGGCCACGATCTTTTTCCTGAAGAAGGACTATAGCGACTCGCTTTCCGATATCGAGCACGTCCTAACCAAGGAACCTCGCCACTTCGGCGCACTTGCCGGTCTCGGTACGATTCTGGAGGAGGTCGGCGACGACAAACATGCGCTCGAAGCATATCGCAAAGCGTTGGCCGTACACCCGCACCTTAAGGGCGTGGCCGAGCACGTCAAAGCCCTCACGGACAAGGTCGAAGGCCGCGATATCTAGCTTTACAGCGACACCCGATCCATGTTCTGGCGCTCTTCTCTGATTAGCTTCATCAACTCACGTAGTGCTCATCACTCGTGCGCTTCGGTGGCGCGGCTTGCGTCTGTCCGTGCCAGTTGTTCGGAGGAACAAGTTTCTTGTCAGATGTAACAGTAAACTCGTGACTTCGGATTATACGGGCGTACGATTAGCGAATATGTCGCGGGGTGTCCTTTATATCGTTTGGGGAAAGCGCGCCGAAAATGCGTTGCAGCGCTCCATTGCTTCGCTCGAAAATATTCATCCCGAGCTTTCCTATGAAATCGTGCGGCTGCCGACTGAAACGGATGAGTTCAAAGGCTTGCTCGAGAAATCGCGCATCATGGCGGACTCTCCGTTCGACGAAACGCTGTTTCTAGACGCCGACACAATCGTGCTGGATCGTCTCGACTACGGTTTCTCCCAAGCGGCGCGTTTCGGAATAGCATGTTGTATCTGCGAGTGCCCCTGGGCACGGCGCTATCGGGGGTTGCCTAAGGACGACACTGTCGAATACTCGACTGGCGTCATCTTCTTTACCCGGGAGGCGCAAGACGTTTTCGACCGATGGGTGGACCTGACGCCGCAAATTGACGCGACCATCGATCACATAACGATGGATGGGAAATTGGATATCGCGCCCTTTCAGGACCAGGGGGCATTTGTCAGGGCCGTCGCTGAATGGGACCGAACGCCATTCATTCTTCCGCTAAACTGGAATTTCCGCCCAGCCTTCTACCGCGGCTTTTTCGGGCCGATCAAAATCTGGCACGCTTATGAAGATCTGCCGCTCTCGCTAGTGCAACTGAACGAGTACTATCGCTCGCCCAACGCGATCATCCAGTTTCATCAAGGTGTATTTGTCTAGCGGGACGAGAGGCGGCCACGATTCTAGATGTCAGACTGTAAACTTGCGGTCGCATAAACCTAATCTTTGCCGGGTATCAGCTGCCAAGAATGCCTCGTTGCTGGGCGATGAGACGACTTATTGTTAGACACGCTAGGCCTTACCACGACAACAACGCTCTCGTGCGGCATCGTTGATCTGGTCAACTAATCTGCGATTTAGCATTTGACCATAAATGCGGGCGCCCCTGCGTCAACGGAATGTCGTCAGCAACGATCTCGCGAAAGGTCGGAAACACGTCTGTTAAGACATTCGCGGCAAAGCCCAGGCCAACGGGGCGGTTATCGTGGTTCTGCTCGAAGAATACGCCTGCGGACCCGAGCATAGCCGCGATCCCTCGGCCATAGCACTTCACCTGCACCTCCGACATTTCGGACATGGAAAGGACGTTTATCGCGAGATCGTATGAACGGTGCGCTGCGCAAAGATCCTCGAATAGGTAGTTAGGCACGAGCTCAATGACGCCTTGGATCGGCACCGCTACCCTCGACAGCAGCGCGCAGCGCTGGCGTGCCGCGAGTGTCAGGTAGAGACCAGAGAAAAGTAGTGACTCGGGCAAATCGCAAATCGTGTACTGACAGCCAGGGAACGTCGACATGAGCGCGCAGGCTAGAGCGCCGTGGCCGGCGCCAATCTCGAGTATGCGGGGTGGTCGACCAAGTTGCTCAAGCCAATCCAGTATGCCGGATCGATGCAGCAACGTCAGACGCTCCTGATAAACGCAGGTCTCGTAGTTCATGATGACGCCGTCATCAATGCGCCATCCGATCTCGCCAAGTGCGCAAGGCGGGTGAAAAACACGACGCGTTGGCAACCCTTGGGTCAGCAGGCGCCAATAGTCCAATGTTTCCGTCGGCGGCTCGGGATCGATGTGCAGGTCCTTCGGCACTGCAAATGTCGATTGAAGTCCTCGACTCGTCCGCATGTGAAGCAAACTGAATCCTGAAAAGATTTGGCACCGCAACCTCAAGTGTCGCACCTCGTTCCAGTCCAGCGTGCGCAACAGTCGGTATGCATCGAGATAATCATTAGGTGCGTCCGGCGCCCAATTGGCTGCAGGCAAACAGAAGGCGGGATCGAGGTTTCTTTGCGCGATAATCGCTGCGCGGTCCTCAACCGCAGCGATGATCTCGCAACCGAGCCGGCGCGCTTCAATCCACTCGCTCATCGTCGGTGCTCTGTTCTCACATAGCGTAACCGCGGAGCCTCGCGCGTTGAGCTGCGTGTGCTCAATCCTCATGGTCTCCCCCCATTTTCCTGTCTGTTCCCGCCTGACATCAGCGTAGGTGGGTCACTACTGTAAATCCAGTTTGTGCAATTTCGCGATTTAACAATGCACTTCGGAGCACGTGAAATGCCCGGCTTATAGGACGGGAGAGGTCGAGATTGGCTCGCACGATGATTTTGGCCACTGGTCACCCCGCTCGTCTTGCCGGAACACCAGGGCACGCGTCCGTCGCGCGAACGCAGCCAGACCACGTGGTTTCAGATCGCCGGAAACTTTGCCGGATCATCTATTTTCCTGACGCCGGTGCAGGACGCTGTAGCCGGTTTTGTGATAGAAGGTGTCGATGTTTGCAACATCGAAATGAAAGAAGGCCTATGGAAGCCAACACAGATACTTGGCTGTTGGAGTTTGAGCGGATCGGCGAGGGGGTCGTACGCAATAGCTTAGCAGGGCCGCGCTACCGATGTCGGAATTAAAACCGAATCCAAACGGGATGCGGCATTCCAATGGCTTCGCGAAAAGGAACGAGATCGCGAGCGACGTCAAATCCAAACTCAGTGGTATGCGAAATGGGCGTTCCGGGCAGCCGTTGCTGCGTTCGTGATGTCGTTCCTGGGAATTTTACTCACGGTCTGGATCGCATTCAGGCACTGATCTAACCCCTACTCTCGCGCCACCTCCGCCCCCACAAACGCGATCCGCACCATGTTGGTGGCGCCGGGCGTTCCCAGCGGAATGCCGGCGACGATGATGACGCGCTGGCCGACCTTGGCGAAATCTTCGCGCACGACGATGCGGGAGGCGCGCTGCACCATGTC
>JAFAXD010000516.1 GCA_019241285.1 Xanthobacteraceae bacterium | reverse complement strand
ACGGCGCGGCGCAAGCGGTGCCCGGTCCGCTATTCACCTTCGCGGCCTACCTCGGAACCGCCATGCAGCCCCCGCCCAACGGTTTGCTCGGCGGCCTCATTTGCCTGATCGCGATCTTCCTGCCGTCGTTCCTGCTTCTGTTCGGTGCGCTCCCGTTCTGGACCGATCTGCGCAAGCGCACCGACATTCAGTCCGCGCTCAAGGGCGTCAACGCCGCCGTGGTCGGTCTCCTCCTCGCCGCGCTCTATACGCCGGTGTGGACCAGCGCCATCAACGGGCCGGCCGATTTCGCGGTCGGCTTGGTGGCGTTTCTGCTGCTTGTCTTCTGGAAGACACCACCGTGGCTTATCGTCATTCTCGGCGCGCTGGCCCGCAGCGCGATCGCGGGATTCGTATAGGAACGCTCATGCGCAGTCTGGCATTGCTCTTCTTGATTTGGAATGCGCTCTGGTCCGCGGCGGTTGTCGCCGCAGAACCCGGACCCATGCCCTCCCCGCTCCCGGTTTATGACCACGTTGTCGTCGTCGTGATGGAGAACAAGGACTTCGATCAGATTCTTGGCGAACAATCAGCCGCGCCTTATCTGCGCCAGCTCGCCGCTGAAGGCGCCGTGTTCGATCAGATGTTCGCCGAAGAGCACTTCAGCCAGGGCAACTATTTCTGGCTGTTCTCCGGCAGCAATCACAATGTGGGCTTCTTCGATCAGGTGCCGAGCAAGGCCAACCACACCGACTACCCTTTCGCAGCCAGCAATCTCGGTGAGCAGCTGATCAAAAAAGGCCTCAGCTTCAAGGGCTATTCGGAAAGCCTGCCGGAAATCGGCTACGCCGGGGTGATCGGTCCGGAGAACTGTGCCAAGGTTGACTGCATCTATGCGCGCAAGCACGTACCTTGGATCAGCTTCGCCAATGTGCCGAACGGCAGCACGGTCGAGACCTCATCCAATCTGCGCTTCGTCGACTTTCCGAACGATTTCGACAAGCTGCCCACGGTCGCGTTCGTCATTCCGAACCTGCTCAATGACATGCACAACGGTGCGCCGGCGCAGAGCATCCCGACAGGTGACAACTGGCTCAAGCAACATCTCGACGCCTATTACCAATGGGCGAAGACCCACAACAGTTTGTTGATCGTCACCTTCGATGAGAACGACGACACCTTCGGCTACGCCGGCTTGACCACGCCCTTCGCCAATCCCGGAACAACCTACCCGCCGCCGAGCCGGCTTGGTCAGCTTCTGCTCGATCTGCGCAACCGCGTGGTGACCATCTTCGCCGGCGCGCACATCCGCCCCGGCATATACCCGGAGGGCCGCGGCATCACCCACGTGAATATCCTGCGCACCATCGAGGCGATGTACGGGTTGCCGAAATCCGGCGCTCAGCAACCTAATGCTGCCGGACTTGGGATCACCGATGAGAAGATCATCAACGATGTGTTCGAGTCGGCGCGCTAAAACCTCTCGTCATTGCGAGCGAAGCGAAGCAATCCAGAGAGAAACCCGATGGCGTAATCAAATCTGAAGGGCCGCTCTGGATTGCTTCGTCGCTTCGCTTCTCGCAATGACGAATCTGTACGTCGATGACCAAGGAGGCGACGTCCGCTACGACGCGATGATGCAGGACGAACGGCCGCGCGACTTTGCTTCGTAGAGCGCAATGTCGGCGGCCGCCAGCAGGCTCACCATGTCGCGGCCATGCTGCGGGGCGAGGGCAATGCCGATGCATGCGCCCACTGACGGCGCGAGGCCGTTTCCCAACTCGAACGGGGCGGATAGATCCACAATCAGGCGTTCGGCGAACGTGAGTGCACCGCCCCGATCACTGACTTCGGAGAACACCACGAACTCGTCGCCGCCGACGCGCGCGGCGGCGTCATCCTGGCGCACCAGACCCTTCAGTCGGTCGGCGAGTCTCTGCAGCAGCCGGTCGCCGATCGCGTGCCCGTGCCGGTCGTTGACCGCCTTGAATCCGTCGAGGTCGATGTAGAGCAAGGCAAACTGCTCCGTCCCCGACTGGCGCTGCGACCATTTCGCCTCGATCGCGCGCTCCAATCCGTTGCGATTCAACAAATCCGTCAGGGCGTCGCGGCGTGCGCGGCGTTCATTGTCCTGCTCGGCCCGCATGGTCGCGACCAGGTTGGCATTGAGCTGATAACCCGCGGCCGTCATGGCGAACAGATAGAGCGGGGTCTGCAGCAAGGTGACCCATAAGATCGGCTCGCCGGCAAAAATGGCGCCGAGCGGGACGGGCCCTAGACTAAGCACGGTCATCGCTGCTGAGAGACGCGGGGCGCCGAAATTGCGAAAGCAAATGCCGCCGACCATGGCGGCTGACGAAACGCAGGCGAGCGTCGCAACGACCCAATCACCGCTGATCATGCTGATGAACGTGCCGTAGCCGACGCTGCACGCCCAACACAGGCCGAGCGCAACGTAACCGTCGGTCGGTGTGCCGCGCGCCTCGCTCGCCGCATTGCGCGCGTGCAGCAGCACAAGGAGGCGACCGCCGCAGACGATGAGCTCCAGCGCCAGCCAGGCAATGAACTGCGCGCGCGGGATCCGCAGCGTGATCACGGCCGACACGAGCACCGTGTTGATGACCCCGCCGAAAAACACGGGGAGCGATGAAAATAGACTGCCGATCAGGTTGACCCGGATATCCGGCGGCACGTCGGGGCCGGCATCGAGAAGCCAGCGCGTCAAGCGCCGGCGGGGCGGGCTATAGACTCTCCCATCCTTGAGCATCACGTCGTCCGTCTGCGCAGCGCACCCACAGGCAATGTGCCACCGCGGTCAAGTAAAAAAGTGTAAATGAAAGGGTCGGCACGCCTGGTAAAGGCTACGCCATCAAGCCCCGCCTGCAAACAAGTCCCCGCATCACGTGCAGCCAGGGCACAGCACCGAACGGAAATCTGTGACGGCCATCAAATTTTGGCTGTTTCCCGATATGAACACCGAACCTCTC
The DNA here is from genome assembly GCA_019241285.1 of Xanthobacteraceae bacterium. Lineage (GTDB taxonomy): Bacteria > Pseudomonadota > Alphaproteobacteria > Rhizobiales > Xanthobacteraceae > JAFAXD01. Next base: position 13,216 of record JAFAXD010000516.1, on the reverse strand, counting down.
CCACCTCAATCCACTGCGAGAATACGGAGCACCCAGTCCGCCGCAGCCGATACGTAAGGAGTGAAGCTTGGACTCGGCGGTGACTGGATCGCCCGCGTTCGGGCGATGACGAGGACTCCTCCGCACCGCTGTGCGCAACCGTTCGCTCCTATGCAATTCGCAGCCTTGAAATTTGCCGGCGGCTCATGCCAATAATCCGGTGGGCGGCGCAGATACGGATGACCGGCACGCCAGGAGTCGATCAATGTCCGACGAACTTGATAAAGTGCAGCAGGAAGCTAAACGCGTCCAAAAGGAGCTCAACGAGAACGGGCTCTCGCGGCGCGGTCTACTGAATCGTTTTAACTTCATGGGCCTGGGCTTTGGGGCCGCCTACCTGCTCGGCGCGAATCGCGCCGACGCGCTCACCCGCGGCGACGACAAGCCGGACGTGAAGATCAAGTCGACCAATCCGGCGCTCAACGACATTATCGAGGATGGGCAGGCTCCCGATGCGGCGGCTGCGGACGACCAGCGCCCGATCAAGACCGCCTGGTTCCGCCGGTTCTATTTCCGCGGCTACCGTCGCTTCTGGGGTTATCGCCGGTTCTGGGGCTATCGTCGCTGGTACCGCCGCTGGTGATGCCGGAGCAGTTCCAGCCGCACGACTTAGCGGATCGCCGCAACGCGAGCTTCTTGCCGGCAGAAGTTCCAGTCTTCACCTTCGTGCTGGTGAAGCTCGCGTCGCGCTGCAATATCAACTGCACCTATTGCTACTGGTTTCGCGACGCCGACGTCTACAAGAAGCCGGCGGTGCTGAGCGTCGAGTCCGAGGTGGCGTTCTGCCAGCGGCTCGAGGAGCATATCCGGGCGCACGAGCTCGAATGCTTCATGCTGGTGTTTCACGGGGGAGAGCCGCTGCTCTTCCCCAAGCACCGATTCATCGATTTTCAGAAGCGGCTGGACGCGATCCAGCAACGCACCGGCTGTCAGATCGAGCGTGGCGTCACTACCAACGCGATCCTGATCGATCCGGCGTGGTGTGACATCTTCAAGCGCTACGAGATCGCAGTCAGCGTCAGCGTCGACGGCCCGCCCGATATTCACGACGCCACGCGCATCGACTTCAAAGGCAAGGGCACGCATGCCGACACTGTGCGCGGCATTACGGTCCTCCGCCATGCCGGCCTCGAGCCCGGCCTGATCTCGGTGTGTAACCCGGCCACCGATCCGCAGCGCGTGCTTGCTTATGTTGTTGACGAGCTCGGCTTCAAGCGCTTCGATATTCTGCCGCCCGACGCGACGCACGCCGACAACCCGCCGCCGATCGCCGATTACTTCATCAAACTATTTGATGTCTGGTACGACACTTACGCGAAGCGCGGTGTTCGCATCAGCACGCTCGACGCCATGATCCAGGGCCTGGTCGGCAACATGGCGATGTCCGACACGATCGGCCTCGGCCCGATCGACACGGTCACCTTGATGACCGACGGCTCGCTCGAGCCGCTCGATGTCTTGCGCATCATCGGTGACGGGAGCACGTCGAGCAATTCCAACGTGCGCCAAAACAGTTTGCAGGACGTGCAGGCCGACCCGCGCTGGCGCGGCGCGTTCGAAGCCAGCACCAGCCTGTGCGACACCTGCCGCGCCTGCGAATATCTGGATTCCTGTGGCGGCGGCCACCTGGCGCAGCGCTGGTCGAAAGAGCGCGGTTTCGACAATCCGAGCGTCTACTGCGACAGCTGGAAGCGCATCTTCGATCACATCTGGGCGCGCATCGCCCCGACCCTGATCGTCGACGTGGAGAAGACGGGACGTTCCGGCGCGACCAAACACATCGACCGCGCCGCCGCGCCCTGATCAAACAACAACTCACCGGGCGGACGCGACGTCATGGATGACAACGGGATCCTTCGCGTCGCCGCGGTCCAGGCCGCGCCGATCTTCCTCAACCGCGACGCAAGCCTGGAGAAAGCCGTCAACCTGATCAAGCAGGCCGCCGGCGAAGGCGCCATGCTGGCGACGTTCGGCGAGGCGTGGCTGCCCGGCTATCCGATTCATGCGTTGGCATCGTCCGCGTCACCGCTCTGGTGGGAGCTCGCGTCGGCTTATCTCGACCAATCAATCGAGATTCCGGGCCCGGTCACCGATGCGCTCTGCGCGGTCGCGCAGGAGAAGGTGATCGACGTCGTGATCGGCGTATCGGAGCGTGACACCAACACGCGCGGCTCGGCCTACGCGACGTTGCTGTTCATCGGCGCCGAGGGGCAGATCCTCGGTCGCCATCGGCAACTCAAGCCGGCGCCGCATGAGCGCTCCGTCTGGGCCGACGGCGATGCGGTCGAGCTCCGGGTGCACGACCGCCCCTACGGCGGCCTGAGCGGATTGACCGGGAGCGAGCACCAGATGGTGCTGCCGACCTACGCGCTCGCCGAGCAAGGCAGCCAGGTTCATGTGGCAAGCTGGCCGGGCGGCGAGCCGCCGGGACCGAGCCGGGCCGGCGCGAAGGCGGCGCGCCAGCACCTGCTCTCGCGCGCCTTTGCGGCACAGACCGGCGCTTTCGTGGTGTGTGCTGGGGCGGTGTTGAGCCGGAGCGCCATCCCGGAGAAGTACCGCGATTTTCTCCCCCACGACTACGCGGGCCATAGCGCCATCATCGATCCGTTCGGGGACGTGATCGCCGGCCCGGTGGAGGGCGAGACGGTGCTGATCGCCGATTGCAACATGGCGACGCTGCGATCCGCCAAGATTGCGTTCGACTGCGCCGGCCATTCCGCCCGCTCCGATCAGTTCAAGCTGTGGAACCAACTGGCGTCCGGGCAGGACCCCGGTATGTCGCCGGATTTTCAACATGGCTGGTCTGATGCGGGTCTGGATGAGCCATCTCAACTTGGCCCGGGAGGCCCGCCACCAATCCGGGCAGCGAAATCGTCTGGCCGATAGACCTTTGGAAACGGGACGCTGAGGGTCAGGCCAGATCGGTTTGAGCGAAGTCGTTGCCTTTATAGAGCAGCGGGACCTTCAGCACTTTTGCGCACGCGTAAGCAAAGCAGTCACCAAAATTGAGATCGGCAACCTGGCCGACGACCCTCCCATAGGCTGCGCCCGCCTCGATTGCGGATCGCCCGATCTGCGCTGAAATCGCAACCTCGTCCGCGCCTAGATCCTCAACAAACGTCTCCACTACCCAAAGCGCCCGGAGCAGGAGATCGCCTGTTGGCTTCGCGTTCCCCTGCGCCTTCTGTTGCGCAAGAGCTACCGTCGCCTCGAACTTCACCAATGGCGAAACGAAGAATGGACCGTCGGTCGACGCGAGGCGCTTTTCGATTTCCTCGTAGCCCGGCTCGCGCCCGAGAATGGCGACGATAACGGAGGCATCGATGAACATCAGTCGTCGCCCCACATCTCGTTCGTATAGGCCTTCATATCGAAGGTGGGGTCACTCGGTCCCATTGCGTCGGCCAGTGCTTTGGAGCGCGCCAAGCGCTCCCGAAGCGGCAGGGCGCGACGCGCATTCGCCAATTGCGCTTCAAGCGCGCGCCGAACCGCTTCGGTCTTAGTTTTCGCGTTGGTGACCTTACGGACCTCCTCCGCTAGGGCGTCCACCTCCGCGTCACGAATGAAAAGCGCCATTTTTGGATATCTCCGAAAGATATCTAGATATCAGCTATTGAATATGCAAGCCAAGCGGATTCGCCAGTCCGTAGACCTCTGCCCATAGATGTCCTTTCACCCATTGATGACGTTCCCGCAAAGATCTCCTTCTCTCCATTGATGACGTTTCCCCGCATAGATGTCCTGTCTCCCCATTGATGACGCTCCCCCACATAGATGTCCTTTCCACCCGTTGATGACGTTCCCCCGCATAGATGTCCTTTCCACCCATTGATGATGTTCCCCCACATAGATGTCCTTTCTCCCCATTGATGACGCTCCCCCACATACACCCATTGATGACGCTCCCCCACATAGATGTCCTTTCCACCCATTGATGACGCTGCCCACATCGATGTCCTTTCTCCCCATTGATGATGGCCTGCACCCGGTTTCGCAGGCGGAGAGTTTCGGTCTGTCAACGAAAACGGGGGCAGGCCACGAAATGGCCGCTCGCATAGATGACGTTTTTCTATAATGACTATGAAAACTTGCGTGGATGGGATTGCAGGACGTCGACCGTTTCGTCTTTTCGCAAGCTACACGATGTCAAATAGCCCGGCTCTTGTTCGAGCCCGTGCTTGGCCGGAGACACATCCCGGTCCGACAACACGCGAGCCTAGGCGTTTTGCTTTCGGGCATGTCAACGAACTTGTTGGTCGAGATGGCACGTGGCGAAGGAATGAGCGTCAAGCGCTGGCCGTATGTGCGTCACGGGCCTCACGCAGAGTGTGAATGGAAGCGCGCATGAAAAAGCCCATGCGGCATTTCGCAACTGAGGCTGAAGCGTCCAGCGGCTTGAAGAATCAAGAGTGTGCGGTCCATATCCGCTGCCCGGTTCGGTCACCCTCTCAAAATCCGCGATGAGGTGCTTTTGGTGGTTTCTATACAGGCGCGAATTTCCGCAGAACTCGGAGTCAAAGAGCAGCAAGTCCAGGCTGCCGTCGAGTTGCTCGACGGCGGTGCAACCGTGCCGTTCGTCGCCCGCTATCGCAAGGAAGTCACTGGATCGCTTGACGATGCACAGCTTCGCACGCTTGAGGAGCGGCTGCGGTATCTGCGTGAGCTTGAGGACCGGCGCAAAGTTATCCTCGACTCGGTGCGCGAACAGGGCAAGCTCGACACGACGCTTGAAGCGGCGATTATGGCCGCCGAGAATAAAAGCCGGCTTGAAGATATCTATCTTCCCTACAAGCCGAAGCGCCGCACCAAGGCCGAGATCGCCAAGGAAGCGGGTCTGGAGCCACTCGCCGACCTGTTGCTGATGGAGCCTCGGAACGCGCCTGAGGCAAGTGCGACGCCATTTGTTTCGGCCGACAAGAATGTCGCCGACGTGGCAGCAGCATTGGAGGGCGCGCGCGCCATTCTGGTTGAGCGGTTCGCGGAGAACGCGGACCTCATTGGCGCGCTGCGCGAGGAGTTGTGGGCGAATGGCCGCCTCAAGTCCGCCGTGCGCGACGGCAAGCAGGAAGCGGGCGCGAAATTCAAGGACTATTTCGAATTTTCGGAGCCCCTGAACAAGATGCCATCGCATCGCGTTCTGGCGCTGTTCCGCGGCGAACGGGAAGACATCCTCAATCTCGCCATCGAGCCGGATGATGCGGCGACGCGCCCGGCTGTCAGCGCCTATGAGCTGCGCATCATGAACGCCTTCGGCATCGCCGATCGGAATCGTCCGGGCGACAAATGGCTCGTAGAGACCGCACGTTGGGCTTGGCGCACGAAGATTTTCACGACGCTGTCGATCGACGTGCGGGTGCGTCTGTGGAGCGCGGCCGAAGAGGAAGCCGTGCGCGTCTTCGCCTCTAACCTCCGCGATCTTCTGCTCGCGGCGCCAGGAGGCCCCCGGCCGACCCTCGGGCTTGATCCCGGATACCGGACGGGCGTGAAGGTTGCGGTGGTCGACGCCACAGGCAAGGTCGTTGCCACCAGCACGATCTATCCGCACGAGCCGCAGCGGCGATGGGACGAAGCGCTCGCCGTCCTTATGAAACTCGCGCGCGAGCACAAGGTGGAGCTGGTCGCCATCGGCAACGGCACCGCTTCGCGCGAGACCGACAAACTTGCAATCGAGCTGGTGAAAAAGCTCTCCGATCTCAAGCTGCACAAGGTCGTGGTGTCAGAGGCGGGCGCGTCAGTCTATTCGGCCTCGGCCTACGCGTCGGAAGAACTCCCCGATCTCGACGTAACCCTGCGTGGCGCGGTTTCGATCGCCCGCCGCTTGCAGGATCCTCTGGCCGAGCTGGTGAAAATCGATCCGAAATCAATCGGCGTCGGTCAGTATCAACACGATCTCAGTGAATTCAAACTGTCGCGTTCCCTCGGCGCCGTGGTCGAGGACTGCGTCAACGGCGTCGGCGTCGATCTGAACACCGCTTCGCCGCCTCTGCTGGCGCGCGTCTCCGGAATCGGCGCCGGGCTCGCTCAGAGTATCGTCGCATATCGCGACGCGCACGGTTCGTTCCGCTCGCGTAAGGCGCTCATGGATGTGCCGAGGCTCGGCCCCAAGGCATTCGAGCAATGCGCCGGCTTCTTGCGCATTTCCGGCGGCGACGATCCGCTGGACGCTTCCGCAGTGCATCCGGAATCCTATCCGGTGGTGCGCCGCATCATGCAAGCCACCAAGAGCGACATTCGCGGTTTGATCGGGAACGCGCCCGTTCTGCGCGCGCTCAAACCCCAGGTTTTCGTCGACGACAAGTTCGGCCTGCCCACCGTCACGGATATCCTGCGCGAGCTGGAGAAGCCGGGCCGCGATCCGCGGCCGGCATTCAAGACGGCGGAGTTCAAGGAAGGCGTCGAAACACTCAGCGACCTGCGGCCGGGTATGGTGCTTGAGGGCACCGTGACGAATGTCGCGGCGTTCGGCGCGTTCGTCGATATCGGTGTGCACCAGGATGGCCTCGTGCACGTCTCAGCAATGTCGAAGACGTTCGTGAAAGATCCCCGCAGCGTGGTGAAGCCGGGCGATATCGTGCGTGTGAAAGTGCTGGAAGTTGACCAGCCGCGCAAACGCATCAGCCTGTCGCTTCGTCTCGGCGACGAAATCGGCACTCAGCCGCCTCGTTCCGGCGGAACCGACCGCGCTGCCGCCAAGCGCAGTTTCGCTAATGATTCGAGCCGCAATACCAAAACTTCGGACGGAGCATTGGCAGATGCCTTGCGGCGGGCGGGTCTCCGCGGGCGCGACGGAACGAACTAACGTTCGAGCCGGCGGTTCGATACCGCCAGAGCGCGATGAAATCAAGTTCGAGCAGGTTTCCAGAACTCGTCATTGCGAGGAGCGAAGCGACGAAGCAATCCAGTGCTGAGGTGCCGTTCTGGATTGCTTCGCTTCGCTCGCAATGACGATGTATTTGGCTGGTGTCTTGATTTAACCTCAAAGCATCATGGTTTAGACGTCCGTCGTCACCGGCTTCCCCGACGTTCGAGGGACGACGGACAAGTGTTGGTTTGAGCGCGTCAGCAACCATCTTGCCATGACAGTGGCGACCGCTGCCTTCTCGGCCCCGTGGCGTCTAGCGGGGTCGACGATCTGCTGTCGCTGGCTTCGCGGCGATCTGAGCTTCGCTTGAAGATTTGCCACGACGGCGACCGGAACCGGCAGCGGTCTTTACTGAGCGCCAAGTCGTCCAGTCGCCTTCTCCAGTCTGTCATTTTCTTCTGCGGAGAGTTTTTTCTTTTGTTTCTCCGTCAGCTCACCGTTACCCAGCAAGTGAACCGGGCTGTAAGGATTATAATTGTCATCAACTTCGCTGCGATGCTTATCGCGCTTTCTGGTGTCTTGTTGCGGTTGTGACTGGTCCGGCGTGTCGTTCGCGTCCCCGCCGCCATAGCCGACGATTTCGACGATCATGATCGAGGCTTGGTTGTTGTTGCTGCTTGTCGGCGCCGGCATGGCTGCCTGCATGGCGCCCGCCGTGTTGTTCGCCGCCGTCAGCGCGGCGACGTTCGGCGGCGCCGTAAAGGAGAGCCCCGTCACAGTACCTGTGGCTTGGATGTTGAAGGCATTGAGCACGAACTGCGCCACCAGATTGACGCTGGTGGCGCGCAATCCCGCCGCTCCCGCATCGATCGTGCCGTGTGGGGCGGCGAGGTTTGCATTGCTCTTTTTCGGATCCTGTCCCGGCAGGGTGACCAGCGCGGCGATGCCGGCTCCGGTAATGAGTCCTTGAGGATTGACATAGCAGTAGCCGCTGACGGTGCAGATCTCGCTGACCGCGGGCGATGAAACATAGGTCTTGGGGCCCTCGCCGGCGCTGATGTCGCCATTGGCGCTGAACAGGTCGATATCGCCGCCCTGCTGCGTCATGATGCGGCTCTGGTTGACGAGGATCGACGCGTCGGTAAACGCCCGAATGGTGCCCCCGGCGAGCGTCAGGATGCCCTCCTGGTTCGGCGCTAGAACGTCACGCGAGCTATGGCCGACGGTGATGCTACCACCCGGCCCCAGGATGTTGATGTCGCCGCCCATCTGGGTCTCGAGCAGGGAGCTCGCGATATTGAGCTGGCCGGTCGCGACCATCGCCGCTGCGCCGTTACTCCCGCCGCCGCTGTTATTGGTATAACCGGCCCCCGCGGGGAACAGGGTCGAGATCGCCTGATAGGCGCGGCCGTATTGCTTGGCGAAGGGGCTCGCGGGATTGTTGAAGTCCGTCGCCACTTGCGTGAGAAAATCGAGAAACGCGCGCTGGATCAGGAGGTGCTGCCGCACAGGCGCCAGTGTCTGGAAGGTGGCCCACGCCTGATCCCGTGATTGACCGAGAATGGAGGCGATGTCGGCCAGGAAATCGATGCCGCCAGCTCCCGCGCGCGCCGGGTCGACATATTGCGCGATCGCAGCCGCATAGTCGATACCGGGCTTGACACCGAACAACAGGTCGACCTCGGCGCCTTGCGGCGGCAGATAAGGCTTGAGCGGGAGCGAGAGGGACCCTGAAAACGAATTGCCAACGGCACTGCCATTGCCGATCGTCGCCACGCCGACCGTCCTGCCTGTGCGACCCGACGTTGATTCCAGGAATGGCCCCATGTCGTGCCCGGCCTGCAGCAGCAAGGTGCCGGGACCGTACAGCAAATAGGTGCCGCCGATCAGGTCGTTGCCGGCGCTGATGCTGGTGATGTCGCCGGCGGCGTTGTTCTGGCCAGTGAAGCTAAACGCCAGCCGCTGCGGGCCGCTAAAGGTCGTGGCTGTGCTCTCGGCGAAGTTAATGTCATGCCCGGCCTCGATCTCCACGGGCTTGATCAGCGTCAGGCCGCCACCGGTGGCGCCTGTTACATCAACGGCAGTGATATCCTGCCCGGCCGCGATGACGGCTGGCGCCGGATCGTTGGCATGCAGCGCGAGTGTCAAGTTCGGGAGCAGCAGGCCGAGCGGACTGATGTAGTTGTTGAGGGATACAACACCGAAGTTGCCGATAAATTGGCCGGTCGTCGTGTTGAGATCGGGCATGGCAATCCCGCCGCCGAGATTGATCGACTGTCCGGCAATGATATTGAGCGTTCCGGTATCGGTGCCTGTTTGCGTGGGATAAGGGACGAGATTGGGTGTCCCGACATTGGCAATGGTGCCGAGTTCCACATTGCCACGCACGGCGGTCAGGTCGAACCTGGCCGGCAATAGCGACGACGGGAAACCGACGAGGACACTAACGGCGCTATCGTTGTGAAGGAACAATCCATCAACGTTCGGATCACCGCTCTGCGCCACGCCGACGGACAGAGTCAAAGCGGTCACGTCGCCCGCGACGCTGGTCAGCGCGACGCCGCTGCTGGGACCAAAGGACGTGAAGAAACTTCCGAAGGGACTGAAGATGCCGCCACCCGGTAGATTATTGATCGACGTCCGTAAGGTTACGTCAGACGGCAGTGAGGCAGGATCATAGATATTGCCAAGGGTGATCGCGCCGCGTGCGTCCAGTGTGACGAACGCGTCCTGGACCGCAAGCACCAACGGCAGCGGGATTTGACCGACGATGGTTCCGCTCGTGACTTGCGTCAGGAGCGTTGGGGTATTCGTGATCGGGTTCAACGGGTCGGCCACGGCCGCCCCGCCGATCCGGACCAACCCAGAGCCGCGTCCGACCAGGAAGTCGCTGCTCAACAAGTTGCCGTCGGCCTTCACGAACAGGTTGCCGCCCCCATAATAAGTGGCCGTCGGCGGAATGAGAGCGTTATTCTTGTCGCGGGCCCCTGTGCCGCCGCTGACGACCAGGGTTTCCGGCAGTGAGGCGCCGATGTCGGCGATATCCGCACCGGCCGAAAGCGTCATATTTCCGCCGCCCAGCGCGCCGAAGCCTTGGAAGAACGTGTTGAAATTCACCCAGGCCGCGGTCTGGCAGGCCGTGCTCGCGCTGGTGCAGCCGGAGAACGGCGTCGCTGTGCCGGCGGACAGTCCGAAAGTCATGTACCAGGAGCTCCAGAGTTGGCCAGTGGGGGCACCCGGCAAGCCCGTCTGGCTGCCATTGGCATCCGTCGGCATCTCAATGCCAATGATCGAGCCTCCGGCCGTGATTGTCACCGAGCCGCCGCCGTTCGACCAACTCGGCCCGCCCACGAGACCGTTCGGAGACGCGAAGTAACTGGCGGGGACAGCAGGCGTCGTAAAATAGTCTGGCGGCGTCACCAGGGCACCCGCGGTGTAGACCGCTCCTGGCGCTGTCTGATCAACAAAAGCAACATTTGCCGCGGCCACCAGATCAATAGCGCCGGTGCCGGTCCGCACCAGGGTCGGGATATTGATGAGCGGATTGATGAGAGCAGAATTCGTGTTTGTATCCATGTAGCTCGAGTGGCCGCCGATGATGATGCTCGCGCTGGAAATCCCGGCCGCAGCCGGGTTCGCGACGGACGCCGTGGCATCCGGATTGGCCGACGTCGCCAGGCCCGTGCCGAATGCCGCGCCGGCCACGAAATCGTAGGAGAATGAGCCGTTGTTGACGCCGGGAACAATGGCCATCAGGCCTGCTGCCGAGGTCGCGTTGAGTGCGAAGATCCCAGATGTCGGCGCCTGGGCTGGATTGTTGGCAATCAGGTTGGCAATGAGATCGGACTGGACTGTCGGGTCGGTACTGAACGCATCGTAGGTTTCATAGAAGCCGTCGCTGATCGTGGCATTGATGACAATGTTGTTGGCGGCACGCAGCGTCAGCGCGCCGGGCTCGCCGGTATTGGTGCGATAGGCCGGCTGGTAGCTCGTCAAGGGCGCATTCTGGCTGGCGATTTGCAGCGTCGTTACGCCGCCCAGATTCCAGTTGCTCAGCACACTGATGTTGCCGCCGTTGATATCCGTACGCGGATTGACGAGATCAATCTCGGGCCGGTAGCGCACGCTCTGACCGGCAAAGCTTGTCGGGTCGCCCGGAGTGACACTGAAGGTCTGCACGAAGCCGACAAGCGTGTTTTGGTAGAAGTTGACGTGCGGCGCGTAAGCCCCTGAAGCCAGGTTGCCGTAGATCGAGATCGGGTAAATAGACGAAACCCCATCAGGTCCAGTCGATGGGAAGACAACCTGCGTTCCGGTTTTATCGAAGAAGCCGGCGGGATCGATGATGCCGTCGAAATGCTGGTCGAGGTTGGCCGGGTTGACCGGGTTGTCGTTAGTGCTCCAGACCGCATAGGCTTTGACCACGATCCCCGCGCCGGGCATGCCGCCGTTGCCCGCGGTCACGACGTTGCCGTTGAAGCTGATATTGACGGTGCCGTTGCTCAAGATCGGCGCGCGCAGGGTGAGCTGCCCACCGGTGTTCGAGATATTGAGCCCTCCTGCCCCGCCGCTGACATCGAAGCTGGTATTGGAGGCGACAGCAATTGCGCCCGCGCTTGAGATCGGCACGTTCTCAAAGCCATAGACCGGGTTCAGCGAACCGTCCGGCGTGCCGGTGGTTCCGAGCGTTATGGTGCCGCCGTTCTGTACCAGCATCGAGGCGCCATTGGCGTAATTCGGATTGCGCGGATCGTCCGCGACCCATGCCGCCGTGAGCCGGGTGCCGGGGCCGATCCTGACGCCATTTGCGCCATAGAGTGCGATCTGGCCATTGAGGCCGCTGGCGTCGAGGACCGTGACCTGTTGGGCGGGATTGCTCGGGTCGCCGCTGCCATAGACCAGCACGCTGCCGTTGCTCGCGGTGAGCGCGATCTGGCCTGCGCTCAAGGCGGGTGCCAGAGCGTTGGCAGCAGTCCCGATCACGATGTCGCCCTGCAGCAGCGTGACGGCGATGCTGCCGGTGAAGCTCGTCGGTAGCTGGCTGCCAGGGGTGACCGTGCCAGCGTTGAGAGTAAAGTTGCCGCCTAAATCCTTGAACGCGGCGCCCCCATCAAGTGTACCGGCCAGCGTCGCATTGTTCGCGGCCGTGATGGAGAGCGATCCCGCAAAGCCGAGGCCTGCCGCGGCGACGCTGATGGTTGCGCCCTGGCCGATCACCACATTGCCGGCGTTGGATACCAACGACACTTGGCCCCCTCGCACATCCTTCACGACGTCGAGGATGGCGACTTGCGAGCCGGAGGCATCGATCGAGGCGCCGGTGCCGAGCACGACGTCGCCAGCGGTCGCGGTGAGCTTGACGTTGCCGGACAGCGCCTGGATCACCGCATCGTCGGTGATCGAGCCGGCCGTAATGGAGAATGCGCCGCCGACATTGCTGGGCATGCTTGCGGGCGCCGCCCCCGCACTGGTTGCAAGGGTGACGTTGCCGGACGTCCCGACAGATTGCGTCGCTCCAGCGTTGACCAGGATCACAGGGGCAGACAGCAGCACGTCGGCCGTTCCGGCGTCGAGACCGCCGGCGCCGCTGAACGCAACGGCCTTCCCGCCGTTGAGAATGACCGTGCCGAAACCGCGCAGGCTCGTGGCGCCGGCGTCCTCAGTGAGAATTGCCGCAGCGTTGAGGATCAGCCTGCCCCCTGCACCGGTGATACCGGCACCGTTGGCCCCGAGGCTGTTGGATAAATCAATGTTGGTCGCGTTGACCGTGGTGCTGCCGCCTTGGCCGTACAGACCGGCGCTGTCGAAGGTCAGCGTGCCGATCGGCTGGGTAGGATCGCCGATCAGCAGCCCATTGGCGTCGTAGAGATTGATCGCGGAAGCGCTGCGCAGACGAACTGAGACCGCATTGTTGAAGTTCGCAAGCACCGCCGCGTTCAGCACGATTCCTGAACCGCCGCCACCGATGTTGATGACGGAGCCGGCAAGGTCGAAGTTCCTGGCACTGAGCACGGCGTCGGAGGCGAGCGCGCCGCCGCCGCTGGAGTCGAGGGTCAGGGCATTGCCGCCGTCGATCACCGCGCCGGCACCGACGGAGAACGTTCCTTGCGGCGTTGTGCCCGGCGGTAGAGGACCAGGGCCGGTATATTGGCCGGGTACGTAGAAGCGCGTCACATTCACCACGGTGCCGTTGGCAACGCGCAGCAGCGAGCCGTCGCCGCTGATCCCCGTTGTGTATCCGGTCACATTTCCATTGCTGTCGGTTTGCGCAATGGGGTTCACACCGAGGGTGATGTCGCGATCGGTGCCAGTGGGCACCGCGCCGACCGCGCGAATGACACCGCCCGCGTCAACAACGACGCCATTACCACCGGC
>JAFAXD010000476.1 GCA_019241285.1 Xanthobacteraceae bacterium | reverse complement strand
CGAGGCGATCACAAGGAGCGCCATTTTGGCATGCGACTGCCCACAGAACTCGGCGCATTGGCCACGGTAGATGCCGGGCCGCGACGCGATCAGTTCCTGCTCGTTGGTGTGCCCGCTGATCTGATCCATCTTGCCGGCAAGACTCGGAATCCAGAAGCTATGAATGACATCATTGGTCTCGAGCACGACCTTTGCCGGCACACCGACTGGAAGATGGATCTCATTGGCGGTGATGAAGCTGCGCGACGGTTCCGGGTCTTGGTAGGTGACTTCCCACCACCATTGGTGGCCCATGACATGGATTGTCAGCGCATTGCTGGTCGCCGCTTGCAGGTTGCGCTGCGCCAGGAAGCTGATCACCGCAAAGGCGATCACCACCACGGCCGTCGCAGTTCCGAGCCCGAGGACCAGGTGACCAAGACGCCGTTCCCGCGCCGGCGCAAGGTCGAGCGGATCCGGCCTCTCGGCGCGGCGCCGGCGAAGGGCCCACCAGAGGACCACGCACACAGCAACCCAGATCGCCGTGCAGACGGCGATGAAGATCCACAATAAATCGGCGATCTGCCGCGCGTGCGGGCCTTGCGGGTCGAGCGCGGATTGCCAGCCGGAGCATCCGGCGAGCGTTGCCGCCAGGGCAAGCACCGCAACTTTTATCCCGGCGCTCACGCTGAACCGACCAGCAACGCGGTGAACAGGATGAACAAATAGAAAATTGAAAATGCGAATAGGCGCCCTGCGGCGCGGTTTTCATCACTCCTGCTTCTCAGCAATTGCGTCGCGAGCCCGATCAGCACCGCCCCGCATGCAGTCGCGGTTGCCAGATAGAGAGGTCCGGCCTGTCCGATCAGCCAGGGCAGAATGGAGACTGGCGTCACCAACGCACTGTAAACCAGGATCTGGCGTTTGGTTTCTGTTCGCCCCGCCACAATGGGCAGCATCGGAATGCCAGCCCGCGCATATTCGTCCACGCGGTTCAGGGACAACGCCCAGAAATGCGGCGGCGTCCACAGAAAGATGATCAAGAACATGAGCAGCGGCTCAAGGCCGATGTGCCCCGAGGCCGCGGCCCAGCCAATAACCGGCGGGCAGGCGCCCGCTGCACCGCCGATGACGATGTTTTGCGGGGTGCGGCGTTTGAGCCAGATCGTGTAGATCACGACGTAGAAGAAGATCGTGAGCGCCAATAAGGCCGCTGCGACGCGATTGACCATCAGGTCCATCACCGCAACGGACGCGACCGCGAGGGAGAGCCCGAAGGTGGCAGCATGTGCAGGTGATACGCGGCCGCGAGGAATCGGGCGGCGGGCGGTGCGCGCCATGACGGCGTCGATATCGGCATCGAACCACATATTGAGCGCGCCGGCCGCCCCTGCCCCACCCGCAATGCAGAGCAGGGCAATGATGCCAGTGGCCGGATGCACGCGGCCAGGGGCCGTCAACAAACCCACAAGCGCGGTGAACAAAACGAGCGACATTACGCGCGGCTTCATGAGCGCGAGAAAGTCCGGAATGCGCGCGCAAGCGACCTGCAGCAGCGAGGTTCGGCGGAGGGCGACCGTGGTGATGTCTTGTGCGGCCGGCAGCATCAATCGTTCTCAGCGCAACGTGTAAAGAAAGGCCGTCAAGTCGCGCGCGTCAGACGGGCTGATGTCCATCCTTGGCATCGCATTGCCGGGTACGAATTGTTGCGGGTCCTGCAGCCACGCCGACATGTTCTCCGGGGAATTGCGCAGCACGCCCGCGAGATAGACCCGTTGCGCGATTCCCGTCAGCGGTGGGCCGACCAGGCCGCCCGCACCGGCAACGCCCGGAATGGTGTGACAGGCGCCGCAGCCAAATTGGTTGATGAGCGCGGCGCCGTGTCGTGGATTGCCGCCCAAATTCTCCGCGGCGCCTTGGGGCACGTTCTCATCGCACGCAACAAGTGCGATGGCATAGATCATAACGAGGGCCGCGAAACGACGTGGTGCGGTTGGTGTCGCCTGGTCCTGCACAATCCGATTCCTCTGCGCGACCCGTCTCAGTCGGGCTTCTGGCCCTTGGTGAAGCTTTCGGTGTTGTCCCACGGCGAGGCCGTCTGCTGGTCCTCGGCGGGAACTTGCTGAATTTGCGGAGACGATGCCGAAACCGTCGTGCCCCATTGCGGCGTCGGCGCCTTGCTGATGCTCGTGATGTAGGCAACGAGATCCCAAATCACCGGATCGGGCAGCATCGAGCCCCAGACCGGCATGCCATTCGGCCGACCCTGCGCGATGGACAGATAGATGTTCTCGGGCTCGCCGCCATAGATAAAGAAGTTGTTGCTCAGCGCCGGCCCCATGCCGCCACCGCCATTGGCCATGTGACAGCCGACGCAGTTAAGCGCGTTGAAGGCTTGCATACCCCGCTGCGCAGCGGCAGGGTCATCGAGCGGCGGCGTCTTGATCGTTGGTCGCGGATTGGTACCGCCCGGCGCGAGTGTCGTAACCGGAACCTGCAGCAGCTTGCCGTGCAATCCGGCGCTGCTGTCGCTTGTGGCCGCAGGAGCGGATTGTTGGGCTTGGCTCGGCAGCATCGCCATCGCCAGCGTGAGTACTGCCGATAGTGCCGCGAGGACGCGTTTGGCGATGATTGGTTGAACGCAAAGGCTCACTGCGGTCTCCGTGTTGCGCACCTACTTTGCCTCGTCGGTCTGATCGCCGCCCACGAGCGGGACCTGATAGGCTTCGAGCAACTGGCGGATCTCGGGCTGGTGGCGCGCAAGCGCGGCATCGATTGCTTGTTGGCGCGCGTGGTCGCCCTTACGCACGCCGATGGCGATATCGAACGTGAACATAAGCGGTTGGAATGCGCCGGTGTCACTAATCGGCGTCAGCCGAAGCGGAATGTCCGATCTCTGGGCAAAATAACCAGCAAGCGGGCCCCACACCGCGGCAACATCGACATCGCCCTGCGCAACCGCTTCGACGATTCGGGCGGGCGGACTGCTCCGGCGGTAATCGCCATAAACCGTATAGCCGACCAGGTTTGCGATGATGCCTTGCTCACCCAGCGCATGGGCGGGCGGCGTGTTGTAGCCATCGTCACCGATCAGTTGCACCCCGATCGATAAATTTCGCAGGCGTGGATCCTGGATTGACGTCAGATCGTAGTGACGATCAGCGCGCGACACGAACACATAGGTCGATCGGTAGTAGGGCCGCGTCACTTCCACCATGTCGAGCTTGGCGGGCACGCCCATCACCACATCGCAAGTTTGGGCTTTGAGCGTGTTGCGAATAAAACCGCGCCGCTGTGCCCACCAGGTGTAAACAACATGCTGACCGAGGTCCTGGGCGATCAGCTGGGCAAGCTTGTTTTCGAAGCCGGAACCGTCACTGTTCGAGAACGGCAGATTGTTGGGATCGGCGCATACCCGAAATGCGGTGGCATCGACCGGACCGGACCAGGTCGGTCCGGCCAGCAGGCAGCTCAGCGTCATCGCGCCCAACGCGAAGGTGTGCCTGACCGATCGACGCGATTCATTGGGCATGGTTCGACTGACCCGTCGGAGCATTACCTTGATTGGATGCGCCTGGATTTGTTTGGTTTGGCTGAGTGGCTGCGCCCTGCGTCTTTGGCAGCGCAAACACCAGTAAACTGTTGCCGCCGACAGTTTGGGCGGGGAGATCTTGCATTGCGCCGGTGAAGCCGAGTGCGCCATTCCGCACGCGCGGATCGATCTCGGCATTGGCAACAACACCGGGCCATCCGCCTACGCCGGACATCATCGCCACGTATTGGACGCCGTCATTGCCGATGAACGTGGTCGGCTGACCGACAAACCCGGACGGCGCGCGGAACTGCCACAGCACCTGTCCGGTCTTGGCATCGACCGCTTTGAACCAGCGATCCATTGTGCCGTAGAAGGCGAGATCGCCGGCCGTCACCAGGGCGCCGGTCCACACCGGAAAGTTCTCGGTGATGGACCAGACTTTTTTGCGCGCCACCGGATCCCACGCCATGAACTCACCGCGATGCCCACCGGGGCCGGCAAACATGTCCACTGTTGCGCCAACGTAGGGCGTACCGGCGATGTAACCAACCTCGCTGGTCTGGAAATTCATGCAGATGTGCTGATGCGGCACGTAGAGCAGCTTGGTGCGCGGCGACCACGCCGCGGGCTGCCAGTCCTTTGCGCCCGGCGAGGCCGGGCACACGTCCTTGACGGTCTTGCCAAGTTTTGGCGTGAGCTCATCATTGAGAACCGGCCGGCCGGTCTTGAGGTCAATCGATTTGATCGTGTTAACGGTATCGAACGGATCGGCTGACAAGACCTCACCGGTCGCGCGATCAATCACATACATGAAGCCGTTGCGACCGGGGTGAACCAACACCTTGCGGGTCTGGTTGTTGATGGGCAGATCGAGCAGGATATTTTCGTTGATCTCGTCGTAGTCCCAAAGATCATGCGGACCGACCGCGTAGGCCCACTTCGCCATGCCGGTGTCCGGGTCGCGCGCGAACAAGCTCGATGACCACAGGTTGTCGCCGGGTCGGGCCTCGTGATTCCAAGCGCCCGGATTTGCCGTTCCGTAATAAATAAGATTCAAATCGGGGTCGTATGAAATCCAACCCCACACGCCGGCGCCGCCGATCTGCCACTTGTCGGGCGGCCAACTTTTCACCCCGAGATCCTTGCCCTTGAGCCAACCGTAGTGTGGGTTGAAATCATCGCCGATCAGCACCTCGGAATCGGGTCCCGTCGAATACGCGCGCCAGGCGATCTTTCCCGAGGTCTCGTCGACCGCGGTCAACCAGCCGCGCACGCCCATTTCGCCGCCGCTGTTCCCGACCAGGACCTTCCCTTTGACCACGATCGGCGCCATCGTGACCGTCTCACCCTGATTGATGTCGCCAAGCTTGGTGTGCCAGAGCTCCTTGCCGGTGTTGGCGTCGATTGCGACCGAGTAGTCGTCAAGCGTGTTCAGGAAGATCTTGCCGTTGTCGTAGGCGAGACCGCGGTTGACCACATCACAGCAGGCAACCCCTTTGGCGGCGATATTCGGCTTCGGCGCATAGGACCACTTCAGATCGCCGGTTACGGCATCGAGTGCAAACACCTGATTTGGATTGGGGCCGTCATACGGGGCGACAACGAACACGGTCCCATTTACTGCCAGTGGCGCCGCCTCCTGCCCGCGCGCCGGGCCGACCGAAAAGCTCCAAGCTAGTTTCAGCTGGCCGACATTGCCGGCATTGATCTGATCGAGGCTGCTGTAGCGCGTATTGGCATAGTTCTTGGCCGCCATCGGCCACTGCCGGTCATCTTTCATCAACTCCTGCACACTGCCTTGAACCTGTGTGCCCTGACCAGAGGTGGTGTCCTGCGCCCAACCAGAGCAGGGAACAACAACAACAAATCCGACCAGAAGAGCGGCACAGCAGTGTGCGATGAGAGCCATCCGGTCGAACGATTGACGCGACATCGCGCTACACTGATTGACTCGACCATTCCACATTTCAGAGCACGGATGCTTGCGGCTTGCGGGCAGAAGCCAATGACCACCAAGGAATTTTCAAGCAAAAGGAAAGTTCCACGTGACGGGCGACGGCGTACAACAATGCCGAACTTCGCTCGGCCAATGTCGCGTTCGTTACATAGCCTGCTGCAAGCTAGAGGGCCTGCGGGATATCCAAGAGTTGTTGGACCGGGAGATAACGCGACGGTGGCTCGGGATTTCTCAGATACTACCCGTCATTGCTCTTCAATCCGCGCCGCCGCGCATCGCTCGACCACCCGGGATCGCCGCACCGGACCTGGCGCGAGCGCGGAGTTCCCTTGGACCCCGATTCGCTTTAGCGTGCGCTACAAAACCATCACCGAAAACTCCATCACGCAGGCCTGTCATGCCCCATTTATTGCGCCCGTTCGTGGCCGGATTGCTCGTCGTCCTTCCGGCTGTGCTCACGATCATTCTGCTCGGCTGGATTGCCAACCTGCTCTATGGCTTCCTCGGGCCCGGCAGCATCGTCGGACGTGGCCTGGTCGCGATCGGCCTCGGTTTTG
>JAFAXD010000212.1 GCA_019241285.1 Xanthobacteraceae bacterium | reverse complement strand
GGAACGTGATGTGGCTGCGCTCCATCAGCGACACCGGAATGCAGCAGCTGACCGCAATCGCGATCGCGAGCGCGCCAACGTCCACGACCCCCGCGATCGGTTGGTTGAAGAGCCAACGCAGCAAACCGTTCGCCAGAGTGACGAAAGCGAGCACCATCAAGGCCAGCAAGCCCAGCACCGACAGCGCGCGCGTTCCTGCGAGCGCCACGCGCTCGAGCGCCGCAAGCGATCCGGATCGGGAGGCGGTGCTCAACGTGTCACTGGCCGTGATGGCCTATTTGCCGGCCCGACTTGCGGCGAGATCCTGCTGCAACTCGGCGAGCAGCGCCTGATTGCGCGGGTCCTTGGCTTCCCATTGTGTCACGACAGGCGCGAGGGTCTTGTCCCAATCCGCCGTTTGCTCCTTGGTGAGCACGGTGACGATGCGCTTGGGATCCTTCTGCCACTCGGCGATCAGCTCATCGTTGCGGTTCTCGGACATCTTGCCGAAGGCGCGCGACAGCTCTTCGCCGCGGTGCTTCTCGATTGCCGCCTTGGCCGCAGGCGGCAGGCTGTCGAACTTCGCTTTGTTCATGAAGATCCCGAGCGTCACCGTCCCGATGCGGCCGAGGAAGTGGCTGTTGGTCACGCGCGACACGCCGAAATCGTAGATGGAAATCGGGTGTCCGGTGGTGCCGTCGATGACCCCGCGCGAGATCGCTTCCGGAAGTTGCGGGAACGGCATGCCCTCGGGAACAGCCCCGAGCGCCTTGACGGATTCGGTCGAGATGGAGCCGACCGCGCGGATCTTCTTGCCCTTGAGATCCTCGGCTTTTCGCACCGGGAAGTTGGTGTGGAACGTGTAGGGCGAGGTGGTGAACAGCCCGATCATGTAGTACTGGTCATAGCCGCGCAGCTTGCCCTGCTGCAGCAGATGCCAGGCGGCCAATGATCCTTCGACCGAATCCTGGATTATGTTCGGCAGCTCGAACACGTCGTCATCCAGATAGACGCCGGGCGTGTAGGAGGGGATCACCCAGGCAATATCGGCAACGCCGTCCTGGAGCATCTTTGTTTGCAGGGCGGGATTGCGCCCGAGCGCACCGCTTGGAAAGGTTTGAATATCCAAGGTGCCGTTCGAGTCTTTGTTGACCCGTTCAGCCCAGGGTTTCATGACCACTTGATGCGTCATCTCGGCTTCCGGCGTGAAGACCGCGAACTTCAGCTTCTCTTGCGCGCGCGCGCCGGAAATGACGGAGAGGATGCCGATCACTGATGCCGCGATGAGTGGGTTGCGCATGGCAAATTCCTGCTTTCGGTTTGACCAATATAAGCTACAGGCTTTAGGCGCGGGCTCGCGCGCGTTCCCACGCAAGCGGGAACACCCCGTCGAGCACCAGCGGGTCTCCGGCCTTGAGCCGCGCTTCTGGCTCGCCTTCGCATTTCATCACATGCGGCCGTGGGTCCCAGCGTGCATCGCGTCCCGCGTAGCGCACGGAAATTGCAGCCCGTCGGGCCGAGAGTGGATTGGCGCCGGCACCATGCACCGTGAGCGGGTGATGGCAGATGACATCGCCCGCGTCACAATCCCAGGACACGAACCGGTATTGCGGATCACCTTTGAGCCGGGAGAAATCCGGGCATGACTCGAGACTGGCGTTGGTGAACTTCGCGTCTTTGTCGGGCGTGATGGCCTGGTAGAACTTTCCCCATCGGTGCGAGCCGGCGACGTATTCGACACCGCTGCCCTCCAGCGTGACGGGCGTCAGCGCCACCCACAATGAGATGATGTCGTTGCCGAGCGCCGGCCAGAACGGCAGGTCCTGGTGCCACTGGGTCACTTCCCGTGTCCCTGGTTCCTTGATGAAGGCCTGGTCGTAGAACAACGAGACCCGGTCCTGGTTGAGCAATGTTGCGGCCAGCTCGGGCAATGGCGAGTTGAGCGCGAATTCGCGAAAATCAGGGTCCCATCGCCACATGAATACGTTCATGTGAAAGCGGCCCGGGTCGCCGGCCTTGGTGGCTTCGCGCGCGCGGCTCCCAGGATCACGCAGCAGCCGTTCGACCGCCGCATTCATCCGCCCACACCACTCCTGGTCGAACACATTGCGAATGCAGATCGCGCCGTCTTCGTCGAAGCGGGCGACATCTTCCGCCGTGACCCGGCGCAAAGGGTGCTTGTTCATCCCTGTCCTCCCTCGCGACGTTCTTCGCCGTCCTTCCCGACAGGCTGCGCCGGACAGTCGCCTCGCGCAACAGGTGACCGGGTGATGTCCACAATGCGGACAGGAGCCACCGCTCCATCGCCACGGACGAGCCGTCGTCAGGGTTTGGCGATGCGCCGCAACGCCCTCCATTCATCGAATGAACGCTTCGCGCGGTTTTTGTTATTTGACATCAGCCGAGCTTGCCCGCCCAATCCCGGCTGAACCATACTTTGCACTGATCCGTTCGGTCTCGGCCCCACGTCGAGGACACGATCCGGACTGGGAGGAACGCTGTGAGGCAATTTCGCACGCTGACGGCGGCCGCGCTGTCGATCCTTGGCACTGTGTTGCTGACCGGGCTGGCCGCGGCGCAGACCTATCCGAGCCGCGCCATTCGCATTGTCGTGCCGATCAGCGCCGGTTCGGTGACCGACGTCGCGGCGCGCCTGACCGCTCAGGAGCTTTCGGACCGCTTGGGCGTCAACGTGGTGGTCGAAAACCGGCCCGGCACCAACATGGTCGTCGGCGCAGTCGAATGCGCAAAGTCCGACCCGGACGGCTACACCCTGTGCATCGTCAGCCCGGACAGCATGTCCTACAATCCGTTCCTGCTTCCCAATCTACCCTACGATCCAGGCAAGGACTTTCGGCCGGTTACCAATATGTACAACGTGATCGAGGGGCTGCTCGGCAAGCAGAGCCTTGCTGCCCGCTCGGTCGCGGAACTGCAGAAGCTCGCGTCTTCCGGCTCATCCGTGACGATGGGCAGCGTCGGCGGCGGAACATCCGACCTGTTTCGTCTCTGGCTGAACGATGTCTGGAAGACCAACATCGTCGGCGTGCCGTTCAAAGGCGGCAGCGAGATCATCGGCGCCCTGCTGGCCGGCACGATCGATGTCTCGAAAATCGGCATGGGCAACGTCGCCGGACAACTCGAGGAGAGCAAGCTCAAGGTGCTGGCGTTGCGCAGCTCGCAGCGCAACGAACTGCTTCCCAACGTTCCGACCTTCGCGGAAGCGGGGCTCGGCGGCTTTCCCGGCGGACCGATCTTCTGGGGCGTGGTCGTCCCGCGCGCAACGCCCGATCCGATCGTGGAGCGACTGAATACGGAGCTCGTGCAGATTCTGCGTGGGCCGAAGTTTACCGATTTTGCCAGGAAGCAGTTCCTGGAGGTCCAGGCATCGTCGCCAGAACAGTTCGCTACATTCTTGAAAGACGATCGCGAGCACGCCGGCGCGCTCATCAAGACATATATGAAGAGCAATTAGCGATGCGTGGAGCCCCGCGCGACCCGCGGTAGAGACGAACTCCAGGCTGGCGCAGGCGCGCGAAGGGGAGCTTCGTCTCTTGTAGCGATGGTGGCTCCTCGGCGCCGAAGAGAACCATCGCCTCCGCAAGTCACACGGCACTTTTGTCACACGGCACAGCTTTCGTCCGCACCCCCGCGATGACGTCCTCGCAGAAGCACGGGCCTTGCTCATCTCGGAAGCGCTCGCGAGCCGCCTCGTCAATAAGCAAAAGCAAAACCAGTATGATCGGGACGCGGCATGAGTTCAAGTTTCTCATCATCAACAAATTGACATTCCATAAGCAATGTAAATTGTCGGTTTGCTATTCGGGAAAATATGCGTATGCGTGCGGCCATCCTTCGAGACGCACGCGGGCAAAGCCCGCGTGCTCCTCAGGATGAGGGACTAAGATCGTTGAAACGCCGCCGCAACCAACCGCAGCCCTCATCCTGAGGAGCCCCGCGAAGCGGGGCGTCTCGAAGGATGGCCGCAAACGAAATGTCACCTATGGAATCTATGGACAAGCAAAGAGGCAAATCCGTCTACGAACCGGAAAACATGCCTCCAGGGAGGCCATCTATGCGCGGTCGCTGTTTTCAATGCGCCGCGACGTCATCAATGGCGAGAACGTCATCTATGCGTGCGGCCATCCTTCGAGACGCACGCGGGCAAAGCCCGCGTGCTCCTCAGGATGAGGGACTGAGATTGTTGAAGCGCCGCCGCAACCAACCGCAGCCCTCATCCTGAGGAGCCTGGTCCCGCCAGGGACTAGGCGTCTCGAAGGATGGCAGCACACCAAACGTCACCTATGGAATCTATGCACAAGCAAAGAGACAAATCCGTCTACGAAGCGGAAAACATGCCTCCAGGGAGGCCATCCATGCGCGGTCGCTGTTTCAATGCGCCGCGACGTCATCAATGGCGAGAACGTCATTTATGCGTGCGGCCATCCTTCGAGACGCACGCGGACGAAGCCCGCGTGCTCCTGAGGATGAGGGACTGAGATTGTTGAAGCGCCGCCGCAACCAACCGCAGCCCTCATCCTGAGGAGCCTGGTCCCGCCAGGGACTAGGCGTCTCGAAGGATGGCAGCACACCAAACGTCACCTATG
>JAFAXD010000393.1 GCA_019241285.1 Xanthobacteraceae bacterium | reverse complement strand
TTAAACCGACTTTGATGAGGAACCGGCTAGATCCGGGACGTCTCGCACCGCGCTTCGAGGCTGCAGCCGATTATTCCCGACAATTCTTCAACTTACCGCGCAGCAGACGGGCTTGCTGCAGCGCAAAATGCTGCGCAGCATGGGTGCACAAAGTGCTCATGCTGCAATGCACAAGCGGCGTGCGAGGCGATCCAAATCTGATTCGCCTTTGCCCATCAGCGCAGGGCGATGACGATCTTGCCGAAGTGCTGCGCCGATTCGAGATGCCGGAAAGCGGCGGGCGTGTCGTCGAAGCCGAACACTTTGTCGATCACCGGCTTCATGGCGGCGACCGTGATGGCGCGGTTCATCGCCTCGAACATCTGGGTCGAGCCGACGGAGATGCCTTGGATATTGGCGCGCTTGCCGAGGATCAGCATCGGGTTGAGATCCGCCGCGCCGGTGAGGACGCCGATCATGCTGATCTTGCCTCCGACGCGGATTGCGCCCAGCGACTTGGCAATCGTACCCGCGCCGCCGACCTCGACCACCTGGTCGACGCCGATCCCGCCGGTGAGCTGTACCACGGCCTTGTCCCATTCGGGCGTGGCCTTGTAGTTGACGCCGTCCGACGCGCCGAGCTTGCGCGCGCGCTCGAGCTTGGTGTCGTTCGACGAAGTCGCGATCACCTGCGCCCCGAGCAGGCGGCTGAACTGCAGGGCAAAGATCGAAACGCCGCCGGTTCCCTGGACCAGCACGCTTTGTCCGGCGATGAGGCGACCGTGTTCGACCAGCGCGTTCCACGCGGTCACGGCCGCGCACGGGAGGGACGCGCCTTCCTCGAGCGAGAGGTGAGGTGGAAGCTTCACCACCCCGTCCTCCTCGAGCACGACATAGTCCGCGAGCATGCCGTCGATGCTGCCGCCGAGCGCACTCGCCTGCGTCTCGGCGCCGGCGTGGCCGCCGTACCAGCGCTGGAAGAAATTTCCGGCGACGCGATCGCCGACTTTGACGCGGGTGACGCCTGGGCCGACCTCTACCACCTCGCCGGCGCCGTCCGAGAGTGGGATCACGTTCGGCTTGGTCGGCATGCGATAGCGGCCGAGCACGATCGCAAGATCGCGGAAGTTGAGCGAGCAGGCCGCGACTTTGACCAGGACCTGCCGATAGGCCGGCTTGGGCTCAGGCAAATCGACTTTTTTCAGAGCGTCGATGCCGGCGGCTTGGGGCAATTGGAATGCGCGCATGTGATCCTCGCGAACGAGCGTGGGGATGGGAACGTTGTCAATCGTGTTGAGTCTTTCGAACCCGGACGAAAGCGTAATGGTATTGTCTCTCGCGGCGTGGCGCCAGATTTGCGGAGCTGTCGCGCCCGCTGCTCGGGCGCTCAACTTTATTTTGAAAGCCCTGGAACCAAAGCTCGCGAGCGCTGTTGGACGGATTGATTTGCGCGTCATCGCGCGCAACATTGTTTTGGGACAAGTCATTTCGTGTCCAGCCTGAGCCGGCGCGAACTGCTGACCACGACGGCATTGGCACTGCTGTTGCCGGCGGCTGCCGCACCTGGCGTGACCATCAAGGGCGAGCTGCCGTTTATCCCAGGGCAAAACAACGCTCCCACGCCGGTCGTGCCGGGGGCATGGCGCTATTTCACCAACGAGGAAGGCGCAGCAATCGAGGCGCTCGTCGATCGGCTGATTCCCCCGGACCCGCAAACGCCCGGTGGGAAGGATGCAGGCTGCGCGGTCTTTATCGACCGGCAGCTGGCCGGGCCCTATGGCCGCTACGAGGGTCTTTATATGAGTGGCCCGTTTCAACAGGGCACGCCGCAGCAAGGCTTGCAGTCATCCATCACACCAGCCGAGTTCTATCGTCAGGCGCTGGCAGCACTCGACAAGCACTGTCGCGATGCGTTCGGCGGCACGCCGTTCGCGCAGCTGTCGGACGCGCGCAAGGATGAGGTCATCACCGGGCTCGAAAACGGCTCGCTGAAGATCGCCGGCGCGGATGGTTTCTTCCATCAACTGCTCAACGACACGCAGGAAGGTTTTCTCGCCGACCCGGTGTATGGCGGCAACCGCGACATGGTGGCCTGGAAAATGATCGGCTTTCCGGGCGCGCGCTATGACTATCGCGACTGGGTCGATCGGCCCAACGAACGCTTTCCGCTGCCGCCGATCGGCATCGCGCAGCATCCCAATTGGAAAGAATGACCGGCACGCCGCGCAAGGATTCCGCGGAATAGGGGCAACAGGGGAACAGGCATGGCCCGCAAGCTGCCGCGCAAAGATGTGGCGATTATCGGCCTCGGCTGGACCGGTTCGATCCTCGCCCATGAGCTTGCACAGGAAGGGCTCGATATCGTCGCGATCGAGCGTGGCCCGTGGCGCGACACGCCGACGGATTTCTCACCGGCTTACTCGCCGGACGAACTGCGCTACCGCATTCGCCACGAGCTGTTTCTGCGGCCGGCGCAGATGTCACTCACGTTTCGCAACAACGCGAGCCAGACCGCGCTTCCCGTTCGCGAATGGGGCGCCTTCATGCTCGGCAACGGCGTCGGCGGTGGCGGTTTGCACTGGAATGCTGAGACTTGGCGCTTCCTGCCGAGCGATTTTCAGATGCGCTCGACCTATACGCAGCGGTACGGCGCGAAGTTCATCCCCGATGACATGACGATCCAGGATTGGGGCATCACCTACGACGACCTTGAACCTCATTACGATCAGTTCGAATATCTGTGCGGGACCTCGGGTACGGCCGGCAATATCAAGGGGCAGATCCAGGACGGCGGCAATCCGTTCGAGGGGCCGCGCTCGCGCCCATATCCGACGCCGGCACAGAAGCAGCCGTTTGGTTACACGTTGTTCGCCAATGCCGCGCGCGAGATGGGTTATAAGCCGTTTCCTCAGCCGTCCGGCAATCTCTCACAGGCCTACACCAATCCGCTCGGGGTCAAGCTGGGGCCGTGCACCTATTGCGGTTTCTGCGAATGGTTCGGCTGCGCCAACTACTCCAAGGCGAGCCCGCAGACGACGATCATTCCGGCGCTGATCCGCAAGCCCAATTTCGAGATGCGGAGCGAGTGCGAGGTCACGCGCATCAATCTCGACAATACGGGCAAGCGCGCCACCGGCGTGACGTACGTAGATACGTCGGGCGACGAGTGGGAGCAGCCGGCCGATCTCGTGTTGCTGTGCGCGTTCCAACTCTTCAATGTGCAGCTTCTGCTGCTCTCGGGCATCGGGACGCCTTACGACCCGCAGAGCGGCCAAGGCCAGATCGGGCGCAACTTCTCGCATCAAACAATGTCGGGCGCGATCGGCTTCTTCGACAAGGACAAGTTCAACTTCAATCCGTTCATCGCCTCCGGCTCGATCGGCATGTGCATCGACGAGTTCAACGGCGATAATTTCGATCACGGGCCGCTGGGTTTCATCGGCGGCGGTTATCTCGGGCATGTGCAGACCAGCGGGCGGCCGATCCAGAACACGCCACTGCCGCCGGGAACGCCGGCCTGGGGCGCAAAGTGGAAACAGGCCCTGCGCGACAACTATCTCAGCACAATCAACCCGAGCGGCGGCTGTCACGGTTCCTGCTGCAGCTACCGGAGCAACTATCTCGACCTCGACCCGACCTACAAGGATCGCTTCGGCCGGCCGCTGCTGCGCATGACCATGGATCTGCCCGAGAACGAGTTGAAGATGAGTGCCTATCTCACCGACCGGTTCGGCGAGATCATCGAGCGCATGGGCGCCAAGCAGGTGGTCAAGCAGCCGCGCAAAGGGCCCTACGACATCACCAAATACCAGACCTCGCATCTGTGCGGCGGCGCCATCATGGGAACCAACCCGAGCAACAGCGCGCTGAACATTTATCTGCAGAGCTGGGACGTGCCGAACCTGTTCGTACAGGGCGCGACCGCTTTTCCGCAGAACGCCGGCTACAACCCGACCGACACGGTCGCGGCGCTCGCCTATTGGTCGGCGGCGGCCATCCGCTCCAAATATCTCAAGAGCCCGGGGCCGCTGGTCCATGCGTGAACGGCGAGCAACATCTCCAGCCCTTATCCTGACGAGCATCCGCGCGTTAGCGCGGATGCGTCTCGAAGGATGGCCGCCGGCGAGGCCCTCGTATTTGGCCATCCGTCGAGACGCCTTGGCCTTGCAGGCCAGGGCTCCTCAGGATGAGGGTCGAGGCGTAGGGCGAGCGCCAAGCATAGCCCACGTCGCGTTGCTCGTCGGTCTTTCCGTATCCGTCCCGGCCATCGCCGGCCAGGATCTGCAGGATTTCCCGCGCATTGAGCTCGGGCGCTATCTCACCATCGTGGGCGATTGCTCCGCTTGCCACACGCGCCCTAAAGACGGGCAGGCATTCGCGGGTGGGCGCCCGATCGAGACGCCATTCGGCACCCTTGTGTCGCCCAATATCACGCCGGATCTCGGGACCGGAATCGGTGCCTG
>JAFAXD010000623.1 GCA_019241285.1 Xanthobacteraceae bacterium | reverse complement strand
AGCCGCCTGATCTCGGTCTATTTTGATACCGATAAGTGCGATCTGCACAAACAGGGCGTTTCGCTACGCGTGCGCCGCGATGGCCGCCAACGTCTGCAAACAATCAAATCCGAGAACGGGTCATCCTTGAGCACACGTGGAGAGTGGGAGCACGAGGTCCGTTCCGACACGCCCGACCTCGAGTTTGCGCAGGATACTCCCGCTGCGAAGATCTTGGGCAGGAAGAAGATCAAGCGCGGCATCAGGCCGATGTTTGAGACCCGCGTCAGCCGCACGGTCTATCCGATAAGGCTCGGCGAGAGCCTGATTGAGCTTGCCCTCGATCAAGGCGAGATCGACACCGGACGTGAAACCGCGGCATTATGTGAGGTGGAGCTCGAGCTGAAGCGTGGCGAGCCGGACGACCTTTTCCGATTAGCCAAGACCATCGCCGAGAAGGTGCCCGCCGAGCTCGGCTTCGCCAGCAAGGCTGAGCGGGGATACCGCCTGCTCAGCGGCGATAACGACAGCGCCGTCAAGGCGGCGCCGGTCGCGCTGCGGCCCGACATGGCGGCGGGGCAAGCCTTCCAGGCCGTCGCTCACGCCTGCCTGGCTCAGTTGGTGGATAATCTCCCGGCGCTGCGCAAGGGCGACTCCGAAGCGCTGCACCAGGCGCGCGTTGCGCTGCGCCGGCTGCGGGCTGCGATCTCATTGTTTGCTGACGTCGTGCGTGATCAGCAAACTGAGACCATTAAGAACGAGCTGAAATGGATCACTTCGGAGTTTGGACCCGCACGCGAGATGGATGTGCTTTGGGCCCGTGCCGATGCGACCTCCAAGGAAACGCAGGAACTGGTCGCGGACGGCGATCTGGATGGATTGCCGGCGCTCGAGGACGAGCTTGCGCAGCGACGCCAGCGCGCGTTCCGCCGCGCCCAGGCTGCGGTCGAGTCAGCGCGATTTCGCATGTTGTTGATCGACCTTGCGGCCTGGATCGAGGTTGGCGCATGGTTGAGCCTGGATGATCCGCTGCGGCAACTCGAGCGCGACACGCCGATTGAACGCTTTGCGACCACCGAGCTCGATCGGCGCTGGAAGAAGATACTCAAGCGCGGGCGCAAGCTGCGCGACCTTGATCCCCGCCGCCGACACAAGCTGCGCATCGCCGTCAAGAAAATCCGCTACGCGTCCGAGTTTTTTGCCGACGTATTCCCAGGTGGAAAATCCGTCCGCAGACACAAGGCATTTCTCAAACGCCTGAAGCCGGTTCAGGATTGCCTGGGGGAGCTCAATGACATCACGGTGCATCAGCACCTGACCAGCGGCCTCGCTGCCGAGTCGGCGCGAGGCGCCCGACGTAATGGCGGAGGAAAGACGGCGTTCGCAGCCGGACTCCTGTCGGGGCATGAACAAGCCCGTTTGGCAAAGGTGTTGGACTCCGCGGACCAGGCATTCCGTCGCTGCGCGGAGGTCAAAACGTATTGGTGAGCCGTCCGTATCGCGGGCACAAAGCGTTTCAGCGCGCCTGCATCGTATCGCCTTTCGGTTTTACCTCCGGCTTAGGTGCCGCCGCGGTGTGCTGTGGCGTACTCATGCAGCTCACAGAACCGATGGTGTTCGGCCCATACTGCACGTAAGCACCCTGCACCGGTGGCGAATGAGGGGCCGTCATCGGCAAATAGACATAGCAAACTGTTCCATCTACCGGGTCGCGCCAGCGCTGGATCACGGTGTCCTGCAGGGGGCCTGCAAACTGCCGTTCGAGGTGCATGCGCGGCAGATTCGCCCAATCAACTTGCTGCGCGTTTGCCGACAGTGGAATCAACGTCACCAACCCCAGAGTCCATCTGATGTAGGAGACATGAGCCACTCGACTCCCCGACGTCAATTCTGTGCGAAGCCCGATCGAAGTTCCGGCGTTGGTCCGCATTTCGTTGGTAGCTCCGTGTAATGATGGAACGCGCGGCCCGAAACAAGAATCCCACCGACCGGTGTCATCTGATCGGTGGGATTGGATTCAGACCAACAGGCAGGTGGCCTCAGAACTCATAAGCGCCGCCGACCTTGTAGACGTTTTCGGCGCCCGCGCTGTTCGCGTACGAGCCATAGACCACGAGATTCGGCGCCGAAGCGAGCCGGTGGGCGAGGCTCATCCCCACCGCGCTCTCGCCGTGGAAGAAGCCGCCGGACACGCCGACGGTCGTTCCGCCGGCGCGCATGGGCGTCGTGTAGCCGTTGGCGGCAATCGCCGCGGCGATGCCGCGCCGCTCTTCGGTCTGCACGCCGTTGATCTGGCTCTGCAGCCCCAGGGCGATCCCCTGCAGCTGACTGACGTTGACCGCATCGGTGGGCGCGATGCCGGCGGCCACGTTGGTGATGCGTCGCTCAGCACCCGGCGCACCGACCGACACGGTGTTGGCCTGGTTGGCGATCGAATTGGCCCCGAGTGCCACCGAGTTGCTGGCCGTCGCAGTCGCGCCGCTGCCAAGCGCGGTCGCAAGACTCACGCCAGCGGTGTTGACGCCGGCATTGGTGCCGACCGCGACATTGTTGCTGCCGGTGGCGACTGAGTTCACGCCGATGGCGATGCTGCCGGCCCCAGACGAGAGTGAGTTGGTGCCGATCGCAATCGCGTTGGTGTTGGACGCGGTCGCCGTGTTGCCGAAGGCGATGGCGTTGGTCCCGCTCGCCACGCTACTGAGACCGTACGCGGCGCTGTTATCGCCGCTCGCCGTGCTCGAGTTGCCGTACGCGCTGCTGCTGGCGCCGCTCGCGGTGCTGTTGACGCCGCTCGCGGTACTGAAGTCGCCGCTCGCAGTGCTGAGGGTGCCGGTCGCGGTGCTCTGGCGGCCGGTCGCATTGCTTACAGCGCCGCTCGCTGTGCTGCCGGCGCCGCTCGCGTTGGCCTGAAGACCGTACGCGCTGCTGTGGAAACCACTCGCCACGCTTTGAGCGCCGTAGGCGCTGCTGCTATCGCCGCTCGCGATGCTGCTGCTGCCGCTCGCGGTGCTGTTGGCGCCGCTCGCGTTGCTGCTGGTGCCATACGCGCTGCTGTTGGTGCCGCTCGCGGTGCTATTGACGCCGCTCGCGGTGCTGAAGTCGCCGCTCGCAGTGGTGAGGGTGCCGGTTGCGGTGCTCTGGCGGCCGGTTGCCTTGCTTACAGCGCCGCTCGCGGTGCTGCCGGCGCCGCTCGCGACGCTCTGGAGACCGTACGCACTGCTGTGGAAGCCGGTCGCTTGGCTAGTATCGCCGTACGCGCTGCTGCTCTCATTGCTTGCCGTGCTGTTAACGCCGCTCGCGGTGCTGTTGGCGCCGGTGGCCGCGGCGTTGGTACCGCAGGCCGTGTTGTTGGCGTTACCACCGTCGTTCCCCGCCGGATTCGCGCCGGCCCCTCCGTTCGAACATTCGACAGCTTGCGCGCCCGAAGGCACCAGCGCGGTCCCCGCCAGCAACGCGCTGGCGATGATGATTGCGAAGCGTACTTGCCCGCGCGAGCCCGTCGTCAGTGCCGTCGTATTTGCTAGCTCCGCTCGCAACCGCCGGCGCGCTGGAACCCTCGATGACCTCATTCCACTCTCCATTGATTAATCGATTTGCCGTTTATTCCCCGAGCTATCGGCTACTACTACAAATTGTCGGCGACGGCTGTCACCGGCGAGCCACACAGCGTATTGTTGTGCTGAGTTCACGCTCGGATCGCATAGCTCAACATCTGGTCATGCATTGCGCGCGGCCGACACCACGTCTAAAGAAACGCATGCGCTCATTGCCGACGTCGCGTTGGACGAATTGCTGGATTTCGAGGACAAGTTTGCGCACTGACGCCAGCGCGCCTGCCGCGGTCGAGTCGGCGCAATTTCGCATATTGTTGATCGACCGTGCGCCTGGCTCGATGTTGGCGAATGGTTAATTGGTGAGCCGTCTGCATCGAGAGCGCAGCGGAACACGAAGTGATGCGCTGCAGAGCCGGGATCGCCATGCATACTGGAGCTTGGAACAATTCCAGATCAGCGGTGCACCACTTCGCGCTGCCCCGCCTCCGGGACACGCGATCAGATATTCGCGAAATCTCCGCTGCGCCCGCGCCCTTGCGCAAAGCGCGCTGCACCCGCCGCCCCCTCGGTCGCGAATGACTCGACGCCGCCTGTCCATTCGCGAATCATCGCTGTGCGCAAGTCGAGACCGAGGCTCTCATAAGCGCTCTGCCGATCTGCCTTGAGGGCGGCCTGCGGAAAGCGCGCGATCTCACGCGCCAAATCCTCCGCCGCGGTTCTAGCCGTGCCGCGCGCCACAACCCGGTCGCACAAACCGATGCGCAAGGATTCCTCGGCCGTCACCTTGCGGCCCGTGAGGATCAGGTCCATGGCCCGACCGAGACCGACGAGGCGCGGCAACCGCACGGTGCCGCCGTCGATCAACGGGATGCCCCAACGGCGGCAGTAGACTCCGAAGAAGGCATCCTCCGCCATCACCCGCAGATCGCACCAGAGCGCGAGCTCCATGCCGCCGGCAACGGAAGCCCCCTCCACTGCCGCGATGACGGGTTTCGAGAGGCCAAGTCGGGTTGGCCCCATCGGGCCGCGGACGTGAGTTCCCTCGCTGGGAAAAGGCAGTTTGTCAGCGAACTCGCGTCGGAATGTCTCAGGCTCGGCGAGCGTCGACGCATATTTCAGGTCGTAGCCGGCGCAGAATGTGCCCCCGGCTCCCCATAGCACCGCGGCGCGGGCATTGGGATTAGTTTCGAACGCGACAAATGCCTGCATCAGCGCTTCGGCTGTCGGCTCGTCAACCGCATTACGCGCGTCGACGCGGTCAATGATCACCGTCGTGACAAAGTCCATATGTTCGATCCGAGCCGACATCGCGCTCCCCCTGATCCACAAAGAAGCTCGCCAAACCCTTGCGGTAGCGGCGATTTGGCGGCATCGTAGCAGAAATAATTGCTGCCGCTCGCGGCAGCATCAGGTCAAGGGAGAACCGCTCATGGCAGTCGCCGACACTACCGTCATCACCCCCCTATCGGACGCCGACCATTCACGTCAGCTGCGCCGCGCCGTTGTGGCATCGACCATCGGCACCGCCATCGAGTGGTACGACTTCTTCCTCTACAGCGTCGTCACCGGCCTGGTGTTCGCCAAACTGTTTTTCCCAAACGACGATCCGCTGACCGGAACCTTGAACGCCTTCGGGGTGTATTTCGTCGGGTTCCTGGCACGTCCGGTGGGCGCCGCCATCTTCGGTCACTACGGCGATCGCATCGGCCGCAAGTCGACGCTGATCATCACCTTGTTGCTGATGGGTATCGCTACCTTCCTGGTGGCGCTGGTGCCGACCTACGAGCAAATCGGAATCTGGGGCGCCATCCTGCTCACCGCGCTGCGCTTCATTCAAGGTGTCGGCGTCGGCGGTGAATGGGGCGGCTCCGTCCTCATGTCGATGGAGTGGTGCAAGACGCACGGCTCCCGCGGCTTTATCGCCTCGTGGCCGCAGTTCGGCGTGCCCTGCGGTTTGTTCCTGGCCAACCTCGCCGTGCTCGCCTTCAGCCAGATGTCCGGCGATCAGTTCCTCACCTGGGGCTGGCGCATTCCGTTCTTCCTGAGCTTGATACTGGTCGGCGTTGGCCTCTGGATCCGGCTCGGCATCATGGAAACCCCGGTCTTCTCCAAGCTGGTGGCCGAGCGCAAAATCGAGAAGACGCCGATCCTCGAAGTGATCAAACGGCAGCCAAAGGAGATCATCCTCAGCGCCTTTGCCCGCATGGCCGAACAGGCACCGTTCTACATCTTCACGGCGTTCATCTTCGCGTACGGCGTCGGTGCGCTCAAAGTGTCGCGCGATTTCCTGCTCGTGGCCGTGCTGTGCGCCGCCGTGTTGTCGTTCATCACCATCCCGCTGTCCGGCCACATCTCCGATCTGATCGGCCGCAAGCGCATGTACATGATCGGCGCGGCGGTGACCGGCATCTTCGGCTTCGTCTACTTCGGCATGCTCAACACCGGCTCCCTGGTGGTGATCTTCTTCGCCATCGTGCTGTCGCTGATCCCGCACGACATGATGTACGGCCCGCAGGCGGCGCTGATTGCCGAGTCGTTCACCGGCCGCCTGCGCTACAGCGGGTCGTCACTGGGATATCAACTCGCATCGATCATCGCCGGCGGCCCCGCGCCACTGATTGCGACGTGGCTCTATGGCGAGTTCAAGAACCCATACGTCATCGCACTGTACATCGCGGTCTGCGCGGTCATAACACTGATCGCTGTGGCGATGATGACCGACTACACGGGCAAGGATATCGAGGGCGAATACGAGTAGCCCGGCGCCATTTTTCGAGACGCCCGGCCCGTGGGGGCCGGGCTTCCCAAATGACGTCACTGCCAGGGATCGACGACATCGATTCCGCAGTCAAGAAAATCATCCATGTTCCGGGTCGCAAGTGACGCACCGCGTGATGATGCGATTGCGGCGATTTGCGCGTCGGCTTGAGACATCGGCCGACCCAAGCGGCGCCGCGTCACTGCAATATCGGCATAGGCAGACGCCGCTGGACTATCGAAGGGAAGGATACGACCAGCAAAATCTTCGGCCAGCATCGCCTCGATCTTGGCAAGTAGTTGCACCTGCCGGCGGCCCTCGGGCAACAGGGCCACACCGTATCGCAGCTCAGCTTCAGTGATTGCGGAGATGAAAATGCTCGCGACCGGCTGGCGACCGATCCAGTTTTCGACGGCAACGGAAGGCGCCGGTCGCATCAATTCCGAGAGGACATTGGTGTCGAGCAGGATCATTTGCCGAAATCGGTCGGCTCCCGCATGGGCTCTCGCACCACCTCCGGCAACTCTACGCCGCCAAGGGACGCGAAGCGTCGGCGGATTGCTTTGGCAAGGTTGGCGGGCGGCGCCGGCTCTTGGGAGAGAGCCGTACGCAGGATGTCGCGGACCTCGTCCTCCATGGAGCGGCCATGCATCGCTGCCCGGACTCGTAGCCGGCTCTTCAACGGTTCATCCAGGTTGCGAATGGTTATACTCGCCACATTCTGCCTCTGACATCAATGATGATACATTAATCAATGATTGCAGTGGGTCAATGGTCGGATGCGAACAGCTGAGTGCGCCAGACCCAGTCATATGCCAAGTTTTGTCGCCAAATCCTCGAGGCTGGTTGCCGCGACATCGACCGGCCCCGCAGGCGGCTTCGCCCCCTTGCCCGGGCCGTGCTCGTTCGGGCGCGCCACAAAACCCGTGCGCAGTCCACACGCAGCCGCGGCGACAAGGTCGCTCGGATGCGCGGCCACCATCATGCATTGGGATGGCTTGAGATCGAGCGCCTCGCACGCTGCCAGATAGACGCGCGGCTTGGGCTTAAAATCGCCGGCGATCTCCGAACCCAGAATGGCGTCCCACGGGAAGCCGTTGCGACGCGCCAGCGCCACCATCAGGGAGATGTTTCCGTTCGAGACCGGCGCAATCATGAATTTGCGTTTGAGCCGCGTGAGACCGGGGGCCGAATCCGGCCAGCCGTCGAGCCTGTGCCAGGCGCGATTGAGGTTTACCAGCACATCTTCCGGCACGGAGCCGAGCCCGAAGCGCGGCAGGATGCGCTCAAGATTCTTGCGATGCAGAACGTCGAGCTTGCAGAACGGGATCCGGCCTTCACGCACCTCCGTCATCGCCGGCTGATATTCGCCGCGCCAGGCGTCCGCAAAGGCAAACCAGTCAATCCCGCCGTTAAAGGGGTGGAGCAATATCTCCGTTTCGCGCGCGATGCTGCTGCGCCAATCCACCACGGTCCCGAACACGTCGAAAAACAAAGCTCTTATATCCGGCATAAGCTCTCTCCTCAACATCGAGGCTGCAGCATTCACGCTGCAGCGCGGCAAGACTGCACGTAATCGTGAAGGAACGAAACGGCCGCCAGCGAGTCATCTTCCCCAAGCACGATCCGGCCGCGGGTCATGAATGCGTGCCGTGATCGCAACGGGAGGCAGCTCATGGCCAACATCCACATCATCAATGGCGCCATTGATAGTCCGGTTCGGCTCGATATTCGCAAGATCGACCTTACCGATCTCTGGGACGCGCTCAGGCAGGGGCTCGACGACTTCGCCACGATGCCCAGCCACATGATCTTTCTCGGGCTTCTCTATCCCATTGTCGGCTTTGTGCTGTTCCGCCTCGCGTTCGGCTACGATGTGCTCCCCCTGCTCTATCCCCTTGCCACAGGTTTTGCCCTCATGGGCCCGCTCGCCGCGGTCGGCCTCTACGAGCTGAGCCGCCGGCGTGAGCAAGGGCGCGACACCCATTGGACCCACATTTTCGACGTGCGCCAGTCACCGTCAGTGGGCGCGATCGTGGCGCTCGGGGTGTTGTTGATGCTGATTTTCCTGGGCTGGCTTGCGACCGCGCAGGGAATCTATCAATCGCTATTCGGAGTGCTCGCCCCGAGCTCGATCACCGATTTCATCCACGAAGTATTGACCACCGATGCTGGCTGGAAGCTCATCGTCTTTGGCAATGCCGCCGGCTTCGTGTTCGCACTCGTGGTCCTGGTGATCAGCGTTGTTTCGTTTCCGTTGCTGCTCGATCGCGACGTCGGCGCCGCAGTTGCACTTTGGACCTCGGTGCGTGCGGTCGCCGCCAATCCAGTGCCAATGGCGGCCTGGGGCCTCATCGTCGCCGTTCTGCTGTTTATCGGCTCATTGCCGTTCTTCTTCGGACTGGCTGTGGTCGTGCCAATCCTCGGCCACGCCACCTGGCATCTCTACCGCAAGGTGGTCACGGCTCCTGGGGATGCAGAGCATATTCGCGACGAACAGGACGCGGAACGGCCGCCGGCGAGACTTGCCGGTCTCGCGGTCGGTTGGGTCGCCCGCCGTCGGCGTCAGGTCGTATAACGCCGTCGCCGCTCCAAGTCCGAAGCACGATATTTGACAACTCAAATGCAAAACCGATGAATAATTCCAGCCGAGCCACGGGCTCGGCTGGGCTGTTTGACATCGTGTATCCCGGAAGAGAGCCGCCCCGATTCCAGCAATTCGACGTCACCTATGGGCGGCGAGTCATCTGTGGGCGATCCGCGTCCGATGCGGCCGCGCGATGACGGATGTCATCTATGGCAAATCCGTCATCTATGGCTGTGGCTGAGGTTGATGGTAGCGCGGCCCTAATCACGGTCCTTCATGCTGAGGAACTTGGTCCCGTAGGGATCAAGTCTCTCGAAGCATGGCCACAAACACGTCATCAATGGAGAACGATGTCATCTATGCGAGGCCGGGTGCCGTAATCGCTGCAACGACATCCATGCGAACAACGTCATCAATGGAGAAAAAGGTCATCTATGGGAACCGCTATTATGGCGGCAGCAGCCCTTTGGCCTGCAGGAAGGGCGCCATCGCGGGACGGCGCAGCCACGCGATGAAGGCCGCGGCGGCCGCCGGTGAATGCGCGGCCGTGCTGATCGCGCCTGAATAGACCGTGTAGTTCTGAATCTCCTCCGGCAATTGACCGATCAAGGTCACGCCGGGCGAGGCAACGATTTCACTCGCCTGCTGGAAACCGATCTCGGCCTCGCCGCTGACGATCAGATCTGCCACCAAGCCACCTTGCTTGAGCTTTGTCTTGGGCTTGAGCGCATCAGCGATGCCCAAACGCTCCCACAGCCGCGCCAAATAAATCCCGCTCGATCCGCCGCTCGCCGGATCGATATAGGCGACAGACTTCGCGGCGAGCAGCGTGCGCTTGAGCGCGTCGACCGTACTGATGTCGGGGCGCGGCGCCCCCGCCTTGACCATTACGCCGACGCCAACCCGCGCCAAATCCACCCCGGGACTGACCTTCCCAGCCTTGGCCAGTTCGTCGATGCCCGCCGGGGTGAGCACGACGACATCGAAAGCCGCACCTGCCTCGATCCGTTTCAGCAACGCGCCGGCGGTATCGTTATCAAGGCTGACGGTTTGTTTGCTGTCTTGCTGAAACCCCGGCGCGACTTCGAGAAGGACCGGCTTCATCGCCCCGGTCGTCAAGACTTTGAGATCGTCGGCGCGCACCGCAAACGTTGCGGCACCAAGGGCAAGGAGTACCAGGACAATCCGAACAATCATCAGTGCCCGCCCGCCGCGATGACGTCGTTCAGTGTTTTCACCAGTAACTCGGGAGCGGTTATGTTGGGGCTGTGGCTCGCGTCGAGCCCGTAGAAGCGCCATCCCGTCTCGGTCTTTGCCCGCTGCGCGAATTGCCCGAACGGGCCCTGCTCCGCGTAACGCGTGCACTGG
>JAFAXD010000621.1 GCA_019241285.1 Xanthobacteraceae bacterium | reverse complement strand
TTGCCGTTCACCTTGCCGCCGAATTCCTCGGCGGCCATGCGGGCACCTTCGACCGACCCGGCGCCGGATGCGGTCTCGTAGGCGCCGGAGAGATCGGTCAGCACGCCGATCTTCACTTTGTCACCGGCGATCTGGGCATGGGCTGTCGGGATAAGGGCTAGGCAGAAGGTCATTAACGCAATCAGGCGTAGTCCGGGCATGTTCCTCTCCGTGTTGTTCTTGGCATCGGACCACAAAAGACTGCGCGACGGAAGGTATCTCGCGTGCGGCGCTCGAGGCAGACGCCAAATTTGAAACAATGGTGCAGCGGTCTTTCGACCTTCTACTGCCGAGCCGGAACGACTTCAGCTTGGCCAAGCAATACATTACCAGGTTTGAAACGGGACTTCGCGCAGCGGATGCTTTGCATCTCGCTATAGCCGGAAACCACCGCGCTCGCGCGATATACAGCCTCGATAAGACGCTGCTACGGGCCGGGCGGCTTCTCGGATTGCCAGTGAGCGCGGGCGTATCGGCCAATTGAACCTTACGATCTTGGTTTTGAGTTACGGTCACAGGCTGCATGAGATGCTGTTCTTATTCGCTGCGCCACGAGCGCCATTCGCAATGACTTCGCTTGCTCCGTGCGTTACCAGATAAATCCCCAGCGCCACTGGTAATATTCCAACCAGATCGGCAAACTCCACGCGCTCACCCAGCAGAAGCCAGCCGAACAGCACGCCTAGGCGCTGGCGCGCGTGGCGCCGCAAACGCGGATCAGATGAAACCACAGCACGTAGGCAAACACCGAGACGACGAGCGCCGAATAGGCAAGGCCGGCGAACAAGCGCCAGTCCGGCACGATCTCGTTCACGCGTTCAAGGCTCAATCCCAGCGGCAACAGCGCGAGACCGGCCGCAAGATTCTGCACCGCATTGCCAAGCCACAGTCCGCCCTTGGGCGCCAGGCGCTTGAACGCGATCGTGCCGACGACCAGCGAGACCAGGCCGGCCAGTGTGAAGCAGATGCCGACCGGATCCTCGAGCCCGCCGCGGACCCGGCTGCGGACGATGAAGGCCACGCCGCCCACGCCGAGCAGCAGGCCGGCGATCTTGCGCCAGGTCAGGCGCTCGTCGAGGAAGACCGCAGCAAGCAATGCGGTGAGCACCGGGTTCGCGCTGGAAATGATCGCCGTGATGCCGGACGACGTGGTGACCATGCCGATGTAGTTGAGCCCGAGATAGATCGCGTTGTTGGCAAGACCGAGCCCGGCGAAGATGGCGACGTCGCGCCAGCTCATCCGCCATTCCCCACGTCTCAGCCCGAGCAGGGCGAACATCGCGGCTGCCGCGAGCAGAAAACGCGCAGTGAGCAACAGCAACGGCGGACAATAGAGCAGCGTGACTTTGGCGGCCGTGAAGGCTGAGCTCCACAGCAAGCAGAACGCGAGGATCTGCAGCGGCAGCGTGCCACTGTCACGGACGGCGAGACCAAAGCGCGGTGTGGTCGACATCGGAGCCTCACATAGTA
This sequence comes from Xanthobacteraceae bacterium, assembly GCA_019241285.1. Lineage (GTDB taxonomy): Bacteria > Pseudomonadota > Alphaproteobacteria > Rhizobiales > Xanthobacteraceae > JAFAXD01. Next base: position 945 of record JAFAXD010000621.1, on the reverse strand, counting down.
GCGATGTAGCCGCGCGGCTCGTCATTTGGAAATTAAATGATATGATGCGATCCAGTAAAAAATTTTATGGACCTTTGCCATGCTGGATCTCGATTTGCTGCGCAGCTTCGTCTCGGTCGTGGACGCCGGCGGGTTCACCCGTGCGAGCCAGCGCGTGCACCGGACGCAGGCCGCCGTCAGTCAGCAGATCAAGCGGCTCGAGCAGGCGCTCGGTTGCCCTCTGTTCGTGCGCGATGGCGGCGGAGGCCGGCGCGTAACCCCGACCGAGGCCGGAGAGCGCCTGCTCGTTTATGCGCGGCGTATTTTGGCGTTGACCGAGGAGGCCCGCCAGGCCGTGGGGCAGCCGGGGGAAAGCATCATTCGCCTCGGTATTCCGGAAGATTTTGCGGCCGCGCGCCTCACCGAGGTGCTGGCCAGATCGATGCGTGCCAATCCGAAGCTGCGGCTCGATGTGCGCTGCGATCTCAGCGTCAACCTGCGCAACGAGCTCGATCATGGCGACCTCGACCTCATCTTGTTCAAGCGTGATGTCGGTGAACGCGGCGGGCTTGCGGCTTGGCGTGAACGCCTGCGCTGGGTAGCTAGCGCCCGGCGTTCAATCGACGTTCGGCGCGATCCGGTGCCGCTGGTCGCATTCCCGCAGGGCTGCCTTTATCGCAACCGCGCGATTCACGCCCTCGAGGCCGCTGGCCGGACTTGGTACATCGCCTATTCAAGTCCGAATTTCTCAGGCGTCCAGGCCGCTGTCTCAGCCGGATTTGGTATCAGCATCCTTCCGCACACCGCGATGCTGCCGCAGCATCGCGTGCTCGGCGCCAGGGACGGCTTTCCCAAAGTGGAAGACACCGAGCTCGCGTTGCTCGCGTCTCCCACTGCGCGGCCAGCGACCCAGCATCTCGCCGGGGTGCTGGCCGAATTTTGCGCCGCCGAGCGGCGCCTTGCGGC
>JAFAXD010000554.1 GCA_019241285.1 Xanthobacteraceae bacterium | reverse complement strand
CCTATTTTCCGCTAGGCGCGCGGCTTCGCTATGCTATAAGCCGCGCCGCCCGAAAGCGCGGGCGTGGCGGAATTGGTAGACGCGCTGGATTTAGGTTCCAGTGACGCAAGTCGTGGGGGTTCAAATCCCTCCGCCCGCACCACGCGGTAGCGCCCGCTATTCAAGGCACATACTCCGGCGCAAGGATGAACGAGTTGACTGCGATGCAGGTTACGCAAACCCATTCCGAAGGCCTCAGGCACGAATACAAGATCGTGGTGCCGGTGAGTGATCTCGACGCGCGTGTTGATTCGCGCGTGACGGAGCTCAAGAACACGGTGCAACTGAAAGGCTTTCGCCCCGGCAAGGTGCCGCCTGCGCATCTCAAGAAGCTCTATGGCCGCTCCCTGATGGCGGAGGCGATCGAGGCTCTGGTCCGTGAGACCAACGCCAAGATCGTGACCGACAACGGCTACAAGCTGGCAATGGAGCCGAAGGTCACGATGCCGGAGGCCGAGGACGAGATCGAGGGTGTGCTCAAGGGCCAGTCGGACCTGTCCTACACGGTCGCCCTTGAGGTTCTGCCGCCGATCACGCTCGCCGATTTCAAGTCGATCAAGCTCGAACGGCCAGTCGCCGAGGTGACCGAGGCTGAAGTGGATGAAGCGGTTGGCCGCATCGCCGAGCAGAACCGCCCGTACGCCGCCAAGCCTGAGGGCGGCAAAGTCGCCGAGCGCGATCGCGTTACCGTCTCCTTTACCGGAACCGTTGACGGCGAGCCGTTCGAGGGTGGGACCGGCGACGACATCCCGGTTCTGGTCGGGTCGAACACCTTCATTCCCGGGTTCGAGCCGCAGCTGATCGGCATGGGGGCGGGCGAGACCCGTACCGTCACGGTCGAGTTCCCGAAGAACTACCTCTCGGAAAAACTTGCCGGTAAGACCGCCGTGTTCGAGGTGACCGCCAAGTCGATCGAGACGCCAGGCGAGCTCACGGTGGACGATGCGTTTGCCAAGTCGCTCGGGCTCGAGTCGCTCGACAAACTCAAGGACGCCATCAAGGACCGGTTGAACCGTGAGCACGCGGGCGCGAGCCGGCAGAAGGTCAAGCGCGTGCTGCTCGACCGGCTCGATGAGATGCACAAGTTCCAGGCGCCGCCGACACTGATCGAAGACGAGTTCAACAACGTCTGGAAAACCGTGCTGTCCGACCTCGAAAGCCAGAACAAAACCTTTGCAGACGAGGGGACGACCGAGGAGAAGGCGCGCGAAGAGTATCGGACCATCGCCGATCGCCGCGTGCGGCTCGGGCTCGTGCTTGCCGAAATCGGCGAGAAGAACAATATCAAGGTCACGGACGAAGAGCTTGGACGCGCGGCGGCTGAGCGAGCGCGGCAATTCCCAGGTCAGGAACAGCAGGTCTGGGAATATTATCGCAAGAACCCGCAGGCGCTCGCCTCGATGCGTGCACCGATTTACGAGGAGAAGGTGGTCGACTTCCTCCTCGAGCTTGCGAGCGTGACCGATAAACCCGTCTCGCGCGAAGAGCTGTTCAAGGCCGAAGACGACGAAGAGGCCAGTGCGTAGCGTCGCGGGTATTGCACTCGCGCCTTCGAAGCTCGATCTAATGATACCGGGCGCAACGCCCACCCGATCGCCGAGAATAATCCGGGCGACGTAGAGATAGGTTCAGAACATGCGCGATCCCGTCGACACCTACATGAACTACCTGGTCCCCATGGTTGTGGAGCAGACCAACCGGGGCGAGCGCGCCTACGATATCTACTCGCGGCTGCTCAAGGAGCGCATCCTCTTCATCACGGGTCCGGTGGAAGATGGCATGTCCTCGCTGGTCGTCGCCCAGCTGCTGTTCCTCGAGGCCGAGAACCCGAAAAAAGAGATCGCGATGTACATCAATTCGCCCGGCGGCGTGGTGACGTCGGGACTTGCGATCTACGACACGATGCAGTTCGTGCGTCCGGCGATCTCGACGCTGTGCATTGGCCAGGCCGCATCGATGGGCTCGCTGCTGCTGACCGCCGGCCAGAAGGATCTGCGCTTCGCCCTGCCGAACGCGCGCATCATGCTGCATCAGCCCTCGGGCGGCTTCCAGGGTCAGGCGACCGACATCATGTTGCACGCCCAGGAAATCCTGAACGTGAAGAAGCGGCTCAATGAAATTTATGTGAAGCACACCGGGCAGCAGTTGAAGAAAATCGAGGATGCGCTCGAGCGCGACATGTTCCTGACCGCCGAGGCCGCCAAGGAGTTTGGCGTCATCGATACGGTCATGGAAAAGCGCCCCGAGGACATCGGCGAACTGATCGCCGCTGCCAAATCGTCCTGATCGGGGCTGCCAGGCGCCGGCTCGAATCCTCCGCTCCGGCACGGGTTTTGCACCGCAACGCGGTAAAATCCGGCGAATTCCTCGCCGTCGGGTGCCGTTTGCACTATCATTCCGCCACAAACGTTGGTGGAAATTGCATGGCACGGTTGGGGAATCCGCAACGTCACCCGGGGTGCGGCGTTGTTATCGTTAAGGGAATCTTGATTGTCGGGTGAATAGCGTGCTTGGTTTAGAATCGGTGGTAAGCGGAGGTGCGAGTGTGCCGAGCGGATGCCCCGGCACTGAACTAGCAATAGTCGGAATAGTGCCAGGGAGGGGTCCCGACATTATGTCAGGCCCGGCGCGCCACGGATGGGTCCGGAATGCGTCGGGGCTGGGCAACATCGTTAAGACAGGTTGAGAAAACTCAGATGAGCAAAGTCAGCGGCAGTGATTCAAAAAATACGCTCTACTGCTCGTTTTGCGGCAAGAGCCAGCACGAAGTGCGCAAACTCATTGCCGGGCCGACGGTGTTTATCTGTGACGAATGCGTTGAGTTGTGCATGGACATCATCCGCGAGGAGAACAAGTCCTCCCTGGTGAAGTCGCGCGACGGCATTCCGACGCCGAAAGAGATCCGCAAGGTCCTCGATGATTACGTGATTGATCAGGACCATGCCAAGAAAGTGCTCTCGGTCGCGGTTCACAACCACTACAAGCGGCTCAATCACGCCACCAAACACAACGACGTCGAACTCGCCAAATCCAACATTCTGCTGATCGGGCCGACCGGCTCGGGCAAGACGCTGCTGGCGCAGACATTGGCCCGCATTCTCGACGTGCCGTTTACGATGGCGGACGCGACGACCCTGACCGAAGCTGGTTACGTCGGTGAGGACGTGGAGAACATCATCCTCAAGCTGTTGCAGGCCGCGGACTACAACGTCGAGCGCGCGCAACGCGGCATCGTCTATATCGACGAGATCGACAAAATCTCGCGTAAGTCGGATAACCCGTCGATCACCCGCGACGTGTCGGGCGAGGGTGTGCAGCAGGCGTTGCTCAAGATCATGGAGGGCACCATTGCGTCGGTGCCTCCGCAAGGCGGCCGCAAGCATCCGCAGCAGGAATTCCTGCAGGTCGACACGACGAACATCCTGTTCGTGTGCGGCGGCGCGTTCTCCGGGCTGGAGAAGATCATCTCTGCCCGCGGTCGTTCCACCTCGATCGGATTCGGCGCCCGCGTGATGGCGCCGGAAGATCGCAAGCAGGGCGAAATCTTCCGCTACGTGGAGCCGGAAGATCTGCTCAAGTACGGGCTGATTCCCGAGTTCGTGGGACGCCTGCCGGTTGTGGCGACGCTCGAGGATCTCGATGAAGCCGCGCTTAAGCGCATCTTGCTTGAGCCGAAGAACGCATTGGTCAAGCAATACCAGCGCCTGTTTGAAATGGAGAACATCGAGCTGGCGTTTGCCGATGAAGCGCTCTCGTCGATTGCTCGCAAAGCGATCGAGCGCAAGACCGGCGCGCGTGGGCTGCGCTCCATCATGGAGGGCATCCTGCTCGACACCATGTTCGACCTGCCGAGCCTCGAAGGCGTAGAGGAAGTGGTGATCTCCAGGGAAGTCGTCGAAGGCTCGGCGCGTCCGCTCTACATCTACGCTGACCGCGCCGGCGATGCCGGCGCCAGCGCCTGACAACGAACAGCTCAAGGTGCGTGCACGAACACGCACCATCGTACCGAATCAGTGGCTTGGTGTTTTGCGTGCGCGTGGAGGCGCGTGGCGTGCTGGCCTGCTGAGCGGCCGCGTGCGTTGGCTTGACTCAGCGGGAGGCGAACGCCACCTATGATCTGAATCAGTGTCGGCTTAACCCCGCAGTGACATTCCAGAGAGCGGGGAGGGGGCACGAGAAGGGGACTTTCATTATGACAACAACCCCGAAACCGCGAGCGCTGCCGCAACCAGGCGAAAGCCGGACCTATCCGGTCCTGCCTTTGCGCGACATCGTCGTATTTCCGCACATGATCGTGCCGCTGTTCGTTGGCCGCGAGAAGTCGATCCGCGCCCTCGAAGAGGTCATGCGCACGGACAATTACATTCTGCTCGCGACCCAGAAGAACGCGTCGGATGATGATCCGGCGACCGACTCGATCTACGAGGTCGGCACGCTGGCGAGTGTGCTGCAACTGCTCAAGCTGCCCGACAATACCGTCAAGGTGCTGGTCGAGGGTGCCGAGCGCGCCAAGGTGCTGCGCTACGGCGAGCGTACCGATTTCTATGAGGCCGAGGCGGTGGTGCTGCCCGACAAGCTCGGCGAGCGCGTCGAGGCCGAGGCGCTGGCGCGCTCCGTCGTCAACGAGTTCGAAGGCTACGTCAAACTCAACAAGAAGGTGTCGCCCGAGGTGATCGGCGTGGTCCAGCAGATCGAGGACTATGCCAAGCTCGCCGACACGGTTGCCTCGCACCTCGCTGTGAAGATCCCGGACAAGCAGACCGTGCTGGAAATGCCCACGGTCACCGACCGTCTGGAGAAGGTGCTGTCGCTGATGGAGAGCGAGATCTCGGTCCTGCAGGTCGAGAAGCGCATCCGCACGCGCGTCAAGCGCCAGATGGAGAAGACCCAGCGCGAGTACTACCTCAACGAGCAGATGAAGGCGATCCAGAAGGAGCTCGGCGACGACGAAGGTCGCGACGAGTTGGCCGAGCTGGAAGA
>JAFAXD010000244.1 GCA_019241285.1 Xanthobacteraceae bacterium | reverse complement strand
GTAGAGGTGTTTCTGCTATAGCTCACAAGAGCGACCTGTCATGAGCTATAGGACGCGCATCTATAGCTCATGCGGCGCCCTGGGAACGCATCATGATGAAATTCAGCAAGATCCGGGCGCGCGCCGAGAAGCGCAAGGGCGGACCTGACGCGCTCAAGCGCCTGCTGCCGGCGAAGCCTGATCCCCAGGTGCTCGCCCGGGTGGGCAATGACCGCATTCTGGCGGAGATGACCAAGCGTGTGTTCTGCGCGGGATTTGCCTGGAGCGTGATCGAGGCGAAATGGCCCGGCTTCGAGGAGGCGTTTATGGCGTTCGAGCCCGGCCGGCTTGCGCTGCAGCCGGAGGAGTTCTGGGACGGACTCGTGAAGGATACCCGGATCGTACGCAACGCGGCGAAGATCATGTCGGTGCGCCACAACGCGAGCTTCATCACCGACGTCTCGCAAGTGCACGGCAGCTTCGGCAAGTTCCTGTCGGGCTGGCCGTCGAGCGATGAAGTCGGATTGCTTGAGCTTCTGGCCAAGCGCGGCAACCGCCTCGGCGGAAATACCGGGCAGATGCTGCTGCGCTTCCTCGGCTGGGATGGGTTCGTGACGTCGCGCGATGTCGTCGCATGCCTGCGCGATGCGGGGCTTGAGATTGCCGAAGCCGTCACGTCGAAGCGCGACCTCGCCAAGGTGCAGGCCCAGTTCAACGCCTGGCAGAAGGAAACCGGTCTCCCTTACGTGCAGCTCTCGCGCATTTGCGCTATGTCGGTTGGCGAAAACTACAGCGCCGATCAGCTTGCGAGCTACGCCGGCGCCGAGGAGTGACTGACGCCAACTCAGAATATAATCGCTATTATAAAACTTAACGGCTTTTGATCAGCGTTGCTCGCGACCCGCGCTTGCCGCCGATCATTTCAACTTGATCAGCTCATTGCCCCGCAAACCGGCATCCCATGCCCGAATTAAATTCGCTTTTGCGACCGAATTGCACTTGACCCCCCTTTGCGAAACCAACATTCTTTATGTCGAAATTTTCTAAACCGAAGGAGGTTCGCTGATGATGACACCGCGCCGCCGGTTGGCTCCGCTCCCCCTTCGGATCGCCTTCATGGGACTGGGATTTTGGCTCGCGTCGGGCACCGCGCGCGCCGAGGAGGTCACCCTCAAGGCTGCGGTGTTCGTGCCGCCGACCTCGACCTACGGCATTCCGTTCAAGCGCTTCGTCGATCATGTCAACGAGACCGGCAAGGGCACCTTGCAGATCCGCATCGTTGGTGGCCCCGAAGCGGTGCCGGCGGACGGCCAGGCACAGGCGGTCAAAACCGGCGTTCTCGACATCGCCTCGATCCCGCCCGCCTACTACAAGAGCGTGATGGTCGAGGGCGACGCCCAGGTGCTCTCCGACATGACGCTCGCCGAACAACGCCAGTCGGGTGCCTACGCGGCGCTCGACAAGATTGCCGGCGAGCGGATGGGATCGCGCTATCTCACCACCTACGGCATCGGCGTGCCGTTCCATCTCTACGTCACCAAGGACATGCCGATCGCGAGTGTGAACGATCTCAAAGGCCTGCGCTTCCGCGGACAACCCAACTACAACGCGATCTTCAAACACTACGGCATCGCCGGCGTGAACGTCGCCGTGCCGGAAACCTACACGGCGTTGGAGCGCGGCACCGTGCAGGGCTATGGCTACCCGCTCTGGGGCATCAACGATTTCGGCTGGGAGAAGCTGACCAAGACCCGGATCGATCCCGGGTTCTACAACGTCGTCGTCAATATACTGATGAACAAGAGCAAATACGACGCGCTCGATCCGGCGCAGCGCAAGGTGATCGATGACGCGGTGGCTTGGTTCGAGCAGGACAATCCGAAGTACACCGCCGAAACCACTAAGGCGGCACTCGACATGCAAGAGAAGGCCGGCATCAAGACCGTCGACTTCGGGCCTGAGTTCAAGAAGACCGCAGTGGATCTCTACTGGGACGACCTCAAGCAGTTGAGCCCCGACGCCATGGCAAAACTGCAGCCGCTGCTGACGAAGAAGTAGGTCCCTTCAGAGACAGGGCGATCGCATATGCAACAGCGATGCGGTGAGAAGCACCCTCCCCCCGCGCAGCGGCGGGGAGGGTCGACCGCCGAAGGCGGGCGGGGTGGGGGGGCGGCCCGCAAGCTCCGAGCAAGAGTAGTCCCCCCACCCCGCCAGTATTCGCTCCGCGAATACTGGCGACCCTCCCCGCCAACGGGCGGGAGGGTAAGATCCGCACCGCTGTCGTTTCAACCAAAGCGCCCAATGCGATAACCCCAGCATGCGCGCGGTGTTCTGGCTCAACGGCTGGCTGGTGCGCATTCTGTGCATCCTGGCGGTCGCATCCATCATCGCCATGACCATCGGCATCAGCGCCGAGGTCATCCTGCGCATGTTCGGGTTTCCGTCCATCGTCGGCCTGATCGAGCTGACCGAGTACGGGCTCTTCATCTCGACGTTCTTCGCCGCCCCGCATCTGCTGCGCCACGATGAGCACATCCGCGTCGATATCGTCATGTCGCGGGTCGATCCGGCGACTGCGCGGGTGGTCGAGTTCGGGGTGCTTGGCTGCATCGTCGCGGTGTCAGTGATCACCGCCGTGGTCGGGACCATGATCATGCTGGCGAACGCGAGCACCGGCACGCTCATCTTCAAGGACCTGATCTTTCCGCAGTGGTGGCTCGACTGGATCATCCCGCTGACCTCGCTGGCGCTGACGCTGCAAGCGTTCGAGCTGATGGACAAGCTGCGCCTCTCCATGCGTCCGGTGAGCCATGAGGGCGCAGAGCATCTGCCCGGGATCCGGCCGGAGGAACTGCCGTGAGCTGGGGCGCCGTCCTCGCGTTGATGTTCGGCTCCAAGGTCGGGTTGTTGCTGACTGCACTCCCGGTCGCCTTCGTGTTCTTCGTCATCAACATCGTCGGCTCCTATCTGATCTTCGGCGGCCTGCCCGGGCTGGAGCAGATGGTGCGCAATGAGCAGCTCTCGGTCGCCCAGTTCTCGCTGGTGCCGATCCCGCTGTTCGTGCTGATGGGCGAAGTCCTGTTCCACACCGGCCTCGCCATGAAATCGATCGACGCGGTCGATGCCGTGATCCGCCGCGTGCCGGGCCGGCTCGCCGTGGTGACATTGGTGGCCGGCACGATCTTCTCGGCGATCTCCGGTTCGACCATCGCCACGACCGCGATGCTCGGCTCGCTGCTGCTGCCGCAAATGCTGGACCGCAGCTACGAGCCGAAGACTGCGATGGGACCGATCCTCGCCATCGGCGGCGTCGATATTCTGATTCCGCCATCCGGTCTCGCGGTCCTGCTCGGGAGCCTCGCCGGCATCTCGATCTCCGGACTGCTCGTCGGCGGCATCGTCCCCGGCCTGATCCTGGCCGCGCTTTTCATCGGCTATGTGATCCTGCGCTGCTGGCTCAATCCCGAACTGGCGCCGACCGACAAGGACACACGGGCGGAGGTCGCGCACCCTTGGCTCAACCTCGCCGTCATGGTGCTGCCGCTCGTCGGCATCTTCGCCATCGTGGTCATCAGCATGACCAGCGGCTTGGCAAC
>JAFAXD010000105.1 GCA_019241285.1 Xanthobacteraceae bacterium | reverse complement strand
CGACTGACGCGCGAAAATCGCCTCATCGCGGACAAGGCCCGCAACGACGACCCAATTGCGACGACGATCAGCCAAACCGCCCCCTGGTCACTTTCCGCGTTTTCAAAATTTGTCTGTGGTGCACTGCAATAGTTGCCTACACATCGGGCCGACAACTAAAAAGAATATAAGGGGGTGGTCCGATCACGGGGCGCGCATGCGAGGACTGGGTTCTGGGCGATCACACATTGCGAGTTCGGGTCGCCGCGGTTTTTTGATTGGTTTCGGACCCGCCCCAGCGCTCGCCGAAACTTGCATCGGGAGCCGATCATTCCGGGGCTAATACCAGATGGGGTCGACCCCGTAATGCTTGTGCACCTGCTCGTGGCGACCGGACCAGTCCCAATAATCGTCCTTGCCGAATTTGGGCGCCGCCCGCAGTTGGTCTTCGGTGAGATCCACCTGATACCCGTCAAGCTTGGTGTCGTAATGGAGCTTTGCCCAGGGTAGCGGGTAATGGTCCTCGCCCATTCCCAGAAACCCGCCGAAGGTTAAGACCGCGTAAGCCACCTTGCCGGTCACCTTGTCGATCATCAGGCGTTCGATCCGGCCGATGCGATGGTGGTCAGGCCCGTACACAGCGGTTCCTTCGACGCGGTCACTGGCGATGAGCGTTGACCCCACGATCTGTGAATTGGTTTGCTCCTGCGTCATCGTACTCCCCTGTTCGCCCGATATCCGTCGTGGCGCTGCAATTCGCCGTATTGAACAATGCGCAGCGCGGCAGATCAAACTGCAACATTGCGACGACCAGAGTATCGATGCACCGCAAATTACGCGGGTGCAATTGGTCTCGGCCGTCAATGTGGGCTCTTAGGGTCCCTGACCATGTCATTTCAGCAACACTCGATTGGTCTGGGTACCCTTTTAAAAGCCGGTGTGGCTTTTGCGCACTAGTTAGTTCGAGGCTTCAGCGTTAATTTGTTGTTGCTGACGAAGCGAATCTTATGGCTCATTCCTGGGGGGTTCCTCATGAAGACTCTCGTTCTTGCCACTGTGGCAATCTTCGGTCTCGCCGGCGTCGCCGCCGCGGCCGACATGTACGTGAAAGCGCCGCCGGCTCCTGCGCCGGTCGTCGGAAAGGCCCCGATCGGCAAAGCCCCGATCGGCAAGGCGCCGCTCGGCAAAGGCCCGGTCGTTACCCGCGGCTAATACGACGTCGCAAGGGAAAGGGCCCGCTTCGTGCGGGCCCCTTTTCTCTTGTCATGCGGCAAGGCCATTCGGCCGGAATTCACGTCTGACCTGGTGAACGTGGCGAACCTAGTTCGACCGCGATATTTTATTTTGCGCTTGGTGCCGCCGCCAGCACAGTCGCGCGGGATACGCCGAAACGGCTCGCAGTCTAGCAGACGCTGCGCGAAACACCGTCTTGCTTGATCACGCTGGAACGGCAGCTTTTAGTCGCCTAACGGCGGAGCATGCATCCGTCCTGGTGGATTGGCATACTGCACGGCCGCAGGATAACCCATGTGGCCGTTGTAGCCGTAGGTGGTTTGAAACCCAGGATAATAATAGCTCTGGCCCGGGTAATACATCACGTGGGACTGGTCACCATAGGGGAATGCATAGGGCGGCCCTCCCCACTTGAAGTCCCAAGGCCAGCGGCCATACGCGTTGTAGTAATAGCCAAACAATTGGACGGAGACGATCTGAGCGGGCACTGCCCGACCCATCGCCGAAATGAGCGGCGGGATCACACCGGCGCTTGCCCCGCCAATACAAAACAGCATGCTCCCCGCAGCGGTGGCGCACAGCAACATGTTGTTCATGCGACGCATGGTAGTTCCCCTCCTCGCTGCGCGGCTCTAAACCGCGACGCAAAGCCCCTACGCACGCGTAACTCGAATCTGAAGTATTCGTGATTCGTCGTGTGATGCAAAGCGCCGGCATTGCTTGGCACAGAGCAAGTATGGCGATGTGGCCTTCCTACATCGGTCCGGGGGCTCCAACTTGAGGCGTATCTGGAAGGCCGTCCGGAGGTAGCCCGAAACCGACCCCCATCAAGGCTGCACCCGACCTTGTGCAATTTTTGCGCTCGCCTACTTGGTCTCCCGCGCCCCCTGTGTCAGTGTTATCGCTTCGTAACCAGGAGACGTGACGTGGCGACAGGCACCGTGAAGTGGTTCAATCCGACCAAAGGATATGGGTTTATTCAACCTTCCGGCGGAGGCAGCAAGGACGTATTCGTGCACATTTCCGCCGTCGAGCGAGCCGGATTGAGCACGCTGCGCGAAGGCCAGCAGATCGAATACGAGATCGTCAGCAATCGTGGACGCGAGTCTGCCGAAAACCTCAAGGTTAAATGAGGCGCTGCTGAACGGTTTGCAGCGCGCCCGGACGTTGACGCGTCCGGGCGCGTTTATGTTGTGGACCAGTGCTGACGTGGTCAGCGTTCTTCTCGTCCCGCTGCGACCTGTGATCCGACGGAATCGCCGTCGCCCTAACACTCACCGCTTAATGTCGGCCCCCATCGTGCGCTCGCGTCGAGCTAGCTGACCGCCTTGGGAGCATCAGGCTGACGCAGCGGATGCGTGCGGGCAAACGCATCAAGCTGCATGCATGCTGAAAAGACGCGCGCGGCCGTCGGAAAGGCCTCCATCTCCAGCCTGCATAACATTTTGGCGCTGGTGAAGTGGGCGACGATGCAGATATCGGCGACGCTCACCTGATCACCATGACAAAAGCGTCCGGTGCGCGGGTCGTGAGCCAGCATCGATTCGACAGCCTGGCTCGCCCCGGTTAGCCAATGGGCCAGCCATGTGTTGCGTGTCGCCTCGGGAAGCCCGAGTTCGTTTTCTAAATATTTGCGTACGCGCGGGACGATGAACGGATGCGCATCCATGGCGACCACTTGGGCGAGTGCGCGCACCCGCGCCCGGGCATAGGCCTCCACCGGCAGCAGGGGTGGCTCGGGGTGTCGCTCTTCGAGAAATTCAAGGATGGCCAGTGACTGGCTGAGCGGCGGATGGCCCTCCTCAACCAATGTCGGAACCACCATCTCGGGATTGAGCGCCCGATAGCCGTCCGCGAACTGGTCGCCCTTAAGCAAATCGAGCGTAATGAGTTCGGCATCGAGCCCTTTTAGCGCGAGCGCGATGCGGACCCGGTAGGATGCTTGCGAACGCCAGTAAGTGAACAGCTTCACGTGCCATCCTCCCGTGCCGTTGTTCATCGGTTATGCCGACTGCGCTTCGAAACGCTGTGACAAGAATGAACATCTCGGGAGGATTCCATCATGAAACGCTGGTCGGCGGCAATCATCGCGTGCGCGGGTTTTGGGATTGTGATGGCGTTGCGGCCAAAGGGCCGGCCTTTACAGTCACGCTGAACAAGATCCGCACCGTTGAGAACGCGCACGACAGCAAATCCCCGGAGGGCCGGATCGCACCGCAATACGGGGCTGGTGTGGTTAAGTTCCGCAAAGTGGAGATCAGGCCCCTACACGGCGATGACCGGCATTGATTGATCACGAGCATCGAGCTCTTGAACAACGGCAACGTGGCGACAATGCCACAGCGCGTCCGATTCTGATTCGCGAGGCCGATTACAGCTTTGAACAGGAGGGCACGAGGCTTACGCTTCCTTGGAATTAGATGACGTGCAAATGAGGAAACGTGCCATGCCGATGCTTTTTTGGCTGCCGGTCATCTTCATGAGCGTGTTCTTGGAGATGAACGGCTATTCGCCCGAAGCTGATGAGGTCAGGGATCAACTCGCTGCTTAGGCTGCGTAGATCCATGTTCAGACGCCGGTTCAGCTTGCCCAGGCTACATCACAGGGTGCCGCACTTAAGCCGTGCGCAGAGGTCTATCAGTTTGGCTGTCTTGCCGGCACGACGCTCATCACCGCGCAGCGCATGCTGCGCGAACCGATGGCCCACGCTCTGTCGCCGCGAAGCTAGCTGTTGCGCGCGAAGGTCAACGTCGTGAAGCAGCGCTCGCAACGGCGGCTCAACAGCAATCTGGCGCACATCATCGATTAACCTCACGTCCACCTCCATCACCACGCGACACTGCGCGTTGCATCGCCTCCCTTCAGAGGCTGCCTGGAGTGTGGCTCTGCGGCCTCAGGTCCTGCTGTGATGCAGCGCACACCTGCCGCTCACGAATTTGCGACTGGCGGCCGGAATAAATCCTGACCAAGGTGGGACCGAATGTTTACGTTGCTGTAACGGTTGCTTAATCACGCAAAAAGAGCGGCACGATCGGATCGTTTCAGAACAGAGCGAGCGAAATCGCAGCTGCCGACAAAAGCGTGGCGATCATCAGCACGGCGTCGTCGCGATCAAAGGCGATTTTCCACCACATGGTGCCCACCTCACCGTTTGGGACGTGCCCAATTAAACCCCGCGCGTTGAGGATGGTTCCAGTCCTGACCGATTCGCAATGAATCCCGGCTTGAGGCCGAGCACAATCTACAGCTTCTTGTCGCCAACTTATTGTCGCGGATTTGCCCAGAATCAGTCGGCGGCCCGTGATGCCCGTGTACTAATGCGCGAGCGCCACCTTCTCGCGCGTGAGCAGCGCGCCGGCACGGTCCGCGTCCATCGGCTCTCCCAGGAAGAGGCTCTGCGCGAGCTCGCAGCCGAGTTCAGCAAGTTCCGCTGCATCCGCATCGGTTTCGACCCCTTCGGCGACCACCTGCATCCCGAGATCATGTGCAAGCATCACCGTCGCGCGCAGTATCGAGGGCCGCTTACCCTTGTTGTTGGGGCGCACGAACGATTGATCGAGTCTGATCGTGTCAAATGGGAAACGCTGCAAGTAGGTAAGTGACGACAACCCCTTCCCGAAATCATCAAGCATCAAGCCAGCACCGAACTCGCGCATGCGCGCCAGCACTTGCGCGGCGTATTCGGGGTTCTCCATGACCAGGGTTTCGGTCAGCTCGATCTTAAGCGTGTCGCGGGCGAGCGAGGCCCGCGCCAGCAGCGTGCGCAGGTCACCAACAAAATCCTGGCGCAGAAGGTGCCGTGAGGCCACATTAACGCTTGCAAATACTGGCTCGCGGCTGCGCGCTGCCCGTTGCCATTGCCCAAGCTGCTTGGCAGTGCGCTCGAGCGCGTACATTGAAAGCTCGTTGACGAGACCCGCCTCGGCGGCCAGCGCCATAAACTCAGCCGAAGACTGACCCTCGAGCCGCGGGTGATCCCAGCGCAGCACCGTCGCAAAGCCGGCGACTGATCGATCCTTCAGCCGCACGACCGGCTGATATTGCAACACGATCTGCTCGCGCTCGATCGCGCGTTTCAACTCGGTCTCCAACGCCAGTTTATCCATGCGGCGCACCCGCATGGTGGGCTTGAACACCTCGATGCGATCCCCGCCGGAGCGCTTGCCATGCACCATGGCGAGCTCCGCATCAGCAAGCAATTCCTCGGCACGCATCTGACCAGCCTCGCCCAGCGCAACCCCGATGGAGGCGGTGAGAACCATTTCGCGATCGTTGAACGCGATCGGCGCACGTAGCGCCTTGCGCAACGTCTCGGCAAAAGCAGTGATCTGCGCCGCATCACGGACCGAGAGCAACACCAGGCCGAACTTGTCACCGGCAAGGCGCGCGAGCACGTCCTGCGGCTTGAGCAGGCGCGACAGCCGGCGTGCGATCGTGAGCAGGACCGAGTCGCCGACGGCCATTCCCACCGAGCTGTTGATCTGTTTGAAACGGTCTAGGTCGATCACCATCACGGTCGGTTTGATCGCAGGGTCGGCCTTGCCCAAGGCAAGAACGGAGTCGAGCCCGTTGATGAACAGCGCCCGGTTCGGCAGCCCCGTGAGGTTGTCGCGAACTGCATCATGCAGCAGGCGCTCCTCGGCAGTCTTGAACTCGGTCACATCGGTCAGCGTCCCGACAAGGCGGACCACCTCGCCGTCGGAACCGACAACGGGACGCGCCTTGAGGGCGAACCACAAATAATGGTCATCGGCGCCGCGCAACCGCAGATCCTGGATCAGCCGCCCACGGCGGTGCTCAAGCAAGCCATCCAAAGTGGCCCGAAAGCGATCGCGATCCGCCGGATGGATGAACTCGAGCCAGTGCGCCGCCGGACCCTCAAGTGTCCCCCGCTTGAGCCCCAGCATCGCCTCCGCCTCGGGGCCGGTGAAGATCTTGTCGGCGGATACGTCCCAGTCCCACACCACGTCGCCGGCGCCGGACAGCGCCAGCGCGCGGCGCTCCACATCGGAGACGAGTCCCTGCGTCACACCGCCCGCGAATGCATGCTGCATCACGGTGAAGCCGATCAGCATGACGATCAGCACCAAGCCACCGAGCAGTGCCGGGGCGACAATGTCGTTGGTGACCAGCCCGCCTACGGTGAATGCCGCGGCCATCACCCAAGTCAGCAACAGAAACCAGGTCGGGATCAGCAACACGGCGCGATCAAAGCCGCGCACCGCGAGATATACGACCAGCACAAACCCGATGATGGACACGAAGAACAACGAGAGTCGGGCGATCCCGGACGCAACCGGCGCGTCATAGAGCGCGACACCGGCGAGCGCCACCAAGGCGACCAGCCAGACAATCGCCACGTGGCCATAACGTACGTGCCAGCGGTTGAGATTGAGATAGGCGAAGAGGAACACCAGCAAGGTCGCGGCCAGGATGGCTTCGCCGCCGGCACGCCAGATGCGCTCTGCGCCGGTCGATATATCAAACACCTTGCTCCAGAAGCCGAAATCAACCCCGATATAGACCAGCACGGCCCAGCTCAGCGCTGCGGCTGCCGGGAACATCATCGAACCTTTCACCACAAACAGAATGGTGAGGAACAACGCCAGCAGACCGGCGATGCCGATCACGATGCCGTAGTAAAGGGTGAAGGAGTTGACCTTGTCCTTGTAGGCGTCCGGATCCCAGAGATAGACCTGCGGCAACTCGTCGGACCGCAGCTCCATCACGTAAGTGATGACAGTGCCGGGATCGAGCGTGAGGCGGAAGATGTCGGCAGTGGCACTGTCCTGCCGATCGGGGCGATCACCGGAGCTCGGCGTGACGTTGACCACCCGAGAAAGCCCGAGATCCGGCCAGAACACGCCGGAACCGACCATCCGGTAGTGCGGAACAACAATCAGCCGATCGACTTGGTCGTCGCTCGAATTGGCGAGCGCAAACACCGCCCAATAAGCACCAGGCTCGCGCGCCCGCACCCCGATGCGACGTACGATCCCGTCGGCCCCTGGAGCTGTGGAGACCTGCAGGATCTCGCCCTCGGCATGCGGTCGCTCAATGGCATCGGTCAGATCAATAGCCGCCGCATCGACCCGTACATTGACGGCGTCGACCGCGCGCGCCGCCTGCACGGTTAGACCGAGCACAAGCAACACGGCAACCGCGTTGATGCAACGCAGAAACGGCAACCCCCACTCCCCTCGCGGGCCCCTTAGTTACGTAGGCGTAAATGCGCCTTGTGGCGAGAACAAGGTTTGGGCGGGGCCGCGCCGAGGCGGTAAAGTCCTACAATGTGAGCACGATTTTCCCAATGTGCGCGCTCGAGTCCATGCGCGCGTGCGCATCCGAAGCCTGCGCCAATGGAAACGTCGAATCGATAACTGGCTTCACTTGGCCGGCCGCCACCAACGGCCAAACCTTGGCCTCGAGCGCTTGCGCGATCTTGCCCTTATCGGCGACCGGGCGGGGCCGCAAAGTCGAGCCGGTGTGATGCAGGCGCTTACCTAGCATGCGCCGGAAATCCACCGTTGCCTTGGGACTGGCCTGGAACGCGATTTGGATGATCCGGCCCTCGACCGCAGCAGCGTCGTAGTTGCGATCGATGTAGTCGCCGCCGACGATATCGAGAATGACATTCACCCCGGCACCATTGGTCGCTTGCTTCACCGCGGCGACAAAGTCTTCGGTCTTGTAGTTGATGGCAAGCTCGGCGCCGAGCTTGCGGCAAGCGTCACACTTTTGCGGCGATCCGGCGGTCGCGAACACGCGCGCCCCGAACGCCTTGCCCAGCATGATGGCAACGGTACCGATCCCGGAGGTGCCGCCATGCACCAGGAACGTCTCGCCGGCCTTGAGCCCACCGCGCTCAAAGATATTCGGATAAACCGTAAAGAACGTCTCCGGAATGGCCGCCGCCTCCACCAATGAGAGCCCGTGCGGGATCGGCAACGCCTGCACCTCCGGCACCGCGCAATATTGCGCGTAGCCGCCACCGGCCACGAGCGCAGTCACCTGATCACCGAGTTTCCACCGCCCGACGCCCGAGCCGAGCGCAACAACTTCACCGGCCAGCTCGAGGCCGGGAATGTCGCTTGCTCCCTTCGGCGGCGGATACAGGCCCATGCGCTGCATCACATCCGGCCTGTTCACGCCCGCGGCCGCAACTTTGACCAGCACCTCGCCCTCGCCCGGCTGCGGGACCGGCCGCTCCTCGGGGACCAACACCTCGGGTCCGCCGGGAGCGCGAATAGCAATGGCAGTCATACGGGCCGGGATATTGGACATGGAGCCTTCCTGTTGTAAGCGCGGCCGCATTCCTACGGCAAAATCGGCGCGGGTGGAATCCGCTGCGCAGCGACGTTATGGTGCGGGCGAAAGGCGCAATACCATGCCGGCCATCGACGAGGACGACCGTCCGAAGAAGAAAATCAGCCACGAGATCGGGCAGGACCTGACGTTGCTGTCGGTCGCCGAGCTCACCGAGCGCATCAAGCTGCTGCGCGAGGAGATTACGCGCCTCGAGGCGGACATTGCGCGCAAACAGGCCACGCGCTCGGCCGCGGACGCGTTTTTCAAGAAGTAGCGACCTCGGCTCGGTGGGACGTGTCCGCCGCGCTATGCGCGGCCGATACCGCAGCGTTTCCCGAGGGCATAACCGGCAGGCTGATGATCGACCGCATGCCAGGCCGGCGGAGCCAATGGATCGCTTCAGGCGCGACCGCCAGCGCGAGCCTCGGCCAGCGCGTGTAGAGAGCCTGGAGCGCGCATTTGGCTTCCAGGCGCGCAAGCTGATGACCGAGGCAGAAGTGTATGCCGGTCCCGAAGGCGACGTGCCGGTTGGGTTTTCGCGCCAAATCCAGCTCTTCCGGTCGCGGGTTCGCCGCCGGATCCATGTTCGCGGACGCGAGTCCGGCCGTTATTTGATCGCCGCGTTTGAGCTGCACACCACCGAGATCGATATTCTGGCGCACGTAGCGTGGCTTCGAGAGCTGCACCGGGCATACGAAACGAAGGAATTCCTCAACGGCGAGGTCGGCACGGCTCCAGTCCGCAGCGAGCCAATCGCGCAGTGCGGGATTTTTCGCCAATTCGAAAACCGACCCGCTGATCAGGTGCGTCGTGGTTTCATGCCCGGCAAACAGAAGCAGGAAGATCGTCGAAACCATCTCATCGCGCGTAATCGGCGCACCTTCCTTTTCGACCGCCACGAGCTCAGCAATCAGCCCCGTGCCCTGACCCTGGCGCGCATGCTCCAGCTGCCGCTCCAGATAGCGGCGCATCGTCACCATAGTGGGGAGCATGCGCAGAAATCGGATCGCGCTGTTGGCGCTTGTGGCGCGCGCCGCCCATCCCATGAATTTCGGTCGATCCGCCAGGGGAAGTCCGAGCAGTTCGCAGATGACCGACACCGGAAGCAGGCGCGCATAACGATTGACCAGATCAGCCGGGCTTCCCTGCGCAAAGAGGTCGCCGGCAAGTGTCTCGGCAATGCTGCGAATGCGCGGCTCCATCTCAAGCACCGCGCGCCGGCGAAAAGCTTCCTCAACGATTTCGCGCAACCGTGTGTGATCCGGTTCGTCGACGGTCAGCATGTTGCTGGCAAGCGTGCGGACTATTCCGGGCATCCACCAGCGTATGCCGGCGACGTTGCCGTCAGGTTTGCGCAAGCTGAAGGTCGCACTGTCTTTGAGCACGCGGGCGACCGTCTCTTGCGTGGTCGCCATCCAGACGCGACCGAAGAGCGGCAGCTTGACTTCGACCACAGGTCCAGCCTCGCGCAGCCGGCGCAGCTGGGGCCTGGGATCGCGGAAAAAGTCCTCGCTGGTGAGATCGAGCTGCAGCACGGAGCCCGCGTCCTCGCAATATCCGACTGAATGCCTCTCAATCTCTCGGTTTCATGTCGATTTTGGGTCGCCCCCAGTTCCGTCCGGCGGCGGACCGTTAACGGCCTCTTAAGACATCGGGTCCATCATCGAGGACGTCCACTTCTGGACATCGAGTGGCTCCTGTCCACTCTGTTTGACGCCTCCCTGTTTACTTTCCAAGCCGCCGTCCCCCGGCGGCTCTTTTTTGGCGCTCGGCGCCTTGGAAACCATATCCTACGGTTGGAGCCGCATGTACGGCCGCGACTGCGCCGCGTTGACGACCGCGCGCGGCGGCCAGGATAGCGCGCGCGAGAACAGGCGCACGTGCTCACCGTCGCGTCGACAGATGAAGCGAAAGCCGTCGTGCTTGATCTCGTAGGCCCAGGCCGCGCCAGTCGGCACGGTACGGCTGATCATTGGTAGGCACGGCGCGATGAACCCAGGAGGTTGGCGGACGGGGGCGGACGTGTGCCAGCGCATTTCCGCTAAATAAGCGGCGAGCGATCCGAATGTCGAGCAGGGAACCGTCTCTGCGTAGTCGGATTGACTTTGTGTCTGGCCCTTCCGCCGACCCCCAAGCCCCCCGAGCGCGGTTGGTCGGACACAAACAGGGCGTAGCCGTGCAAAACCGGCTACGCCCTTTGCGTCATCGCAAATCCGACTGCTCGGTTTCCTCGTACAAAACCGTATATGGCAACCTTCGTATTCCGCTGCCCGAAAACCGGGCTCAGGGTTCAGGGCTGGTCGGAAGAGGAAATCTCGGAAGATGACCGGGACGCTTACGACGCGATCACGTGCACGGCGTGCGGCCAGCTTCACTTCGTGAACCGATCTTCGGGCAGAGCACTCGGAGACATGGAGGACTAGCTCCCTCCGCCTTCGTCCGCCCACTTCGCCAGATCGAGCCATTGGCGCACCAAGTCCTCAAACAGGCGTTTCGTTTCGGAATCAAGCGCTGCCTTGGCGCGCGTGGCGCATTCTTCAGCTTTCGCTCTGTACTGTTCGGCTCGTGCAGGAACGGCAATCCACCCGGCATTCCCATCCGCAACGGATGCGATCGTGAGCGGTGCCTGGAACGGTTGATGCGCGCGCGCCGCCGCTCTCGGCGCCCCGTCGTTTTGTTTCAGCCGCCCAGGGCATCGAAGTCGTCACACGTCGGTGGAATGGCACCACGCGCCTCCACTGGTCCGGCTCACCGCCCCAGCCATCCGAGCCAGACCACCTGGAAGCGCCGCGCGGCCATCCGATTGGCAATCCAATCGGCGCCGATCGGGTTTCAAGGCTCGCCGTCATTGAAGCAGGCGGGCTGGCGGAATGCTATGCGCTTGACAGCAGTTGGGAGCCGAGACTGAGGTGCCGGCACGGTTTATCGATGACGATGCATCGTTTCGGAGTGCGATCGAGCGCCGCTCGCCTGATCGCGGCGGCACGGGGTGTCAGATGGACCGCTCACGCCGTCCCGAGCTTCACTCGGTGCTTTGCCATACCGCGCCCGGTAGGCACGGCTAAAATGGGAAGTATCCGTGAAGCCGGCGGAGTAAGCCAGATCACTTATAGAGCGATAACAACTCATGGGATCAGTTAAATCGCGATGAGCGCGTGCGAGCCGCCGATCCCAGACATACCGCATCACCGACGTGTCCTCTCTGGCGAAAAGCCGATTGAGATGACGTACCGAGAGACGGCATCCCGTAGAGATCCGTTCCGCAGTGAGGTCTTCGACGAGGTGTGTCTCGATCCAGAATTTTACGCGGGTCAGTGTAACCCGAGTCGGAAGCGCCGCGGCATCTTGGGTCGATATCAGTGCCGCGGCGATAAGGTCGACGACGTTCTCCGCGACACGCGCTTGAAGGAAGGAGGGGATTGCTTGCTGGTTGAGAGGTAGCTCGCGCAGCAGCAAGGTAACCATCCCGCCCAGACCAGTTGCGCCATCCACGCGCATCGCCGTGTAAGATTCCGGCGCGCGAATGCGCTGTAACAGCATCGAGCGCGGAATACGAAGCACGTTCGAAGAGAAATTTTCGGTAAAGTCGATGCTGTAGGGCTGATTGCTATCGGAAAAGACAAAACCACCGCTGCCAACCCCGGTTTGGCGCCCATTCTGGCTCATAGAGCCTCGCCCGCCTTGCATGATGTTGACGTGGTAAAACTCGGTAGCCGCATCACTCGTCGTGTCTTTGCTCGTGCGGCTGACACGTTGGGCAACGGATTGCACCCTGACCAACTTGAGCGGTCCGAACTCGTCGTAACCGATCTCTCCAAAGAACGGCTGATCGCGCAGCGGCTCGCAGCGCAGTTGCACCAAGTTCCGGCAAACGGCGTCGACCCAAAAATTGAGCCGCTCACGAACTGCGACGTCAGACGATGACCAGCGCTTCATCATCTCACGAAACCTTCCCTCACGACGGGTGGTCTGTGGGGCCAGTATCAATTTGCGTCGATGACGGTACGATGACGGTACAACTGCCCCCGGTCAGGCTCTTCCTGATCCCGCAATATTCTCCTGCTGAGTCCAACTCAGTCAACATAGGCGGCCCAACCGGTCAAGCGTACGAAAACTAACTGAGGTAACGTAACGGTCCGCCATATCCCCCGATTGGGCGGGACGCACAGGGAGTTGCTTTAGGCGCAATGACAGGTGTCAGAACAATTGAGATCAGTATTGGATCGGCGCCTTGGCACCCTGGCTCCCGTCTCATTCGCCATTCCAAATACTGCTGGGAGGGCAGGTTATGTTCGAAGCAAATCGTCGTTTTTTCATTCAGTCATTTGCGCTCGGCGCAGGAAGCTTAGCCGCGTCGCAGTCGTTTGCGTCCGGCAACGACGGTCACGCGGCGGGATACGATGTGTCCGCCGCATCCGATTTTTTGAAGACTATTCCGCGCAAGTCCGGTGACCCCGTTGTCTTCACGGCATCGCTGGACGGGGCGCCGATCAAGGCGACTTCCGGCGGATGGGCGCGCGAGATCACCACACGGAGTCTCCCAATCGCTAGCAATATCGCAGGCGCGCATCTGTTCATCAACGCAGGTGGCGCTAGGGAGATGCATTGGCACAATTCAGCGGAATGGGCCTATGTTGTCGATGGCCATTGCCAGGTGACGGTCGTCGATCCCGACGCCATGGCAGAGGTGGTCAATCTCGGTCCAGGCGACCTCTGGTATTTTCCAAAAGGTCACAGCCACGCGATCCAGACACTCGGCACGTCGCCCTGTCATGCCATTCTCGCCTTTGACGACGGGCTCTATTCGGAGCATGGAACGTTCGGCATCAGTGACTGGATGAGCCGATACGACAAAGGGGTGCTCTCGCAAGCCCTGGGTATCGCGCCGGACACCTTCTCCAGCATTCCGAACGCCGAAACCTACATCATGCAGGGCGAAGTGTTGCCGCTCGACGGCGTGCAGGCACGTTCGACGCGCGAGTTGGATCGCGCGCGAACTCATCGTTATTCCATCGCCGCGCAAAAGCCGCATGTTGCTACGCCAGGCGGCTCGCTTTACGTGGCCTCCTCGAAGGAATTTCCGGTCTCGGCCACATTGACAGGTACGCTGCTGCAGTTACGGCCTGGCGCACTGCACGAACCGCATTGGCATCCGGACGCCAACGAGTGGCACTACGTGCTCAAGGGACGTACGCGCGTGACACTATTCGCCCCGGACAAACGTCTCGCCGTCGCCGAGCTTTCGCCAGGCGATTGTGCCTACATCCCGCGCGGTTGCGGGCATTCGATCCAGAACATGGGGCCAGAGGATGCGGAAATCGTCGGCGTGCTCGACGGCGGCGCATATCGCGAGACCACGCTCTCGGACTGGTTGACTAGGGCGCCGCGGCATTTGCTGTCCAATAATTTTGGTATCGAGGAAGCGGCCCTCGGCAAGTTCAGGAAGCGCATGGTTATAGCCGCGGCCAATGCCCCGACCTGAGGTCACCTGGTTGCAACGGAAGAATTCGGCGAGGTGATGATCATGACAGTTTGGCTGCGAGCTTGGATGCTCGGATTGATTTTTTGCCTTGTGGCTCTGTCTACAAACCGAGCCTCTGACGAAACGCTGGAAATCGCGCTCGGCACCGGACACTTGCTCACGCTCGACAGGGCTTTCGAAACCGTTTTAATCGACGCCCCTGAGGTGATCGACGTCTCCCCGCAGACCAGTCGCACAGTTCTTCTGAAGGCGCTCAATCGTGGTATCTCGAACGTCGTGTTCGTGGATGAGCAGAGTATAGCGATCACCAATATCAGGGTCGTCGTTCGGGAAGCGCGGGTGTGATCGCGTCCGGCGCCTTGTCGCCTCAGTTGAATAACCGACGGGTCCGGCAAAATAGTCTACTACTCCGAGTCTCACGGAGCCGCCGTTCGTCATCGATTTGTTCTGCCACGTCGACGGCGCGTTGTCGAGCAACAGAGGCACTTTGCATGCCGACGCTTATTCGTCACGACGGGGTGCGCCGGCAAGGAACCTCTGCTCGAGGTGTCATGAGCAGCGCCGAGGCATTCTCCAACACGCGAAGGAGGCTTCAGTGTTCAATTGCGCAAAGTTTTTCGGGTTGGCCGTTGTGTTCGGATCCCCGGCACTCTTGGCGCCACTGCTAATTCCGGCAATGCGTCCATTCGCATCGCGAGGTGCCCGCCATGTTTCGCATCGCACCTAAAGACGCGTTGATCCCGCGCCCAACGCCGCCACCGCGCGCCGCCCAGCTTGGCCTCCCGGACGCAGCATCGCTGAATCGTCTCCTCGCCGACGCCGATCCGTTGCAGATCATGCGCACGGCGCATGAGGTTATCGGTTGCAATCGTCTCGCGGTCGTTTCCTCCTTCGGAATTGAATCGGCGGCGCTGCTCAAACTCGTGGCTGATGTCGATCCAGCGCTTCCAGTCGTGCTGCTCGATACCGGGTGGTTGTTTCCGGAAACGCTTGCCCATCGCGACGCCGTCGTGGCCAAGCTCGGTCTCACCGACGTGCGTTCGATTATGCCAGACGCACACAAGTTGCAGCAGCGCGACCCGTATGCGGACCTTTGGTCCACCAATCCGGATGCCTGCTGCGCGTTGCGCAAGATCGAGCCACTCGCGGATGCGCTGACGCCGTTTACGGCCTGGGTGAATGGGCGCAAGCGCTATCACGGTGGCGACCGCACGCACATTCCGGTGGTGGAGCAGGACGGCGTACGCCTGAAGTTCAACCCCCTGGCACGCATATCGTCAGCCGACGTGGTGGCGATTGCAAAAAATGCCAACCTACCGCCACACCCTCTGACGCTGTCCAAATTCACGTCGGTCGGATGCATTCCCTGCACGCGCCGCACGCGCCCCGGCGAGAGCGTTCGCGCCGGTCGTTGGAGCGGAACTGGCAAGACCGAATGCGGGATCCACATGAGCACGACTGGAATCAGGTGCAGCCTGACTGTTCCGGAAGCGCTCGAAGCGGGAGACGATCAGGTAGGAGCGGCGTCATGATTCTTCTCGACGCGAACAATCCTAAGCAGGTCGCGGGCGCCTCGGTGATCGAGGCGGACCTGGGCGAGCCCAACCGCAAACTGTTGATCTTTGCGGGCACCGCGATTCCTCAATGGGTCATCGACGACGACGGCAACACCTACCGTGAAACAGCAGTCGTCAACCTGCGCCGCAATGTGCTTGCCGTCGCGCAAGCGACGGTCAGCGTGGGGCTCGCCAGCATCGGCAACGACGACAGCACATTTTTGTTCGCCGCCGACGTCGCAAGCCTGTCCATCGACGATACCACTCAGGAATTGCTGCTGACCGTGCAAATGGCTTTGCAAGGGAGCCACACGGGCATTGGCCGGTTTTCGTATCAGGTCGTCGCGGATGTGACGACCCAGTTGACGGGCATCTCAGGAAAGATTCGTTGGGCGCAGTCAATCTTCGACCCATCCGGGCTGACTGCAGGAGAGCAGGCTCAGCTGTTCTCCGTGACAGCAAACACTCAGCAGGTCACCATCGTTCCTGGCAACTTGTTTCCGGTGACCACCTACACGCCGGTCGCCGCAGCCACGCTGGGCGCGCCGGAGGTGGAAGGCGACTTGTTCGCAGTGCCGTATCAAATCACCGGCGCGCCTTACGGACAGAACCTCGTCGTGCTGGCAACGATCTCACCGTTTTTCGCTGTTCCCTCCCCGGTCATTACCCAAGTCGCGGGACCGGATCCGGTGTTCTTGAGTGTGGCCACGCCCGCGGTTGATGGCGCGGACTTCCTGGCCTCGTCAGTGGGCGGGATCGCCTGAGGAGACCGCGCGATGGACACACCGGTTACCCCCTTCCTGCCGCAAGTGACCCGGATCCCGATCATGGGACCGTCGCCGTTCAACACATTGGTCGCGGTCAGCGTGTCGGCAGAGCCGGGGTTTCTTTATCTTGCGGACGATTTTGGCAAAACGCAGAGCTTTCCGTTTACGATCTTCACCCCGTTCGTGCTGGCCGGCTTCGATCAGCGCGTACCGCCGAGCTTCCATCACGCCACGGCCGCCTGTGTCGATCGATTCGGGCTGTTTCACGATAGCGACTGGATGGTGGCGGTGGACAGCGTGCTGGGTGCTGGTTTCGACCCGACGAGCGGGACATTTTTCGTAAATGTGCAGTTTAACCACGAGCATAGCGATCCGTACTGGCCAGACTGCTTCGACTTACTCGGTCAAACGGCTTGCCCGCTTCCGGTGTTCGTTGCGGTCACGAGTTATGTGCTGTGCTTCGAGCCACCGCCGCCTGTGGGCCAATCGGGGAGCGCCGCCAACACACATGTGCGGCCGATTGGCAGAGATCCCGCAGAGTCTCTGTCCCATCGGCTATTGCGCGCGCTAGGGGTCTCGGTTGCGCTTTCGCCGTCCGGACAAGGAGATTTTGCTCGGCGACCGTGCAAGTGTTCGGCCTCGACGGACGTTCATCAACAATCGTAGCCCAGGACACGCATAACTGCCGCGGGTTCGGTGCGCCCCCTACTACTGAAGACAGACAGGTTCGACACCCAATACAGGGCCATAAGCGCACTGTTGTTGCTCGTGAATTTATTGTTGATGCGTACCCGAGGATCGGCTAGTCCGTCCACCAGCCCTTACAACCGCTGCGGCGCGAGCTCGGTGTGGCGATAAGCGTCTTCCACGGGCAAATAGACGAAGTCCTGTTTGCCGAAACGACCATCCGACTTAGCGCCCGACGTTTGCGGCTTGGGTACAGTTAGCGACGTCTGAATTTGTGAATCTCGGTTTTCCGCTGGAAGGTCTTCATAAAGTTGGTCGAGCACCTCCTTAATGACTTGAAAATAGGTTGGCATGAGGTGTGTCCCCTAGAAAATTCTTCCGTCCGAGTTCGTAGTGGAGGTTAGCTGATTCGACGGGGCGGGCCGCCAACATTGCATTATCGCTCTGCAGCGTGTTTAAGCACAATGCACTCGCGAGAACTCCATTATTCCATCCACCACCGCGCGTTACCCTGGTTTGCTACCGCTTGCTCCCCGACGCGTCAGGTGCACCTGTGGCTGCAGTTGGCGGACGACGTCAGAGAGCTTGACCGGCTTCGACCCAACTGGTTGCCGTTCGAACATCGCTCCCTGCATTAGCAAAATCTGGAAACCGAGCGGGTGTGCAGCCCGTTGCCTAAGCGCCGATGGGGAACTCCCTAGTACCCCTCCCCGTCGACGGCGGCCCTGGCTTCGCTCCCCCAAAGACCGGCCGGGGCCGTCCATCCGTTCGCTCAAGCGAGATGACGTAATCGTCGTCACTAAGCTCGATAGGATGGGCCGATCGACGCGTGAGTTGCTTGCTCCGGCGGTACATAGCGGGCTCCTATCGGCCGGATCCGGGGGCAACTAGCGGATCTCAAGCTTGCGTACCGCCATCTCGCGCTCGTTCTGGTCGACCTGAGCACGCATAGCCGCTCTTGCGGTTGTTGATTGCGTACTTTTTGGTGCGGGGGTGCGCGCACCAATGCAACGATCTGCAATGCGCTGCTACCCACGGCAACAGATTTAGTTGTGGTTTCAGCGGGTTAATTGTCGTCACAGGTAGCAGCGCATCGCAATGCATTGCATGATTTACCGTATCTTAAGGTTTTCTTAACCGGTTCTGGACAGGACGGCGGGGTCGAGGCCATGCTTCATGGGCAAACTGTGAGGCATGTGATGGCCGACAAAGGGGCGAACGCGGCGGAATTAGTGGCGTTTGGCGAGATCCTCGCGGCGTCACAAGCGTTTTCGGCATATTTTCGCGAAGGCATGGCCTTGGTCGAGGAGACCGCGGCCTATCTCGACGGCCCAGGCCGCCAGGATGCCAAGAAACTCGAGCGTGCGGCGGCGCTTGCCTATGCGACCGAAAGCATGCGGCTGACGACGCGCTTGATGCAGCTCGCCTCCTGGCTGCTGCTCCACCGCGCCGTGAACGAGGGCGAGATGTCGCTCGCCCAGGCAAGCCGAGAAAAGAAAAAAGTGAAGCTCGTCCCGAGCGCCACAATCGAGGAGGCGACGTTGCGGGTCCTGCCGCCCCGCCTGCGCGACCTGATCGAGCGTTCAAGCCGGCTGCTGGACAAAGTCCGCCGGCTCGACGCCACCATCTATGCGCAGCCCACAGCAGAGGCCAGCCCAAGTCCGGTGCGGCACCAGATCACTCAACTGCGCGCCGCCTTCGAACATTCAGGCGGCTGAATCGCTACTCGTCAGCCACAAATCCCGACTGCTTGACCACGGGTCCCCAGCGATCGATGTCTGCTTTGACGATCTCAGCGAACTTGGCCGGCGTTTCGAACGTGGGCTCGTTACCGACCTTGTCGAGCGCATCGACCATCTCCTCGGATTTGACGGCATCATGTAGCGCTGCGCTCAGCGCGGTCACGACGTCGGCCGGGGTCTTAGGCGGCAGGAACACGCCGAGCCACGAATCAACCACCACGTCATAGCCGCTCTCGCGCATGGTCGGCACGTCGGGCAGGAAGCGCGAGCGTTCCGGACCGGTAACCGCAAGGACGCGCACCGCATGAGAGCGGGCGAACGGCAGGCTCTCACTGACCGGATTGACGCTCGCAGGCACATGGCCGCCGATCAGGTCCTGCAGCGCCGGAGCGCCGCCCCGATAATGGACCGGGGTCATTTTCACCCCAGCCGCGTTGGCTACCATCAGCCCGACAAAGTGAGGCGTGCCGCCGGCTGATGTCGTGGCGTAGATTGCGTTTTCGGGATTGTCCTTACACCAGCCGATGAAATCGCCCAGCGTCTTCATGCTGTCCGGCACCATAGGACCGATGTTGTAAGTCAGCATCGAGCGGGTGGTGGGTGCGACGGCGATCAGGTCTCGCAGCGGATCGTAGCTCAACGACCGAAAGCTGTGCGGATAGACGGTGATCGGAAAATCCGGCGTGAACAACATCACGCCGCCGTCCGGCTCTGCACTCTTCACGTATTCGACCGAAATGCGAGCGGCGGCGCCCGGTTTATTCTCCACAATCACATTCGCCGCGTAAGCGCCGCGCAAACGATCGGCAATGATGCGGGCGATCACGTCCGTACCCCCGCCGGCCGGAAAGCCGACAATGATCTGCACGGGTTTCCTGATCACCTGCGCGCTGGCGCGAGCGATAAGCGCAGCCGGCAGCAACGCGGCGCTCGAAGCGAGAATACGACGTCGGGTGAGCATGGCGGTTCCATCCCTGATTGGATGGGCCGCATCACCGGCGGCCCTTATGTTTCTTCATACGTCCCGGCGTGCAATTTGCCCAGCCGGTGCGCCTGACATGCGGCCGGGATCACCGCCGCCGCGTCATCCCCCAGAACAGCGCGAGTGCGAGCAACCCGCGCCGAAGCGCAACGAATTCGCCCGTTCCACACACTGCCTCTTCATGCTCGCACACCCGTCGCACTACCCGTTCGGGCAGAGCTCCGGCCATGCGCAGCGCGGCGTGGGCTTCTTTCAGGGCCGCAATTGCGGCGACCTCGCGCGCGGTCCGCCTTTGGCCAGCTTCAGTTGCAGGATCCACGGCAGCGGCCGGGCTTTTGGATTCCAACGTGGCCGCGGGCGGGCTCGGCCGCGGGGCGTCGAGCGCCTGGCGATAGCGCATTGCGCACTCCGCCCAGTGCTGGCCCGCAGCGTAAAGTTCCGGCTCAAGCTTTCCGGCGAGTAGGAGCCGGCCAAGCTCGCTTCCCCACTCCGGGTTTTGCATGCCGGCGAGCGCCGCGTCGCGCAGGCGTTTGACTTCAGTCGGAGCGAATTCCGGCGCACTTCGCGCGATCGCGCGGGAGCGCCGTCCGCTCGGCTCGCGGGCAACGCTGAGCGTCGGCCTGGTACTGCGGCTCATCGCGAGACCTCGCTTTGCTGAATAAGGCCGGGAGCTGCAGCGGCAGCATCGCCGGCCTGGAACACATCCTCGGCGCGCCTTCGGCCTCGCGGTCCGGCGAGATCGCCACAAACGGGCGCCTTGAGCACGGCGGAGATTTGCGCCAGCGCTCGGCGCGCTGGTGCCAGCGCAGCTTCGAGATCGGCCGCCCGCGCAGACAGGCGTTTGCGCTCCGGCGGCGACAGCGGGCGACGCAGGACGGGCGCACCGTCCGGTGTCGTGAAAGCGACCAGCGCGCGGCAGATGCGTTCAGCATCCCGGCTGCGCGCGCGGGGGGTGTCATTTTGACCTGAATGACGTGTCAAGCCTTCCGCGCCCTGACTGGCCTTCAGACTCCATTGCGACGTTGGTAGGAACACGACGACTTCCTTTTTGATTTGGGTAGATGCGCGGATGCAAAGGCTCAGGTGCGCAGCCAGCTTGGTCGCCAGCCGCTCGTCGCGATGCCCGGGCGCAATCGCTGCACCGGTATGTCGGCGCGAGCGAGGGCCTCGCGCAATTCGGCTGCACTGCCAGGGAATTGGCGCGCCAAGAGCTGGCGACGAACCCGTGGTGAGCTTGGTCGGTTCTGAGCCGACGCGATTCGCCGGCTCACCCGCCGACGCAGCCCGGCCCGAGGATCACCTTCTTTGCGGGCCCGGTGAATGATCGATCCCAACGTACCGATTGGAATGCCGCCGAGCGAACGGCTGATCTCAGTAAGCGGCAGATTGCTGGCGAATGCATCGAGCACCACCTCGGGATCGCAGGCTGGTTTTCGTCCCATGACACTCCCTTCTGTCCTCCGGTGCTGCGGTGCCTGCCGCGAAAAAGGAACGCTGACGGCGAGTCCGAACCGGCAATGCGATAAGTTATTTTGCTTATGGACAAGTCAACTACTATTCTTATATAGACAAGCCCATAACCTATCTTCTAGATGCCCGCATGGAACCGTGGGAAAAGATTCGACAGGCACGCGAGGCAAAGGGCTGGTCCCAGGATTTTTTGGCCAAGCAGGTCGGCATCTCGCAGCCGGCGATCAAAAAGATCGAGGACGGCTCAACCGCACACTCCAAATTTCTGCCGCGCATCGCGGCGCTGCTGGGCCTCGACATCACCGAGCTGGACGAGGGCCTGGCGCGGCTCACCACGACGCCTGAGCGGGCACCTCGGCTGCTTGGAGGCGTGGACTTCCCGGTGCATGCCTCAGCCCAGGGCGGCCCAGGCGAGATCATTGTCGATGCCAACCCGATGGAATACATGGCCCGACCGGCGCCTTTGGCGCACGTGCGCGGTGCCTACGGGATCTACGTGACCGGCACCTCGATGGAGCCGGAATTCCGCCAAGGCGATATTGCACTGGTCAATCCGCACCTGCCGGTCGTGCCGGAGGAAGCCTACATTTTCTACGCAGAGCAACCAGGTTCGACCCGCGCGACGATCAAGTGGCTGCGCCGGGCCACCGGCGACAAATGGTTGGTGAGCCAGCACAATCCTGCGCCTGGCGCGACCAAGGACTTCACGCTCAATCGCAAAGAGTGGCAGTGGGCTCACCGCGTCATTGGTAAATACGCACGACGGTAATCACGAGGGCTCGACCCGAGGTGAGCCCGCCTGTGCCAATCGTATCTGAAAGGGACCGCTTGCCGACGTGAGGAGGCGATGATGGCGGCTCGATCCCAGGTCGAACAAGATGGCCGGGCCGGAGCGCCGGCGTGGGAGCGGATTCGTGCCGCGCGCCTCGCCAAGGGCTGGTCGCAGGAGTTTCTCGCCCGACAAGTCGGGGTGTCCCAACCGGCAATCGTCAACATCGAGCGCGGCTGGACCGCGCGCTCCAAGTTTTTGTCGCGAATTGCAGCGGTCCTTGAGATCGATCTCACGGATCTCGATGAGGAGCTTGCGGAGATGACCTATGCGCCGGCGGCTCGCGTGGTGAACAGCGTCGTCAATTTTCCTATTCTGTCCTCAACGGAAAGCGGCGCGGCCGAGCTCATCGTCGACACGCAACCCACCGAGCACATTGCGCGCCCCGCTCCGCTCGCTCACGTCAAGGACGCGTACGGGGTCTTTGTTACAGGGGCCTCCATGGAACCCGAGTTCCGCCCCGGCGATATCGCCTTGATCAATCCGCATCTTCCTGTGATCGCAAACCAAGCCTACATCTTCTACGCGGAAAAGCCCGGCGCCGGGCGCGCCACGATCAAATGGCTGCGGCGTGACACCGAGGATCGCTGGCACATCGCCCAGCACAATCCGGCCAAGGATCTGACGCTCTCGCGCAAGGAATGGCCTTGGGCTCATCGCCTGATCGGAAAATACGCCCGACGGTGATTCGCAGCTGCGGCGTTCTACCCCCAAACCAACCCTCGTCAATGTCTCTAATAATATAAGTTATTGACGCTTCGGCGGCGCCCCGTATAATTGTGCGTGTTGTTGCAAAGACGCGAGCGTACAGTGCCCAACCAACTTTCCCCTGAGGCCGCCGAGATCCCCGCCGGAGACGTTCCAAGCGTTGCTCCCGAAGCACCCCGTTACGATCTAGCAACGCAGCGAGCGCTGCGGACCGCACATCAGCCGTTCCTTGATTTTGTGCGCTATCTGCAGGGCGATCGCGACGCGATCAGCGGCAGATCGGTTGCCCTGGCGCGGCATCGCGCCGAGACGGCCCTGCTCAAGACCGATCGGGTTCTGGCGTTGCTTTGCCGGATGGAGGCGATTGCCGATCACCGAGCCGACAACGACATGGCCGCCATCGCCAAGCTTCCGACGCTGCGCGATCTGGCCCGAGCGGCGATTGAGACTCACACCCGGGCCCCTTTTGCGAACCCGCTATTTCCGTTGCGCGCGCCGCGCCCCTGATCACTGCGACTTCACGATATCAGCGACCTTGTTGCTCTTGGGGTCGACGATCACGACCTCTTGGTCGGTGACGAAGAATCGGTGCGAGCGCAGAGCCGGAATTTTTTGCGCCACGTCCGCAGGAAACGGTTGGGTGGCAACGCCGGGAGGCAGCGAATCGCCAATCGCGGCCCGCGGTCCCTGCTCCTTGGGAACGTTGGGGTCCTTGAGGACAATCTCCCGAATGAGGTAGCGATTCTCCTCGGTAAGGTTGATCGTCCGCTCGCTCGAGACGATCGGTGCATCCTTCTGCGCCTGTGCCATCAAAGTGGTCGGCGTCTGCGCCAGGACCAGCACGGGACCACACAGCAGAACGGCCCCTCCCACCATTGCTTTCAAGCGGTTGCTCATTGCCTGCTCCAATGTTGCTCAAGACAACACAAGCGCAACCGCACCGGTTCCATGGTCCTCAGCTCGCCATGCGTACCGGAACGCGCCGAGCGCCCCAGTGGCCCGGGGCGGTGTCGAACACTCCCCCGAGACGCGTCCCGCAGTTTCGGCACCCCCCGCCGGCATCAAGCTTGTAATCAGTGATGACGTAACCGTCGCGTCCAATCAGTCGTTCCCCGCACTTGGCGCAGTAGGTACTGCCGCGCACCGGGTCGCGCACATTGCCGACATAGACGTGCGAGAGCCCGGTCGTGCGGGCGATCTCATGAGCTTTGATCAGAGTGGCGTGCGGGGTGTGCGATTTGTCCCGCATCTTGTAGTCGGGATGGAAAGCCGTGAAGTGCAACGGAACGTCGGGACCGAGCTGATCAAAAATCCATTGCGACAGAGCGTGAAGTTCTTGCTCCGAGTCATTCTCACCCGGAATCAATAACGTAGTAATCTCAAGCCAACAATCCGTTTCATGCTTGATGTAGCTGAGCGTGTCGAGGACAGCTGCCAAGCTGGCCGTGCAGAGCCGATGATAGAACTCTTCGGAAAATCCCTTGAGATCAACATTCGCTGCGTCCATGTGCCGGAAAAACTCGACGCGCGGCTGCGGAGAGATATACCCGGCAGTCACTGCCACGGTCTTCACGCCAACCGCATGGCACGCCTGAGCCACATCGATCGCGTACTCGAAGAAAATCACCGGGTCGTTGTAGGTGAACGCAACCGACCGACATTCGGTTTGTTGTGCTACGCGGGCAAGGGCCTGTGGCGAAGCGCTGTCGGCGAGGGTGTCGATTTCGCGCGACTTCGAGATATCCCAGTTCTGGCAGAATTTGCAGGTGAGGTTGCAACCGGCCGTGCCGAACGAAAGCACCGGGGTGCCGGGCAGGAAGTGATTCAAGGGCTTTTTCTCAATCGGGTCGACACAAAAACCGGACGAACGGCCGTAAGTCTTCAGCACGATCTGATCGTGCTCGCGCGCACGCACGAAACACAACCCGCGCTGGCCTTCGCCGAGCCGGCAATGACGAGGACATATGTCGCACTGCACACGCCCATCCTCGAGCGTTTGCCAATAGCGTGTTGGAACTGTGTCGGTGATAGACATGTTGTTCAGTTCTTGTAGCGGTTAGATAGGAAGATTATATCTTACGGCAACCGACCCAATCACTCCCATGACGATCCGCGCGCCCGCCGTCGCAGGTACATTCTATCCGGCCAACCCGGACGCCCTCGACCGCGCCGTGCGCGGCGCACTCGCCGCCGCGCAAGTCGAACCAGTCCAGGCGAAAGCGATTGTCGCGCCCCATGCGGGATATATCTATTCCGGCCCGATCGCGGGCACGTCGTTTCAGAGTGTGGCCCACCTGAGGGACCGCATCCGCCGCATCGTGCTGATTGGCCCGACCCATCGGATGCATTTCTTCGGCATTGCGGTACCGACCGCGACTGGGTTGGCAACGCCATTGGGCACGGTTGCCATAGATCATGCCGGAGTTGATGTCGCGCTGCAGGATCCGGACGTGCGCCTGATTGATGCCGCGTTCGACGGCGAGCACGCCCTCGAGGTGGAACTGCCGTTCATCCAGGTGCTGTTCCCGCGAGCGGCCGTGGTGCCGCTCATCGTGGGTGAGACCAGCGTGGAAGCCGTGGAACGGGTGCTTGCGACGCTCTGGGGCGGGCCGGAAACCCTGATTATCGTAAGTTCCGACTTGAGCCACTATCACGACTATGATGCGGCGCGTTCCCTCGACCTGATCACGTCCCAAGCCATCGAAGTGATCGCGCCGGCGCGGGTCGATGCAAACGGCGCATGCGGCCACCGTGCAATTGCTGGACTGCTGCGCCGGGCGCACGAGCTCGATCTGCGCGCGACGACTCGGGACCTGCGCAATTCCGGGGATACGCGCGGCCCGCGTGACCGGGTCGTAGGATACGGCGCCTACACGTTTGAAGATGCCGAAACCGCGCGGCTCGCCGATTCCCACCGGCGAATGCTGGTCGATGCCGCCTATGCCACGCTGCGCCATATCGCTGCCAAAGGCCGGCCGCCCGAGCTCAACTTGCTGAGCTTCCCGCCGGCGCTACGTGCGCAGCGGGCCACCTTCGTGACCATCGAGCTTGGCGGTCAATTGCGCGGCTGCGTCGGAACGGTGGCTCCCGTTGCGCCGCTCATCGCCGATGTGGTGGCCAACACCCAAAAAGCCGCCCTGCAGGATCACCGTTTCAACCCGATGAGCGCCCAGGAGATCTCACAAGCGACGATTTCCATCTCGATCCTGAGCCATTTGCGCTGTCAGCCATTTGTCAGCGACGCCGATCTGCTTGATCGGCTGCGGCCGGGCGTGGACGGACTCATGATCCGCCAGGCTGATCACCGCGCGCTGTTTCTTCCCAAGGTGTGGAGCGACCTTCCCTCACCACCGGATTTTCTCGGTCGATTGAAGCAGAAGGCCGGACTTCCCAACGTGCCCCTCGCCGGGACTGCAAGCGCGTTTCGGTTCACTGCCGAAACGTTTGCTTGATTTTGCCCGCACGGCCAATCTCCGAAAACTTACAGCAGGCTTTTACGACACTGTCCGAACCAGCCGTGCATCTGTGTTAGCGTGCCGCTTCGGACTACAGGGAGGAACAATGGACCGCGACGCGGCGATCATTGCGCGCCAGGCAACGAAGCTTTTTCTCGACGGCGCCGTCGTGGCTTTCCGGCAGCTGTCACTGACCGTCACGGAGCACGAGATCCTATGCGTGGTCGGGCCGTCGGGCTGCGGGAAGACCACCTTTTTGCGCTGTATCGCCGGCCTAGCTGAGCTCAGCTCAGGCGAGCTCATCGTCGGCGGCAAGCCGGTGAAGGGGCCGCCCGACGGAGTGGCGATGGTGTTCCAACACTTTGGTCTGTTGCCGTGGAAAACCGTTTACGACAACGCCGCGTTCGGCCTCGCCGTGGACCGCACGCCGGCCGCCGAGATCAAGGCCAGGGTTCATCATTATCTCGAGTTGGTCGGACTGACCGGGTTCGAGCAACACTATCCCTATCAGCTATCCGGTGGGATGCAGCAGCGCGTCGGTCTGGTGCGTGCGCTTGCCATCAACCCGCGGGTTCTGTTGATGGACGAGCCGTTTGCCGCGCTTGACGCGCAGACACGCGAGATCCTGCAGGAGGAATTGCTCGGATTGATGCAGCGTCCCGAGGAGCGCAAAACGATGGTGTTCATCACCCACTCGATCGATGAGGCCATCCTGCTCGGGGACCGCATTGCCATCATGAGCGCGCGGCCCGGGCGCATCAAGGAAACGATCACCGTTCCATTTGCGCGCCCGCGCAGCGTTGATGACGTCCGGGCAGACGCAAGATTCGCGGAGCTACGCGCGCACATCTGGCACGAGCTCAAACACGTGCACTCGACGCGAGCAGTTGCATGACCGTCGAGGCGCACCAGCAGGCCCTGCCGACGCCCAGCGAGGATTTCGATCGCTCGCACGCACAGGCGACAGCCGCGCGGCGGCGCCGCCAGCGCGCCGGCGCGATCATCCTCATTCGGCTTGCCTCAGTGATCGTCGTGCTCGCGGCCTGGCAATGGTTCGGTGCTGATATCAGCCCGGCTTTGTTCACCACCCCGAGCGCCGTCGCTCATGCGGCTGTCGGCATGATCGCGAGCGGCGAGCTGTGGGCCTATTTGTGGCCAAGCCTCGTGGTGCTGGCGATCGGGCTCGTCCTCGCGTCTCTGGTTGGCATCGCGGTCGGCCTTCTGCTCGCGCGCTGTTGGGTCATCGACGTCGCATTCGGCGTCTACATCACGTTCCTCTACTCGATTCCGACCGTCGCGCTTGTGCCGCTGATCGTGTTGTGGGCGGGCTATGAGACCACCGCAAAGGTGATCATCCTGTTTCTGTTCGCGTTCTTCCCGATGGCGATCAATACCTATCAGGGGGTGAAGAATGTCGATCCGCGCCTGATCGAGGTCGGGCGCTCATTCCGATGCAGCGAGCGGCAGCTTTGGACCAACATCGTGCTACCGGGAGCACTTCCATTCATCCTGACCGGACTACGGCTCGCGGTCGGGCGCGGCCTCATCGGCATGGTGCTGGCCGATCTCTACACGGCCGTCTCAGGCATCGGCTATCTGATCGTGCGTGCCGCCGGCACCTATCAGGTGGACAAGATGTTTGTACCGATCGTGACGCTCGGCATTCTCGGGGTCGCGCTCACCGCGCTGCTGCGCGTCATCGAGCTCAAGCTCGCGCCCTGGATAGCCGCCGACCGACACGAATGACACTTTCGACACGCGCGCCATTCGCGTTACAATTTGCAACGACAAAAAGACTTTCGGGAGGACCTCTATGCGCCGCGCGCCGTTATTCGCTGCTGTTTCCGTCATTCTGTTGTCGCAGGGGAGCGCAATCGCCCAACAACCATGTCCGGCGCCGCGCAAGGTCAATGTCGGCGTCGCGGTCGCTCCGCCCAACGTGGTGCATACGGCACCCTACATTGCCAAAGCGCTCGGCTACTTCGCCAAACACTGCGTCGAGGCCAACATCATCCAGTTCGACGGCGGTCTTGCCGGGACGTCGGTTACCGCCGTCGGACAGGGCACGGCAATCTCCAACCTGCCTGACACCGCGATTGCTCAAGGGCTGAAGGCGCGCCAGGTCTGGGGTCTCGCTCCGCGACCGCCGCAGGCCTACGTGGTGCCGGCCGACGTGAAGACCGCAGCCGATCTTAAGGGCCGACGGCTGTCTGCGGCGGGTGGCGTGGGTGGATTCAACTGGTTGCTGGGGCGAGAAGTGCTGCGCTCGGCGGGCCTCAAGGTCGAGGATGCGCAGTTTATCTCCCAGGGCACCGCCGGACGTCTGCCCGGCTTCGTGGCCGGCCAGATCGAGGGCGTCGCGCTGCATCCGGAAGACGTCTATCTCGTTCAGAAGCAAAAACCCGGCGCGCATGTGCTGATGATGGTGACCGACCTGATGCCGCTGTTTGCGTTCAATCACTACGGCGCGGCCGATACCATGATTGCCAAGGACCATGACCTGGTCCGCGACACCATCGCCGCCATGATCGAAGCCAATCGCGCCATCTACCGCGACCGCGACAAGGTCGTGCCGATCATCATGGAAGCAACGCAGAAGCCCAAGGACGCAGTCGAATACGCAATCGACGTGCTGACCAAGAATTGCATCCTTTCGGTCAACGAGGGCTTCGTACGTGAACGCACCGAATGGAGCCACCAGAACAACATCAATGACGGCGACATCCCGCCGGAGAAGAAACTCACCTTCGACCAGATCGTTGACTTCAAGGTTGCGTCGGAAGCCGTCGACGCTGCCGGCGGCCACACCACCATCAACAATTGCAAGGACTAACGCTGATGAACGAGACACCGCGGCGAGCCTCGCTCGCCTGGGACGAACTGCGCACGCAGCTCGACCGCAACCAGCCTTTCAACACGATGCGCGGCACACCGTATTATCGTGACGCCGTTTATGAGCAATTCTCCGAGCAGGAATATGCGCGCCGTTACGCGGCGTTGCGCGATAAGATGCGCGCCGAAGGTCTCAATTGCGTCATCGTGCCCGGCGGTCCGAGCCATTGGAGTTTTGGCGGCGGCATGCTGTGGCTGACCGGCCACTGGGAGTGGCATGCCCTGTGCTGCTACGTGGTGGTGCCGCTCACGGGCGAGCCGACCTTGGTCTATTCCATGGGTGGGACGCATTGCGAGGCCGTGCGGCGCGAGACGGCGGGGGCTCTGTCCGACGTGCGATCCAGCCGCGGCGGCCGTTATGCTGAAGTGATGGTCGAACGCATCAAAGAGCTGGGACTCGATCGCGGCCGCATCGGCCTGTTGGAGGTCGACCCGCGGCATGGCGACTATCTGCCGATCAACCAATACGAGACGCTCAAGTCACAGCTGCCGAACGCGACGTTCGTCTTCACGCACGGCTGGATCCACGAGTTGTTGTCGATCCACAGTGCGGAGGAACTCGACTGCGTGCGCAAGGCCGGCATCCTGTGCCAGCGCGCCATGGAGGCCATGGCGGCGCGCGCCAAGCCGGGCGTCACCGAATATGAGCTGCGCGCGGCGGCCGGCGCGGCGATTCTGGAAGGCGGCGGCGATATCGATTTCCTGATCATCGGGTCAACCTCGATGTCAGATCCCGCAATGGTGTTCGGCAATCCGCGTCCGTCCGCGCGCAAGCTCGCGCGTGGCGATATCATCAACATGGAGCTTGCGGCCGGCTACCGTGGCTACACCGCACAGGTGGGCTCACCGATTTGCCTTGGGCCGCCAACCGACATGGTGCGCAGATTTTGGGACGAGATCACGCTCCCCGGATATCAGCGCATGGCCGCCGAGATCAAACCCGGCAATCCGGTCGAGGCTGTTCAGGCCGCCGGCAAGTTTTTCCGCCAGATGGGGGTCCAGTCGCGGCCGATTCACGCGCATGGGATCGACCTCATCACCGACGGGCCACATGTGTTCTGCGAGCACGTCGATGCTGAGCCGTTCGAGCGCACCTTCAAACCCGGCATGGTGTTCATGGCAGAACCGAACCCGATCACCGCGGAGGGAAATTTCGGGATCTTTCTCGGCCATACCTACATCGTGACGCAGACCGGCCAGGAGATCGTCGATCAGTGGCCATTCGAGCTGGTCGTGGTCTAAGCGCGCTGTGTGCGTGCGAAAACCGGTATCCGTCTCGGTCACGACGTAGTCACGGCGATCTCTCGGACGTGCGCGTAAGCCGCTGATTTCCCGTAGTTCTCCACCCTTGATCCAACGCAAAGCGCCATAAAGCCGCATGGTCAATAACGCCTCGACAACCGCTGTGGAACTCTTCTAAGAAAAGCTTGAGGCGAGCGGGAGAAGGGAACTTAAGGTATGGATTATCAAACCTATTTTGCCGATGCCCTCGCCAAATTGCGCGATGAGCGGCGCTATCGTGTGTTCGCCGATCTGGAGCGCCATGCTGGCCGGTTTCCGCGCGCCAAGTGGCACTGCCCGGAAGGCGCCCGCGACGTCGTGATCTGGTGCTCGAACGACTATCTCGGCATGGGCCAGCACCCGAAGGTGGTCGGCGCCATGATCGAGACCGCGACCCGCATGGGCACCGGCGCGGGCGGCACCCGCAATATCGCCGGCACCAACCATCCGCTGGTTGAGCTCGAGCGTGAGCTCGCCGACTTGCATGGCAAGGAAGCCGCGCTCGTGTTCACGTCGGGTTACGTGTCCAACCAGACCGGGATCGCGACGATTGCGAAGCTCATTCCCAATTGTCTGATCCTGTCGGATGCGCTCAATCACAATTCCATGATCGAAGGGGTGCGTCACTCAAACTGTGAGAAGCGCATCTTCCGCCACAACGACATGGGCCATCTCGAGGAACTGCTGCGAGCAGCGGCTGATCGGCCGAAAATGATCGTCTTCGAGAGCCTCTACTCCATGGACGGCGACGTCGCGCCGACGCAAGCGATCTGCGATCTCGCCGAGCGCCATGGCGCCATGACCTACATCGACGAGGTACATGCCGTCGGCATGTACGGCCCTCGCGGCGCCGGCATCGCAGCCCGCGACGGCACAATGCATCGCATTGACGTGGTCGAGGGCACGCTCGCCAAAGCGTTTGGTTGCCTCGGCGGATATATCACCGGGTCCACCCAAATGATCGACGCCGTGCGCTCCTATGCGCCGGGCTTCATCTTTACCACTGCGCTACCGCCGGCGATCTGCGCCGCCGCAACCGCCGCAATCCGCCACCTGAAGGCATCGAGCTGGGAGCGCGAGCGCCACCAGGATCGCGCCGGCCGCACCAAGTCGGTTCTGGCTGCCGCCGGATTGCCGATCATGCCGAATGACACGCACATCGTACCGGTATTCGTGGGCGATCCTGAGCGCTGCAAACAAGCGTGCGATCTGCTGCTCGAACAGCACGGGATCTACATCCAGCCGATCAACTATCCGACCGTTGCCAAGGGCACGGAGCGGTTGCGCATCACGCCATCGCCGTACCATGACGACGCGCTGATCGACGAGCTCGCGGAGGCTCTGGTCGACGTGTGGGAAGAACTCGGACTGCCACTCAACCGGCGCGCGTTGGCGGCGGAGTAGGGGAGTAACGTATGCGGGGAGAGAAACTCGCCCCGGATTGAATGCGCTCCGGTTCTACAAGTCACAATCGCGACATGGCGCCTCTTTAGGTTTGCTGCCGTTCAACAGTAGCCGGAGGTCCGTCCATGAAAACACCGTTCGTTATTGCGCTCGCTCTCGGGGCTTCCCTGAGCCTGACGACGTTTACAGCGCCTGTGTTCGCGCAAGGCCAACAGCAACAACAGGCCCAAGACCAGTCCGACCAGGAAAAAGAGGCATCTCCGTCCGACAAAGCTGCATTTTTGAATGCGCGTATCGCGGCGCTCAAGGCTGTGCTCGCGCTCACGCCCGATCAGGAAAAACTGTGGGGACCGTTCGAGACTGCGATCCGCGACGCCGCCAGGCAATCACAAGAGCGCGCGCAGACAATGCACACCGCGCCGGAGCCCAACACGGTTTTCGAACTGCTTGATAGCGTTGCTGACCACGAAATCGCCCGTGCTCAGGCTCTGAAGAAGTTCGTGGCAGCCGCGCAGCCCCTCGTCGCCTC
This sequence comes from Xanthobacteraceae bacterium, assembly GCA_019241285.1. Taxonomy (GTDB): domain Bacteria; phylum Pseudomonadota; class Alphaproteobacteria; order Rhizobiales; family Xanthobacteraceae; genus JAFAXD01. The sequence goes on along the minus strand of JAFAXD010000105.1, from coordinate 16,383 downwards.
GTTGACGCCCGAGCAAAAGCGGCGAGTTCCCACATTCCTGGGCATCGGCGAATCGGATCACGGCCCAAGCAGCGGCGACCTCTGGATCTTCGAAGAAGAAGAGGAGTAAGCGCGCGCGTTAATCCTCGAGTGCGTCGCGCGCCGTATCGAGCGGTTCGGGCAAGTCGTGATGATGCGGCTTGTGTCCGAACCGCTCAGTCATATGCGCTCCGAACGGGAGTGCAGCGGACACCACGATGATCCGCGCGAGATGGCAGGCGCCGACGAAAACCGGATCCGCATGCAACGCGATCGCCAGGATCATCATCGCGTCAACCGCCCCCGGCGCATAGGAAACAATCAGGTCGGACATCCGCACCGACGTCGTCAGCGCCGCGATCGCGACAAAACCGAACAGCACCGCGACCGCGACGGCGAGTGAGCCAAGCGACGCCGCCAGATAATGCAGCAGCGTTCTGAACGGCGTATTGGCAAAACGCGAACCGTTCACGGCGCCAAGTCCAATCATCGCCATGCTGGCAAACCAGCCAGGTGGCCGTAGTTCGACAAACCCGCTGCCGTGCAACACGGCTGACACCACCATTGGCCCGAAGAAGAATCCACCGGAAAAACCAACCCGGTAGAGCGCCACGGCAGCAAGCACGGCTGAGCCAATAAGGAGGCCGGCCTGCCAGGGTGCATCCAGGATGCCCGGTCCGGACACGGGAAAGCGCGCCGGTCCCGCAAGACCAAAGGCGATCAGCGCGATGGGCACGCCGATCGTGGTGGCGATCGCCCGTACCGTTTGCACGACCACGATCCCGCGCATGTCAGCATCGCGGTCGACCGCCATGACCACGACCTGGGATAGTGCCCCCGGCACAGCGGCGAACATCGCCGTCTGCGCAGCCCAGCCGTGAACCTTGATGAGATAGAGGGACGCCGCAACGGTGGTCACCACCATGGCAATCGCAATCAGCACGATGCTGAGCGGCCAAGTGGTCATCCCGTGCACGGTTTCCGGCGTGGCGATGCCGCCGACCGTGGTTCCGAGCGCGATGAAAAACCCCCGAGCCAATAATGTCGGCATGTGCATGGGGCGGCCGGCGAGCGCCGCCGCGGCAACCGCGACCATCGCCCCCGCCATCCACCCGGCCGGAAACCGGGCGAGGTCGAACAACCAGCCACCGATGCAAGCGACCAGGAGAGTTTCGACGAGATGGAAAGGCTTTGCGGGCGAAACGGGGGTCACGGCACGTGCATGCCCGCGCCGGCAGTCACGGTCAAACGATGGACAGCTATGCGTTAGTGTGATGACGTAGGTTCATGCTGAAGAGCTGGTCCGTCATTGCGGTAGCGCTCGGCTACATCGGGCTGCTGTTCCTCGTCGCGAGCTACGGCGATCGCACCCGTCGTGCCGATCGGCCCCGCATGCTGATCTATCCGCTCTCGCTCGCGATTTATTGCACCTCATGGACGTTCTTCGGCTCGGTCGGGCTCGCGTCCCGCACCGGCTATGATTTTCTCACGATCTACATCGGCCCCATGGTGATGCTGGCCGTCGGCTATCCGCTGATCCTGCGGGTAGTCCGCTTAGCCAAAGCGCAGAACATCACCTCCATCGCTGATTTGATCGCCGCACGCTACGGCAAGAACCAGGCGGTGGCGGCGACCGTGGCGTTGATTACGATCATCGGCTCGATCCCGTATATCGCGCTCCAACTCAAGGCCGTCTCGTCGTCGCTTGGCGCCATTCTCGCCCACACCACGCAGGCGACCGGCGCAGTCGAACCGCCGTTGGGTGATCTTGCGTTATTCGTCGCGCTGACAATGGCGGCCTTCGCCATGTTGTTCGGCACTCGCCATATCGATGCAACCGAGCGCCAGGATGGCCTGATGCTGGCGATCGCGACCGAGTCGATCATCAAGCTGGTGGCTTTCCTGGCGGTCGGCGTCTTTGTCACGTTCGTAATGTTTGGCGGACCGTGGTCATTATTCAGGCAGGCACTCGCACGCCCGGACACCGCCCAGGTGCTGATGCAGCAGCCCGACCTCTCGACCTTCGCGGCCATGACGCTGCTGTCGTTTTTCGCCATCATGCTGCTGCCGCGCCAATTTCATGTCAGCGTGGTGGAGAACCGAAGCGAGCGCGAGGTACGCCGCGCGGCTTGGCTGTTTCCGACTTATCTGGTGCTGATCAATCTGTTCGTGGTTCCCATCACCATCGCCGGGCTGCTCACGTTCAAACCGGGCGACGTCGACAGCGACATGTTCGTGCTCGCGCTGCCTCTCTCGGCCGGTTCGGATCTCCTGGCGCTCGCAGCATTCGTCGGCGGCTTATCGGCGGCAACCGCGATGGTGATCGTCGAATCGGTCGCACTCGCCATCATGGGGTCCAATGATCTCGTGGTTCCTCTGATTTTACGCCGCGGCGATCATCTTTTCGCCGATCACCCGGACGTCGGCGCGGTGCTGCTGCGGGTGCGTCGCGTTGCAATCGCAGCCATCCTGGTGCTCGCCTATTTGTACTATCGCTCGACCGGCGAAGTGCAGCTCGCCTCGATCGGGCTGCTGTCGTTCGCGGCCGTGGCACAACTGGCACCCGCGTTCTTCGGCGGCCTGTTCTGGCGCCGGGCCACGGCACGCGGTGCGCTTGCCGGGCTGATCGCCGGCATTCTGGTATGGTTCTATACGCTGCTGCTGCCAACCTTTGTGGACTCCGGCGCCATCAGCATGAATTTGTTGGTCGACGGCCCGGCGGGCATCGGCGCGCTTCGGCCGCAAGCCCTGTTTGGCGTGGGCCTGCCGCCGCTCGCGCATGGCGTTGTTTGGAGCCTCGCCGTCAATTTGGTCGCTTATGTCGTATTTTCATTGCTCGGTGCCCCCTCTTCCATCGAACGATTGCAGGCGGACACGTTTGTCCCGGCCGGACGCGCGCCCACGGCGCCGAGCTTCCGGCTGTGGCGAGCATCCGCCACCGTTGAGGAATTGATCACGACAGTTGCGCGCTATCTCGGGGAAGAACGCACCCGGTCGGCATTTGCGAACTTTGCGGCAACCCGCCGGCTGAGCCTCGATCCCAAGCGCGAAGCCGATTTCGAGCTGCTGCGCTATGCCGAGCATTTGCTCGCCTCCGCCATCGGTGCAGCGTCGTCTCGCCTCGTCCTTTCGCTGCTGTTGCGTAAACGCATGTCCAGCCGCGCCGCGCTCAAGCTGCTCGACGATGCCAGTGCCGCAATCCATCACAATCGCGAAATTCTGCAGACCGCGCTCGACCACGTGCGGCAGGGAATCGCCGTGTTCGACAAGGATCTTCACCTCGTGTGCTGGAACAGGCAATTTGGCGAAATCCTCGACCTGCCACCGCAAGCCGTCCGGGTGGGGGCCACCCTGGCAGAGTTGCTGCGTATCAACGCCACGAACGGCGCTTTTGGACCAGGCGATCCCGACAAGCTTATTGCCGACCGATTGCAACGCTACGCGTCGACGAGCGAGCCCTTTTTGGAGCGGTTTCCGGATCGTGAACTTGTTGTTGAAGTGCGCACAAATCACATGCCGGGATCGGGCATTGTGACCACACTCACCGACATTACCCCGAGCGTGGCGGCAGCCGAGGCACTGGAACGCGCCAATGCATCGCTTGAGGGCCGCGTACGGGAACGCACCCGCGAACTGGAGCGACTCAACACTGAACTCATTCGCGCGAAGGCCGAAGCCGACGATGCCAACATTTCCAAGACTCGTTTCCTTGCCGCAGCGAGCCATGACATTTTGCAGCCGCTCAATGCCGCACGGCTCTACGTGACGAGCCTGGTCGAGCGCCAGCGCGGCGGCAAGGAAGCCGAATTGGTGCATAACGTCGATGCTTCGCTCGAGGCGGTCGAAGAGATACTGGCAGCGCTGCTCGATATCTCGCGCCTCGACACCGGCACGCTCAAGCCTGAGATCACGACTTTCCGCATCGACGCTTTGTACCGGCAACTCGAAGTCGATTTTGCGCCGATGGCGGCGGCAAAAGGTTTGAAGCTCAGCTTCGTGCCATCCTCGCTGACCGTTTGCTCAGACCGCCGATTGTTGCGCCGGCTGCTCGCAAATCTCATCTCCAACGCCATCAAATACACGCCCAGGGGGCGTGTGCTGGTTGGCTGTCGGCGCCGTGGCCCGCGCCTGCGACTCGACGTCTACGATACAGGAATCGGCATTCCGAAATCCAAACGGCAAACGATTTTCGCCGAGTTCAAGCGTCTCGACGAGGGCGCTCAGGTCGCACGCGGGCTCGGTCTCGGATTGTCGATCGTGGAAAGAATCGCGCGGGTACTCGATCACAAGATCGAGCTGACCTCGGAGGTCGGGCGCGGCTCACATTTCGCTGTACGCGTGCCGCTGGCGCCTGCTGTTGCGGCTGAACGCACGATACCGCGCGCTCCGGTGCGCGCCGCACTCAAACTCGCGGGCCTGCACGTGATCTGCATCGACAACGAACCGAAAATTCTTGATGGAATGGAGGCATTGCTGGTCGGCTGGGGCTGCCGCGTCAGCAAGGCTAGTGATCTGCCGCGGGCGCTCGATGTGCTCTCCAGCGTGCAGATACCTCCGGCTGCAGCGCTGGTCGACTACCATCTCGATAATGGCAACGGCCTCGACGTCATCGCTGCGCTACGTGCGCGATTCGGTGCGGACTTGCCCGCAATTCTGATCACGGCGGACCGTGACGCACAGGTGCGGGCGGCGGCGCGAGCTGTCGGCGTTTCAGTGTTGCACAAGCCTCTCAAACCGGCAGCACTGCGAGCTTCTCTCGCCCAGTGGCGAATACACAATATTGCCGCTGCCGAGTGACGACGGTGTCTCCGCCCCGAGGTCACTTCGCACTGCGCAACGATTCCGCACCGCGAGACGAGAGTTGCTTGTTTTTTTGTTTTGCCCCCGCCGCAGCGCAGCGACGAATTTGGCATTTGCAAGCTCAGGGGCAGTGCATTTGTCTGGGCACATGTTGAGCATTGGCGTAGAATGCATCTGCGGTCGCCAGGGGCGGTCCGCTTATCTTCAAGCGGGACCAGAACGTGTATCGCATCGTCCGTGTGAGCGGGAGCAGTTGGCAGTGTCTGGATGAACGCTCGCGCGCGGTCATCGCTGCAGGATTCCAAAACGCGACCGACGCGCGCGAATGTGCATTTCGGTGGGTCAATCGCTATTGCCCGGAGGCGACCTACTTGCCCGATACGGGGCGCTGGCGACTTCAGGACGAGGACGGCTCGATCCACCTGTTCTGCATTGAAGCGAGCGGCGCAGGCGACGAACGCAACGCTGCCTAAGCGTGCAATTAACGCCCAAATACATTCAGCTCGCGCCGGTTCCACGCGCCAAATCAAAAATTCATTGACGATTCTGCCGGGGCGGCAGGCGGAACCCTCCTCCACCACGCTTCGTTATTGTCGCGAGGACCGGTGGTTGGTGCGATGCGCGCTCGCACCTTGGCGAGGAGAAGAGATATGCCGATGCTGTTCTGGCTGCCAATGATATTGGCGAGTGCAATGCTCGAATTAAGCGCGCCGATGAACCGGCAAGCGAAGTCTGACGCAGAGTGATGTCTGATAGATCGGGTTGTTGAAAGCTTGATGGCCGGGTTTCCCCGGCCATCTTTTTTAGTTCTTCGGAATAGTGCTAGCTCTGGTTGACCGCACTAGCAGAGGGCACACCAGCAACGAAAACGCCGCAAACCCGCGTGCGTCCTGGCGGGCAATCGGGGGCCCCATCCCCAACACGCCGCTTTCGTGATCGGCGTGTAATTTTTGATCGCTAACTTGATGCCTCCGTCGCCGAGGTTCGCGGCATGGGCTTGCCAGAGCGGCACCCCAACTGCCGCAACCGCCACACTTGCAGCCTCCAACTCACTCAGAATGTGCCAGTCCCCCCACTCGCAAGCGATGACCGGATGTCCGGCACCGCCGGCCCGACCCGCTTAAGCGGATCTTAAATTCTCCCGCGCTATCGGCAGACTCCCTGGGGGAGAATTTGATCATGCTGGGTGATTCCACTGTCGACGCCTGCCCAATTTCCGATGAACTGCTCGGCCGCGTCTATCGCGGCGGACCCGACGCCGTTGATAGCGCAGTCTCAAACCTGCCGGAAACGGCGCGCGCACGCTTGGCCGCATTCTGCTATGCACGGACCCACCTGCAGGAGATCAGTCTCTCCATCGCAGCCACTTGCAATGAGCGCTCTCTGACAGAAGCGGCGGGCCGGGCTGGCGAGGCGCTGTATGCGCGCTCTCGTCGGCGTGTGGCCGCCGTCGCTTCAAGCTCAACGCCGCACAAACGCACGATCAGTTTGGCGAAGCTCGCGCCGATACGGCCTTGGACGGTCATCCAGGGCGGCCTTGGGGACATCGACCCAGAGCTTGTGGACTTGGCGGCCGTTCAATGCAGCGCGACCGCCGATCCCGCCCCTGCAGAGGATTTCGCAGACGCCCCAGCGCTTGCCGCCCCGGTCTCGCCATAGAGCGCGACGGCACCGGCGATATCGCCGGGCTGAAGCGCACGGAAATCCTCGGTGTAGCGGAATGACATGAGTTCCCCGCTCGGGCTTGGATGGTCGAGCCCGATCGCATGACCGACCTCATGCGCGATCGTGTAACGCACGTCGTAAACATCGAGGTTGCCATCGAAACCGATTTTCCAGAGCTTGGTCGGGTTGAGGCAAATCAGTGATTTTTCGATGCGCCGAACCTGCGCAGGACGCGCGCTGACCGGTGTGAGGCCCGCACGGTCGTGATCGACGTTGGTGAAGGCAAATCCGCGCGGATTGGCCTGCGCGCCAATCAAAATATCGGCAACTCCGGTGTCGGCACTTTCAAGGAACCGCACGCCCGCGGCCGCCTCCCACAAGCCGAACGCGGCCGCAACTTCTTGATGGAAGCGTTCGCGCTCAATTCGGGAGGCATCAAGCAGCGGCTCGATCGGGACCATGGCGCCGCAATTGATCGCTCCAGGGAAGCCCATCGGTTCAGAGATGAAGGCAAACCGCACCTGCGCAGGCGTGCCCAAGCGTGGTGTGCCCCATTTGACGTAAGATCCGTCGAGGCGCAGCAGCAGAAACTCATCCGATGCCGCTGCCCCATAGCAGGCCCCAGCCAAGCCCGCGGCAAGCATCGCCAAAACGGCAAAAGCTCTCACCGGACCTCCTTCAGGTCGCAACACCAGCGATATTCGGCGGAGCCCAAGCCCGGCGGGCGCTCACGTCCTGGTATGAACGTAATTACCAAGGGTCTGTCAATTCCCCCACGGCGTCAAAGCGCGTTTGCTCCCGCACGCCGGCGCTTGTCACAGGACCCGGGCGTGCTGCTTCAAACGCACGGCTGAGTTGCATCCAGGCCTATGTCGCCCAAGGAACCGGCCATTCGGAGTCCGGGTTATGGCCCCACCATTTCACCACTTCAGGAGGCGACAATGACTCGCATGGTTGTGGCCCTGGCCGCCGCAAGTACGTTCACCCTTTCGGTCGCGCTTGCACAATCACCGGCCTCGTCGGTCGGCGACGCTGATAATCCGACAGCTCACGCCGCGAAGGTGATTGACCAGCAGAAACCGGACGAATGGCTCGCATCAAAGTTCAAGGGCACCGATGTGCTCGGCGCCGACGGAACCAAGGTCGGTAGCGTGGACGACATCCTGTTCGACCGCGCCGGCCAGATTAAGGCGATTGTTGTTGGAGTGGGCGGATTTCTTGGAATAGGCTCCAAAGACGTCGCTCTCGAGTTCAACAACTTTCAGGTCGTTCCGGGCAAGGACGGGAACGCGGATCAGCTGAAGCTCGCCATGAGCAAAGAAGATCTCAGCGCCGCAAACGAGTTTCAACGCTATCAACCGCCGCGCCCCGCGAGGTCGACACCAGGTCCGGGTACCGCCGACATGGGCCGCCGCCAAATGGCACCCCAGCAGCAATAAGCCCCCAATCGAGGCAACGAGCCTTGTTGCGGTATGGCTGGCGCCCGTCGGTACTCGGGTGTCAGCCGCGTTCCACCCTGACGCTCGGCGATCTCCACCTTCCGACCGCTTTGTTGCCGATATCTGATGCGACAAGCAGAACGTCGAAGTGGGGGTCTATATGAAGCGCAAACTATTTGTCGCAGCCGTCGCGATGTCGCTGTTTCCCGTCGCCGCGCAAGCGCAGGAACGTATGGGAGACGCCGCGCTTGGCGCGTTATCGGGAGCCGTCGTTTTGGGGCCCGTGGGTGCGGTGGCTGGCGCGCTAGTCGGTTATACCGCCGGACCGCACATCGCAGGCGCGTGGGGAGTCCGCCACGGACGTCGGGCACACCATTCGCGGGCAGCCACTACCCCACGACCCGCCGCCGTCGGTGCAAGCCAACCGGCGCAAGCTGCGCCAGTTGGAGTATCGTCGGTAAGCCCGACGCCAAACGCTGAGGCGACGAGTTCGGCGGTCGCTTCCAGCTCCAGCCCGTCAGCACCGACCGGCTCAGTGCCAGTGCAAGGGTTCGAGTAGGAGCCAGCGCGAGCGGACCTACCTCAGACCTCAGCCGCGAACGCGTGATCCGCGCTGTCGTTGGCACCTACCTGCGCAGTGGACCCAGCCGGCAACTGCAGGACCCTTGCGCGCTGACCCGGCCGCAAATTGGTCAGCAATACGGTTTTGCCGCCCGGCAGCTCCAGCGCATCGTGGTGCACGCTCGGGATAGCTTTGTGAACGCGGCGAAACCGCGCCACTTGGGCCCCGAGCTTGCGTGGCCGAAACAGCGGGAGTGCCGCATAGCGCTCGATCTCCCGTTCAAATGCCAACTCGGTGCCCGGCAGCACGCATACCGCGATATCAGGCTCGCCGACTGCAGAGAATCCGCCGGTCAGACCCTCGGCAAATCTGGTCGTCATCAACACGTCACCCACCTTGGCCGGGCGCGAGGCGACATGCTGCATGCTGTAATCGCACATGAGTAGATCTCCTTGACCTTGGCTTGACGCCGAGGTGACCATGCAAGCTCAGCCCGACCCGCGCGGTCATCCGGCGCAGCGGCTAAATGCCAGCATGCCGGCAATCCCGAGAAGAGCGCGGAAGTTCCGGACCATCGCTTGAGTGTCAGCCCCGCGAACGTGCTGCGCAACGAGGTCTATGGCAGGCAAAGCAAACACACTCGCGTGATCGGGGTTAGGTCGGTGATGGCGCTTTGTCGCAGGTATTCTTGAACCCGGAACCAACCGACTTATTTGTTGGCCAACAACCAACGGCAGGGACCATCCTTCCCCCGCCCCCCCAAGGGTCCCTGCAGACTCAAGTACCGCCGGGCGAGTCTGCTCGCCCGGCGGTTTTTCGTTGCACCCATCCATGCACAAAACGCATTTTGGCTCCGCCTTCCGCTGTGGCAGGATGGATCATTCCGTTTACGACGGTGAGAACGCCATGCCCCGCTATCTGCTGGTGAGCTTCAAGACGTGCCCCTGGGTGCAACGCGCCGCGATCGTGCTGCGTGAGAAGGCGATCGATTTCGAGTTTCGCCACATCGAACCGGACAACCGGCCTGATTGGTTTCTGGCGATCTCACCGCACAAAAAGGTACCGGTGCTGCGGATCGACGACACCGTGTCCCTGTTCGAATCCAATGCCATTGCCGAATATCTCGACGAAACGATCGCGCCCCGCTTGCACCCGGACGATCCGGTCGAACGCGCAATTAACCGCGCCTGGACCGATTACGTGCCGACCTTTGCCGAAGGAGTAACCTCAACGGCCTACGCCGACACCGAGACGGACTACCTGAAGGCCAAAGAGAAGATCCCGGTTGTCTTCGAGCGCCTGGAGCAGGCCCTGGCCAAGCAGGGTAGCGGCCCCTTTTTCAACGGATCCAAATACGCGCTGGTCGACGCAGCCTACGCACCGTTCCTGCAGCGCTACTATTTCCTCGATCGCGTTAAGCCGCTGGGCTTGATCGAGCGGTTCCCGCGACTCAAGGCCTGGAGCGAAGCCTTGCTGACCCGGCCCTCGACGCACTCTTTCGAGCAGGACGCATTTGAGGCCATGTATCGCGCGAACCTGCACCGGCGCAACAAATGGGTGTCACAGTTCGTGTCGCCGGCTCAGGTCGCCGCAGAGTAAGGACGACCGAGCAGCGAGGACAAACGGGTCATTTTCTGTCCTCTGTCGGCTGGCGTCTGTCTTCAGTGATGTGTCCCATGGCGATCTTGCCAGCAGCAATCACGGCCTGAGTACGGCTCTCCACGCCGAGCTTCTGCAGAATCGCGGAAACGTGGGCCTTCACTGTCGCCTCCGAGACGCCAAGCTCGTAAGCAATCTGTTTGTTGAGCAGCCCCTCGGACAACATCATCAACACCCGCACCTGTTGCGGGGTCAGCGTCGCCAGGCGCGCAAGCACGGCCGCAGTTTCGGCATCCGCCGAGGCACTAGGGTCAACATCGGCCGGTGTCCAGACGCCGCCCGCCAACACCGCGGCAATGGCGTCACGCATGTCCTCCACGGCAAGCGTCTTGGGAATGAAACCCGAGGCGCCGAAATCCATGCAGCGCTGGATCACCGCCGGATCGTCACTGCCGGAAACCACCACCACGGGCACGTTTGGATATTGAGCGCGCAGATACATCAGCCCGGAAAATCCGCGCACACCCGGCATCGCCAGATCGAGCAATACGAGATCGACGTCGCTCATCCGATCGAGAATGGCGGATACCTCGTCGAAAGAGCCCGCCTCGGCAATTTCAGCGCTGGCGTATGGACCCGTCAGAGCGGCCCGCAATGCGCCGCGAAACAGCGGGTGGTCATCGGCGATGACGAAACAATAGCGGTCCGTCACTTTGTCCCTGCCCAGCGCTTCCTGCCCGTACGCGAGACTCAGGCTCGCGAGTAAGTCCTTATCATCATCGGTGTCATTGTCCGACCGACCTTGCGCTAGCGCAAGGTCATCGGAAAAGAGCGGTCCAGCGATGCGATGCTGCCATATCCGACCCAGCGCTTAGCTAGCGGCCCCGCGGTCCGCCCACAGCTGGCACGTGACCTGCATTGATGGGCGCAACGAAGGATGCCGCAAGTTGAGCGGCCGAATTCATCAAAGAAGGGCTTGGCCATGGCAACACGACGCAAGCGCGTGCGGACGCTCTCGATGGTGCTGGATTCGGAGCGGCACCGCGAGCTTGAACGACTCAAGCCCGGAATTCTGCTCCTACTGGGCGCATGGGTTGCCTATTTCTTCGTCGTCCACGTGCTCATCAAACCGTTCGACAGGATCGTTCTGCCGGAACTGGATTTGCCGCTGAGCACAATTCTCGTAGCGCCCGGTCTTGTTGTCTTGTTCGCGGGCGCGCTCTATCTCGCGGCCCGCACGATCTGTAAACCCGACAGATAGGCGCGCGCGACGCTCTTCTTAAAGCTTATCCGCCAGCTCGCGCTTGATGCTGCCGACGACGTCCAGCGTGCGGCGCCAGAGTCTCCCGGCAAGCGCTACCACGCGATCCACGTCGGACTCAGTCGGCGCGGCGCTTCCGACGCCGACATCGGCGGGCGGACGGGGCGGCAGGCCCGGCAACGATCCGCCGCGATCGAGCAAGGTGCGCTTGAGCTCCGCATTTTCGGCAGCGAGGCGCCCAATTTCGCTTTCCAGGGCTGAGCGCTCGTCCGGCACGGCGCGGCAAACCCAGCCGCTATCCGGCCGCGTACATAGGGAAACGGCGCCGCTGCGCCCGTCGAGTCGAAGGTAGCCGTCATCGACCTTGTGCAAGGTGAAGCGCTTGTCGTCGGGCTCCGGCGATTGAGCCGCTGCCGGAAGAGCGCAGATGCCAAGGACAAAAGCGACGATCATGACCCGCATGGCGCACCTCGTGTTTGTCCGAACAGCCTGACCGGCCGCCGGAATGCAAGAACCCTCTGATTTTACGCGCATTTTGCCACATCTCGCAAATGCGGCCGATTGTTGACTTGGGATAGCCCACTCAGTATGGTCCGCGCGGCCTTGAGGGGGCCGGACGGGGTTTTCTCCGCGAGCGCGGCATGGATGACGATGCACGCGAGGAAAGCGAAAACCGGTCCGACGAGGCTGCGTTAGCCGCTCGGCTGTCGCGTCTTGGCAAGCGGTTCGGCGACGAGCGCGCGACGAGACTTCCTCAACAGGACGTCAGGCGGACCGATTCGTCGGCGCTCGGGCAAGGCTTGCGGCTCTCAAGCGAGCTGGTTGCGGGAGTGCTGGTCGGAGGAGTGTTCGGCTGGTTGCTCGACCATTTTGTCGGGACCAAGCCGTTCGGGTTCATCGTGTTGCTGCTGCTCGGGTTTGTGGCCGGGCTTGTCAACATGATGCGGTCGGTCGGAATGATGGCAAAAGGGGACTGGCGTTTGCGCAAATGAGCCGTGTTGCTCGGAAGCGCTGAGGACAAACGGAAGACCAATGGCAGTCGATCCCATCCATCAATTCGAAATTCATAATGTGTTTCCGATCACCCAGATCGGCACAGCGCAAATCCACCTCACCAATTCGGCGATCTTCATGGCGATCTCGGTGGGATTGACCATGCTGCTGTTGCTCGGCACGACCGGCAGCCGCCGGCTGGTGCCGACGCGCATGCAATCGGTTGCCGAGCTGACCTACGAGTTGATGGCGAATACGCTACGCAACGTGACGGGCGACGAAGGGATGAAGTTCTTCCCGTTCGTGTTCTCGCTCTTCATGTTCATCCTATTTGCAAATCTCATCGGCCTCATCCCGTATGGGTTCACGGTGACGAGCCATCTGATCATCACGGCGGCATTGGCGCTGCTCGTGTTTTTCACGGTCATCATCTACGGCTTCTGGAAAAACGGTTTGGCTTGGCTCAAGCTGTTTGTCCCCTCGGGTATACCGACGTTCATGATCCCCCTGATCGTCGTGATCGAGTTGCTGTCCTTCTTTTCGCGCCCGATCTCACACAGCGTCCGCCTGTTCGCCAACATGTTGGCCGGGCATATCACGCTCAAACTCGTCGCCGGCTTCATCGCCATGCTTGGTGGCGTGGGATTTGTCGGTTGGCTCGGCGCGATCGCGCCGCTGGCGCTAACCGTGGCACTCACGGCGCTCGAGTTTCTGGTCGCTGCGCTGCAGGCGTTCGTGTTCGCCATCCTCACCTGCATCTATCTCAACGACGCCATCCACCCTTCGCATGACCCCCATCCCGCGCACTAGCGGCGGGTCTATCCAGTTAAAACAACACTCGAAAGGAGCTCGAAATGGATCCAGTTGCAGCCAAGTATCTTGGCGCCGGTTTGGCTTGTATCGGCATGGGCGGCGCGGCCATCGGCGTCGCTACGGTGTTCGGCCAGTTTCTGACCGGCGCGCTGCGCAACCCGTCAGCCGCCGCGGGCCAGAACGTCAACCTGTTCCTCGGCTTCGCCCTTTCGGAAGCATTCGGCATTTTCTCGCTGCTGATTGCCCTGTTGCTGCTGTTCGTTCTGTAAGCAATGGCTGAGACCTCGAACGCGCATACGGAAGCTCCCTCGGGCGGCGCGAAATCTTTCCCTCCGTTCGAGAGCGACACCTTCGCGTCGCAGCTGTTTTGGCTCGGCATCGCGTTCGTCCTGCTCTACGTGGTTATGGCGAAGGTCGCGCTGCCGAGGATTGCCGGGATCATGGCAGCGCGCCGCGAGAGCGTGGATCGCGATCTCGGCGCTGCCGCTCAGCTAAAGGCTGATGCAGAAGCGGCATTGCAGGCTTATGAGAAGACGCTCGCCGAGGCACGCACGCGCGCCCAGACCCTGGCGGGTGAGACCCGAGCCAAGCTCAACGCTGAAGCCGAGGAGGCGCGCAAAGAGCTTGAAGCGGCGCTTCACACCAAGCTCGCCGAGGCGGAGCGCACGATCGCCGACACCAAGGCCCGCGCTATGAGCAGCGTGCGCGGGATCGCGTCCGAAGCAGCCGGTGCCATCGTTGGCAAGCTGACGGGACTTGCCCCCGCCGAGCACGCGGTTGCCGAGGCGGTGGATGCCGTGCTCAAGCGCTGACAAGACGGTTAGGGAACCGCGATATGCTCGAGCAGTTTTATGAAGCCGAATTTTGGGTCGCCATCGCATTCGTCATTTTTGTTCTGATCATTGTGCGGCTCGGCGTGCATCGCACCGTCGCCGGCGCCCTCGATGATCGCTCAAAGCGGATTGCCGCAGAGCTCGATGACGCCCGCAAGATGCGCGAAGAGGCACAGTCAATTCTGACCGAGGCCGAGAAGCGCCGCCGGGATGCGGAACGCGAGGCGCAGGAGATCCTGGAGGGCGCGAAGGCCGAAGCCGAGCGTGTCGCCAGCGAGGCGAAAGCCAGCGCCCAAGAGTTTGTCAGCCGCCGCACCCAGATGGCCGAACAGAAAATCACCCAGGCAGAGAGCCAAGCTGTTGCCGAGGTGCGCGCCGCCGCTGCCGAAGCCGCAGTCGCGGCGTCGGAGCGAATTCTTGGACAGACGGTACGGGGTCAGGTCGCCGACGATCTGATCGGCCAAGGCATTCGCGACATCCGCACAAAGCTGAATTAAGTCCCGTCCCAGACTGGAGAGCCGCCCGTGTTATTGCGCGGGCTTCTTAGGCTTTGCTTTGGGCGGTGGCGCTTTTTTCGCGTGCTCTTGCGGCAGCCCGTTGGGGTCAAACCCGATGTAGACGATGTAATTTTCAAGCTCCGACGGCTTGGGAATGGGCACCGTCATGTCGTCTTCGACGTGCTCGAACGGTACGTTCGGCTGCTGGCCCTGGATCGTCACGGGCAACACGTAGAGCTTCGACCAGATCATGCGCGTTTGCCCCAATTCCTCGTGCACCAGTGCATAGCGCAAGGGAATCGTGAGCTGCCCGGCGCCCCCAGCCGGGCCGAGGATCACTCTCCCCTGAACACCGACTTTGATCGTGACATCCTTGCCTTTGACGATGCACTCGCGGGCCGCGCGTACGAACGACGCTTGATAGCGTAACGACAGCGGGTTCGGCTCGCCCGGCCCTTGCACCATCAGGGTTGAGGCTCCCTCGCGGATGTCGAGTAGCGGGCAATCGAACTCTTCGTTCGCCTCTGTTTCATTCTTCGGGGTACGACCAGCCTGCAGGGGCGGAGCGTGTTCATCAGTCCCGCCCGGAACAAGCCGCTTGAAGAAATCCCCCACGCGCTCCGTGATCGAGGGCTGTTTCTTGGCGGTCGGAGTCGCTGCGGGCGCCGGTTGAGCGGCCGGAGCATCCGCCGCCCCGGCCGGAGCTTGGGCTGGAGTTTGCTGGGCTGCTGGCGGCTGAGCCGGCGCTTGCTGCGTTGGCGTTTGCCCTTGAGCCGGCTGTTGCGCACCCTGCGACTGGCCAGGGACCAAGTTTTTGAGGAAATCGCCCGCTTTGTCGAGAATGGATGGATCTTGGGCCTGCGCCAGCTCAATTCCCGACGTGATCGAAATCGCAACCACAGGTGCGACTAACCAGTGCCGCCTGCGACGTAGGCCGTCCCGTTGATCGCCCATAGAATCCCCAATCCGCCCCGAGTTGGCGGGTAAACCTCAAGGAAAACAATGGCGTCAATTCGACGGTAGAGCGTCATCGCGCAAACGCGCGAAGAGCAGGTGGTCCTGCCATTTACCGTTGATGCAGAGGTATTCCCGCGCCAGCCCCTCGCGCACAAACCCACATTTCTGCAGGAGCTTGGTCGACGCGATGTTGGTCGGGATGCAAGCCGCCTCGACCCGATGTAAGCCCA
Organism: Xanthobacteraceae bacterium; assembly: GCA_019241285.1. Classification (GTDB taxonomy): domain Bacteria; phylum Pseudomonadota; class Alphaproteobacteria; order Rhizobiales; family Xanthobacteraceae; genus JAFAXD01. Next base: position 716 of record JAFAXD010000105.1, on the reverse strand, counting down.
GGGCCCCGAACGCAAACGGCGCCACCGCGCGCACCGCCGCTGTCATGTGGCCGCGCCGGGCAAAGGGCTCACCCATCCAGTATCCGAGACTTCCCGCTTGGGCCACACCACGACGGACATTGGCGATGGTCAGTCCGCCGACCAGGATGTCATCCTGTTTGCGGAACACGAAAAAAGTATAAGACAGGTCGCTATTCTGATCCTCGAGGTAACGCTTGATACGCCGTCGAAATGCGCCACGGGTCAGGTCGTCGACCGGCCACACCGGTTCCCATGGCGTGAGAAAGTCGCGGCTTTGCTCGCGTAGACCCGCCCATTCCGCGTAGTCGCTGAGATCCGGAACACGCAGGATCACACCGTCGCCTTCGATGACGGGGGGTTGGTCGGACGTGACGGAACGGAAGAACGCCATGGCGATGGTATGGGAACTCGCTGCCGCGCCGGGATTGAGCAGACCTGGGATCAGATGCTTTCGAAATCGGGCTTGTACAACCTCATGCGGTGCGGCGAGCAAGACTTTCAGCAATCGCTGCGGCGCTTTCAAGGCCGGTACCCGGCCCCAGCACAGCGACGGCCGGTCGGCTGCGTCGCACCAGAGCGCGCCCGGCCTCTCGGACGCTCTCGACAGTGACGGCTTCGATTTTTCCGACGATTTCATCGACAGTCATCGGCCGATCGTAGGTGATCATCTGACGTGCCACCTGCTCGGCCCGCGT
>JAFAXD010000345.1 GCA_019241285.1 Xanthobacteraceae bacterium | reverse complement strand
ATCTTGGTTGCCCGAACCCTGGAAACGGCGCTGACCGCAGCGCGCGGCGACGCCTTGCGGCGCGAGAGCGACATCATGGTGATCGGCGGCGCGGAGATTTTCGCGCAGCTGTTGCTCGCCGCCGCTCGACTTGAGCTGACGCGCGTTCATCTACGCCCGCAGGGCGACGTTCTGCTGCCCCCGATAGAATGGTCGCACTGGCACGAAACCGCCCGGCGCGATCTTCCGCAGGGACCGCACGACGACGCGGGTTTCACAGTCACGAGCTACCGGCGCCTCGCGCAACAATGATGCGGCGCCGCGTGCGTTGAAAGCGCCCAGGGCAGCGCCTATAACCCCGTCTTCGAGCACGCGCAGCGTTTTGGCGCGGTTGGAGGTTTCATGCCCTGGAGCAATCAAGGCGGTGGTCCCTGGGGGTCGGGGCCGAAAGGGCCTTGGGGATCAGGCCCGCAATCGTCGGGACCCAACCCGCCTGATCTGGAAGAGATCCTGCGGCGTAGCCAGGACAAGCTGCGCAGCGTTCTGCCCGGCGGCAACCTGAGCGGCAAGGGACTGATCATCATCGCCCTGATCGCGGTTCTGCTCTGGGGCTTTTCCGGCGTCTATCAGGTTGCGCCTGACGAGCTGGGCATCGTGCTGCGCTTCGGGCGCTATGTTCGTGACGCGCAACCGGGGTTGAATATCAAGCTTCCATATCCGATCGAGACCGTGTTGACGCCGAAAGTGCTCAACATCAATCGCATCGACATCGGCACGAGGATCGAGGACGGTCTTCGGCGCGGCACCAACTGGCGTGACGTTCCCGAAGAGAGCTTGATGCTGACTGGCGATGAAAATATTGTTGATGTGAACTTCACCGTGCTCTGGCGCATCAAGCCGAACGGCGCGGCTGACTATCTTTTCAACATCCAAAATCCCGAAGGGACCGTGAAGGCCGTGGCGGAAAGCGCCATGCGCGAGGTCATCGGACGCAAAGAGATTCAGCCGATCCTCACTGGTGCGCGACAAGACGTTGAAACCGCTGTGCAGGATCTCATGCAAAGGGTGCTCGATACCTATCAGGCCGGAATCCAGATCACCCAGGTACAGATGCAGAAAGTGGATCCGCCGCAACAGGTGATCGACGCCTTCCGCGACGTCCAAGCGGCTCGCGCCGATGCGGAGCGCGCCCAGAATGAAGCGCAGACCTACGCCAATCAGGTCGTGCCGGCAGCCCGCGGCAACGCTGCGCGGATCGAGCAGGCTGCAGAAGCGTACAAGGAACAGACGGTTGCCGAGGCCACTGGTCAGGCATCGCGATTTACCCAAGTTTATGAGCAATATAAGAAAGCGCCCGATATCACCCGCGAGCGCCTCTATATCGAGACCATGGAGCGCATCCTGCAGGGATCGCAGAAGATCATACTTGATGCGCCGCAAAGCGGCTCGGCCGGAGCCGGGATCGTGCCGGTTCTGCCGCTCAATGATCTGATGCGGGATCAGCAGCAGCGTCCACCGGCGCAAGGGCAGCAAACGACGACGAGCAGCGGAGGATCACGATGAGATCCTCAATCACCGGCGGCGCCATCGCAGTTGTCGCCATCATCATTCTAATTCTCGCCTACCAGTCCCTGTTCGAGGTCCCGCAGGGCACGCAGGCGCTGAAGATCCGCTTCGGCCAGCCCGTCCAGGAAATCACGCAGCCATGTCCAGGCGACCCCTCCGGCGCGTCGCCGGCCCAGTCGCACTGCGCCGGTTTGTATTTCAAATGGCCGCTGTGGATCGAGAACGTCGTCTACATCAGCGCACGGATTCTGGATTTGGAGAATCCAGCGCAGGAGGTCATTGCCTCCGATCAGAAGCGGCTCGTCGTTGACGCTTTCGCGCGCTATCGCATTCAGGAGCCGCTGAAATTTTATCAAACGGTCGGCTCGATCTCGGTTGCCAACGGGCAGCTATCGACATTGCTCAACTCATCGCTTCGGCGCGTGTTGGGCGAGGCTACGCTGACGCACGTGGTGCGAGACGAGCGCCCGCAACTGATGGCCAAGGTGCGCGACCAACTCGATCACGAGGCACAGCAATTCGGGATCAAGGTGATCGACGTGCGCATTCGTCGCGCGGATCTACCCGAGCAGAACAGCCAGGCCGTCTATCAGCGGATGCAGACGGAGCGCCAGCGCGAAGCGACCGAAATCCGCGCGCAAGGCAACCAGCGGGCGCAAGAGATCAAAGCGCGCGCTGATCGTGATGTGACTGTGCTGACCGCCGAGGCGAATTCCAAGTCCGAGCAGACTCGCGGCCAGGGCGACGCTGACCGCAACCGCATCTTTGCCGAAGCCTACGGCAAGGATCCCGGCTTTTTCAGCTTCTATCGGTCGATGCAGGCCTATGAGGCAGGGCTGCGTCCAAACGACACGCGGCTCGTGATCAAACCCGACTCGGAATTCTTCCGCTTTTTCGGCAATCCGGCGGGGA
>JAFAXD010000593.1 GCA_019241285.1 Xanthobacteraceae bacterium | reverse complement strand
GGCGAGCGGATTGCCGCTGGCTGCGACCGCGTTGATCGCGGTCTCGGTGTCGCCGAATGAATCCTTAACAAAGCCCGAAAGTGCCGCGTCATAGCCCTGCGCGCGCGCCAGCGACGCGGCAAACAGTAAGCCGAGAACAATAACGAGCGCCGCTAAGCGATCGCAGAGCACGCGCATGATAGCCTAGTCCCGGGATTCTATCTGGATTGCTTCGCTTCGCTCGCAATGACGGCTCAGACTCGTCATTGCGAGGAGCGAAGCGCGTCATTGCGAGCGTAGCGAAGCAACGAAGCAATCCAGTGCGGTGATTAGGAGGTGGAGGCGGCGCTACGTCGCCGCCTCCGGGTTCACGGCGTCAACTGCCGCACTTGTTGGTCTTGGTGTTGAAGTTGCCGCAGTTGAGCTTGACCCAGTCGGCCACGAGGTCCTTGGAGCCCTCGAGGTACGGCGACCAAGCCGCGCCGGGCACCAGCTTGTCGGTCTTCCACACCACGTCGAACTGACCGTCGTCGCGGATTTCACCAATGTACACCGGTTTGGTGATGTGGTGATTGGGGAGCATTTCCGACGTACCACCGGTCAGGTTCGGAGCCTGCGTGCCGGGCAGCGCCGCGATGACTTTATCCGGGTCCGTGGTGCCGGCCTTCTCGACTGCCTTCACCCACATGGCGAAGCCGATGACATGGGCTTCCATCGGGTCATTGAAGGTGCGCTTCGGGTTCTTGGTGAAGGCATGCCACTTGTCGATGTACTCCTTGTTGAGCGGCGTATCGATCGACTGGAAGTAGTTCCACGCCGCCAAGTGCCCGACCAGCGGTTTGGTGTCGAGGCCGGCGAGTTCTTCCTCGCCCACCGAGAACGCCACCACCGGAATGTCGGTCGCTTTGATGCCCTGGTTGCCCAGTTCCTTGTAGAACGGCACGTTGGCGTCGCCGTTGATGGTTGAGACCACGGCGGTCTTTTTGCCGGCCGAGCCGAACTTCTTGATGTCGGCCACGATCGTCTGCCAATCGGAGTGTCCGAACGGCGTGTAGTTGATCATGATGTCCTCAGCCGGAACGCCCTTCTGTTTGAGATAGGCTTCCAGGATCTTGTTGGTGGTGCGCGGATAGACGTAGTCGGTGCCGGCGAGCACCCAACGCTTCACCTTCTCGTCGTTCATGAGGTAATCGACGGCGGGGATGGCCTGCTGGTTGGGAGCGGCACCCGTGTAGAACACGTTGCGCTCGCTTTCTTCGCCTTCGTACTGCACCGGATAGAACAGGATCGAATTGAGCTCCTTGAACACCGGCAGCACGGACTTGCGTGAGACCGAGGTCCAGCAGCCGAACACGACCGAAACCTTGTCCTTGCTGATCAACTCGCGCGCCTTTTCGGCGAACAGCGGCCAGTTGGAGGCCGGGTCGACGACCACCGCTTCGAGCTTCTTGCCGAGCACGCCGCCCTTCTTGTTCTGTTCGTCGATGAGCATCAGCATCACGTCTTTCAGCGTGGTCTCGCTGATCGCCATGGTGCCGGAGAGGGAGTGCAAAATGCCGACCTTGATGGTGTCCTGAGCACTCGCCGATGACGCCGCCAACCCGACGGCAAGGCCGGCCGCGGCTCCGAGCCAGCGCCTTAGCAGCGGTCGTTTGCCGACCGTACGCGCGAATATGTCCATTGGAGCTCCTCTGAAATTGACGCTTAGGAACGCGCCGTTCGGCGTTGTCCCCCGGGTCGATTCCGCAAACTTCATGCCAATCGGCACCCTCGGGTAAGGCTTTGGTTCTGCAAAGAGATTGGGGGAACAGCGACCCGAATTTGTATGCGAGCACGGGTAATTGATTAAAAAATAGGCGATCGGGCTACACTTTAGACACCTCCATGGCTCGCTGCCCTTTTTGTAGTCATGGCTGCGCATTGTCGAACCTCTTGAGCATCAATCGCAGGCAGCGCAGACTGGCGACCCCGCCCCCTCACTCTCATTCGTTGTTCGGTTTGCCATGCCGCCCCAATCGCCATCCAAAGCTTTATCCAATTTGCGCGTGCTCGACCTCACGAGGGTACGGGCAGGTCCAACCTGCGTGCGCATTTTCGCGGACTTCGGTGCCGACGTTCTCAAGATCGAGGCACCCCCCGGCGTGGACCCCAATGAAGGCATGGGCGGCGACCGGCATGGGTTCGACATGCAGAACCTGCACCGCAACAAGCGGTCGCTCAGCCTCAACCTGAAGGCCCCGGAAGGGCTCGCGATCTTCAAGCGGCTGGTCGCGACCGCGGATATCGTCGTTGAGAACTATCGTCCCGACGTGAAGGCACGGCTGGGCATCGGCTATGAAGACCTGCGCGCCATCAATAAGCGCATCATCCTCGCCTCAATCTCAGGGTTCGGCGAGACCGGTCCGTACCGAACCCGCGCGGGCTTTGACCAGATCGCGCAGGGCATGGGCGGCCTCATGTGGGTCACCGGCCAGCCGGGCGGCGGGCCAGTACGGGCCGGCGTCGCGATCGCCGATTCCTCCGCCGGGCTCTACGCCGCGATCGGGATCCTCGTGGCGCTTGCCGAACGCGAGCGCTCGGGAGAGGGCCAATGGGTGACGACCTCGCTCCTCGCCGCTCAGATCGCCATGCTCGACTTCCAGGCTGCGCGCTATCTGGTCGACGGCGAGGTGCCGCCTCAGGCCGGCAATGATCACCCTTATGTCACGCCGACCGGCGCCTTCGAGACCGCGGATGGATACATCAACATCGGGCTCGGCGGGCCGAAGCAGTGGAAAGTGTTCTGCGAGACGCTGGGCCGCCCGGATCTGGCCGAGCATCCGGACTACGCGACACAGAACCTGCGCTTCAAGCATCGGCCCGCGCTCAACGCCGAGCTGGCGAAGGCGTTCAAGACCAAGTCGGCCAAGGAGTGGAGCCAGGAACTCGAAGCGGTCGGCGTGCCCGCCGGCCCGATCTATCACATGGATGAGGTGTTTGCCGACCCGCAGGTTCAACACCTCGGCATGGCGGCGCCGGTGCACCATCACGCGCGCGGCGACATTCGCATCGTCGCCCAACCGGTCGGGCTCTCGCGCACCCCGGCAAACATCGAAACGCCGATCGCCGAACTGGGCGAGCACACCGATGCGGTGCTTGCCGAGCTCGGCTATGGCGCGGAAGAAATCAAAAAACTGCGCGCCCAGCGCGTGATCTGAAGGAACGCCCATGAAAATCAGTACTGACCGGATTCTCACGTCGCATGTCGGCAGCCTGCCGCGGCCGGACGATGCCGTCGCGCTGTTGCTGCGCAAGGAGCGCGGCGAGCCCTACGACCAAGGTGAGTTTGATCGGGTCATGCGCCGCGCGGTCGCGGACATTGTCAAACACCAGGCCGAAATCGGCATCGACGTCGTCAGCGATGGCGAAACCAGCAAGATCGGATATTCGACCTACATCAAGGACCGGCTCAACGGCTTCGGGACAGACGAGTATACGCCAAAGGCGCATCTCGACGTCGCGGACTATCCGGATTTTCGCAAGCGCATGGCGGCCTACCTGGGCACGCAGCCGTTCCGCCGCCTGACCTGCGTCGGCCCGATCAGCGTCAAAAACACCAGCGAAGCGGCAGCCGACATCGCCAACTTCCGCGCCGCGCTCGACGCGACACCCTGTACGGACAGCTTTCTCAACGCGGCTTCGCCAGGTGTCGCCTCAGCTTTCCTTCCCAACCGCCATTATCCAAGCCACGAGGCCTATATCGGCGCCCTCGCCGAAGCACTGCGTCCTGAATACGAGGCCATCGCCAAAGCCGGATTCGTGCTTCAGGTCGATTGTCCCGATCTCGCCATGTCGCGGCACACCGGATTTCAGGAACTCACCGAAGCCGAGTTCCTCAAACGCGCGGCGTTCCACGTCGAAATGCTCAATCACATGCTGGCCAACATCCCGGCCGAACAAGTGCGCATTCACATCTGCTGGGGCAACTACGAAGGCCCGCACGATCACGATATTCCGCTCGCAAAGATCCTGCCGATCGTGCTCGCCGCCAAGGCCCAGGGGATATCACTCGAGGCCGCTAATCCGCGCCATGCGCATGAATGGGCGGTGTGGCGCGACGCCAAGCTGCCCGATGACAAAGTACTGATCCCGGGACTGATCGATTCGTCGACCAACTATGTCGAGCATCCCGAGCTGGTGGCGCAGCGCATCGAACAGTACGCCGACGCAGTCGGGCGCGAGCGGGTCATTGCCGGGACCGATTGCGGCTTCGGCACCTTCGCGGGCTATAGCAAGGTCGATCCGGGCATCGCCTTCAAGAAATTGCGCTCGCTGGTCGAAGGCGCCGCCATCGCTTCGAAGCAGCTGTGGAACTAAACTTTGTCCCGGCCGTCCGCGTCATTGCGAGGAGCGCAAGCGACGAAGCAATCCAGCGCGGCGCCTCAGCGCTGGATTGCTCCG
>JAFAXD010000555.1 GCA_019241285.1 Xanthobacteraceae bacterium | reverse complement strand
CTCGCCCGGGCGGTGCGCGAAGGGGGCGATCTCGCGCTCACCACCTTCAACGCGTCGCTCAAGCACTGGCTCAAGGGCAAGGATTCGCCCGTATCGGAAGCTGACATTGCGGTCGACAATCTGCTGCGCGAACGGCTGCTCGCGATTGTGCCGGACGCCGGCTGGCTCTCCGAGGAGACCGAAGACGACCCCGCCCGGTTGAGCAAGCGTCGGGTCTGGGTGGTCGATCCGATCGATGGGACCCGCGCCTATATCGCCGGCCTTGTTGATTGGACGATTTCCGCCGCACTGGTTGAGGATGGCCGGCCGATTGTGGCGGCGCTGTTTGCCCCGGCGGAAAACGAGTTCTTCAGCGCGATCGTCGGCGAAGGCGCGATCTGCAATGGGCAGCGGATTGTCGCAACCGAAGGCGAGAGCCTCGATGGGGCACGGCTATCGGGACCGCGGCGCACGGTCGAGCAACTCGCCGTAGCTGTTCCCAACATCATGGCCTTGCCGCGCGTCCACTCCCTGGCGCTGCGCTTCGCCCGGGTGGCGCAAGGCCGCTTGGACGCTGCTCTCTCCGGCGGCAACAGCCATGACTGGGACCTTGCGGCGGCCGATCTTTTGGTGCACGAAGCGTGCGGGGCGCTGACAACGCTTGCGGGGGATCGCATCCTCTATAACCGGCCCGAGCCGGTCCATGGGCCTCTGGTCGCAGCAGGACGGCTGCGGCACGAGGCACTGCGCAAGGCGTTGGACCCTTTAAAAACGTAAGGCGGGAGGAATAGTAGATCGATGAGGTTGATGACATAGCTATTTTTGGGGACCGTAAATGTCAGCCCAACCAAGCAAGCCGCTCCTGCACCTCGTTTTCGGCGGCGAACTGGTCAGTCTCGACGAGAATGAGTTCAAGGATCTGTCCAAACTCGATATCGTCGGCATCTATCCGAACTACGCCAGCGCTTACGTGGCCTGGAAGGCCAAGGCGCAGCAGACCGTGGACAACGCGCTGATGCGCTATTTCATTGTTCACATGCACCGGCTGCTCGATCCGGACGAGAACAAGACACCCGGAGCGCAATGAGGCGGCGGCTCGCCAGACGTATTACGCACTCGCGCTTGTTCCAGAACGTCGTCGGCACCAGCGGCGCGCTTTATTTGCAGCTGGTCTGGCAGACGTCGCGCCTCGTTCTGGACCCGGCGGATATGTATGAGCGCATCGAACCGGACCTGCCGATCATCGTGGCGATGTGGCACGGCCAGCATTTCATGATGCCGTTCCTGCGGCGGAACGACCCGAAACATCGTTCCAAGGTCTTGATCTCGCACCACCGCGACGCTGAAATCAACGCGATCGCGGCCGAGCGGCTCGGCATCGGGACCATTCGGGGATCCGGTGACCAGGGTACGCGGTTCGATCGCAAGGGCGGAGTTGGTGCGTTCGTGGCGATGCTCGACGCGCTCAAGGAAGGCTACACGGTGGCAATGACAGCGGACGTGCCCAAGATCGGCCGCGTCGCGGGCGAGGGAATCGTGCGCCTCGCCGCCATGTCGGGTCGACCGATCGTGGCGATCGCCATGGCGACCAGCCGGCGCGTGGACATGAAGACCTGGGATCGCGCCGCGCTCAACTTGCCGTTCAGCCGCCTCGCGTTGGTGGGAGGACCGGTCATCCGCGTCCCTGCCGATCTCGACGAGGCAACACTCGAACACTATCGCGCGCGGGTCGAAGCAGACCTCAACGACGCCACGAAACGCGCTTACGCGCTCGCGGACGGGACCACGACGTGAGCGACGGCACCCCCGCTGCGCTCGCGCTTTATCGGCTGGCGACCCGAGCAGCGACACCGTTTGCCAACCAACTCCTGCAGCACCGGCTCAAACGCGGCAAGGAACACGCGGTACGCTTGCCCGAACGGCGCGGCGAGAGCGAGGTCGCGCGCCCGACTGGTGGGCTCGTCTGGGTGCATGGCGCAAGCGTCGGTGAATTGCTCGCGGCGCTGCCGCTGGTGGAACAGATCAACACATACGGCCTGCCGCTGCTCGTCACCTCGGGCACAGTGACATCCGCCGCGATCGCGCGTCAGCGGCTCCCAGCCGGCGTGATCCATCAATTCATCCCGCTCGACACCCCCGATTTCGTGACGCGATTTCTTGATCATTGGCAGCCGCAACTCGCGCTGTTCGTCGAGTCCGACCTTTGGCCCAATCTGATCACCGCATGCGGACAACGCAAAATCCCGCTCGTCCTGATCAACGGCCGGCTTTCAGAGCGCTCCTATGCGCGCTGGAAGAAATTGATGCCAAGCCTGATCGCCGCGTTGTTGGCGAACTTCGATCTGTGCCTGGTGCGCTCGTCCGAGGATGCGAAACGCTACGTCGACTTGGGCGCTCGGCGGGTCACAACTGTTGGCAATCTGAAGCTCGATGTTCCGCCATTGCCCGTTGACGAGAGCAAACGCGGACAACTTGCTCAAGCGCTCGCCGGACGGCCGGTGCTTGCCGCCGCCTCGACCCATCCGGGCGAGGACGAACAGATCTTGCAAGCGCATCGGGCGCTGCGTGCGCGCTATGCGCAGCTTCTGACGCTGATCGTACCGCGCCACCCGGAACGGGGTGCAGCGATCGCTCAGCTCATCTCTACGGCAGGACTGTCTGCCTGCCAGCGATCGACCGGACAGCTACCGGGCACGGCGACTGACATCTACGTGTGCGATACCCTCGGCGAGCTCGGCGTCATCTACAGCTTGGCGCCAATCGTGTTCATGGGAGGCTCGTTCATCCCGCACGGCGGACAAAATCCGATCGAGGCAATCAAACTCGGCGCCGCCGTGCTGCACGGCCCCTTCGTTTCCAATTTTGCCGAAACGTATGGCGCGCTCGATGCGGCCCGAGGCGCGGAGCTCGTGACCGATGCCGATCGTTTGGCGCAGGTCGCCGGCCACTGGCTCAAAGACGAGCGCGCGCGCCAGCAGATTCTCGCGGCCGGCCAGAAGACCGTGGATGCGCTGGGCGGCGCGCTCGCGCGCACACTCTCAGCCCTCGACCCGTATCTATCAAACCTGCGCCGCGGCGCCCATGCGTGAGCCGCGCTTCTGGCGTGAGGATGCAGCGCTGGCGCGCCTCCTCTCGCCTTTCGCCGCCGCTTACGGAGCAATCGCCGGAGCCCGCATGGCGCGGACGGGGGCACGCGCCCAGGTGCCGGTGATCTGCGTCGGAAACCTCACCGTTGGCGGGGCCGGCAAGACGCCGACAGCCATTGCGGTTGCCCAGGTTCTGCTCAGCGAAGGCGCCCGGCCGTTCTTTCTCTCGCGCGGATATGGCGGCGCGCTCGCCGGACCCGTGCGCGTAACCCCACAGCACCGAGCCGCGGAGGTTGGCGACGAGCCGCTGCTGCTCGCGCGCATCGCGCCCACGGTCGTGGCGCGCGACCGGGTCCAAGGCGCGGAGCTGGCATTTGGCGAAGGCGCGAGCGTCATTGTGATGGATGACGGGTTTCAGAACCCGTCGCTGATCAAGGATTGCTCGCTCGTTGTGCTCGACGGCCAGCGCAGCATCGGCAACGGCCGGGTATTTCCGGCTGGACCGCTGCGTGCGCCCCTCGATGTGCAGCTCACGCGCGCGAGTGCATTGCTGGTGATTGGTGAGGCTTCGGCAAGGGCTGCGGATGTGATTGCACGCGCGCAGACGCGCGGGCTCCCAATCCTGTACGGAAGGCTCGCACCTGATTCCGACGCGATCGCCGCATTGGTCAACAAGAAGATCCTCGCCTTCGCCGGCATCGCCCACCCGCAGAAGTTCTTCGACACGCTCGCGGCGAGCGGCGTTGCCGCATCGGTCAAGCGCGCCTTTCCGGACCACCATCCGTTTACAAGCGCCGATGTACGCGCGTTGTTGGAACAAGCCAAACGCCAAGGTTTGTTGTTGGTGACGACCGAAAAGGATCTGGCACGCATGCAAGGTGATGCAGCATGCGCAGAGCTCGCGGCAGCAGCTTTCGCGCTCCCGGTCAGACTCGAGACCGACTTCGAGGCGTTTCGCCAGACAGTCACCCGCGCCCTGCCCCCAAGGTCAGCTGGCTCTATTTAGGCACCTACGCCGATTGATCAGGCCAAGGTGTTGGTTTCGATGACATCCACGCCGGCCACGCGATCGACCAAGTAGATCAAGCCGCGGTCATCGATGGTCACATCGTTGGACGACGGGCGATCTGCCCCCGGTGCGGCGTCGGGCAGAAAATGACCGACCTCCTTGGGGGCAAACGGATCTGCGACATCGAACAGGCGCAGTCCCTGGGCGAACCAGGCAAACGGGATCACCGTCCCGCTGAAGCGCTCGGATGGCTGGTGACACCCGGTCATCGGCGGCTGTGGGCTGCCGTCGCGATCGAGGCCGGGCACCTGGATGGTTGCGATCGGAACCGGCAGCTTCTCGTCCGTGATGTCAAAGACCCACGTGAACGATGGCGGCGCGGGCCGCAGCTTAGCAACGTCTTCATCAGCAACAAGCATGAGTTTGCGCCCCTTGAGGGGCTGCGGCATGACCAGACAGGTGTGAGTAGGATGTGGAAAGCTCGGGCTGGTATTGAGCCCGGAGACGAGCTTCGGCTTCGACATGTCGGAGATGTCGAGAATGAAAAAGCCGTGGTGCCAATAGCTGACGTACAGCCGATTGCCGACGCGAAGGGGATGGTGACAGCGTGGCGGCACCCCATTGCCCCACGGATACTCCTCGCCGCCCGCTTCCCACTGGCCCGGGATCCACCAGCGCCCCACCTCAACCGGATGAACCGGATCGGCAAGGTCGAGGATCATCGCGATGTTGCCGATATAGCCGGGCACCGTCGGCGAGATGTAGGCATAGCGCCCGTCGAAATCGAAGCGATGCACGCCGCCACCCGCCGTCATCCATTGCGCAATCAGCTTCGGCGCGCTCGGCTTGGCAACATCGTAGATGAAGAGCCCGCCGCCGACATCGCCATCCGCCGATTTGCCGAACCGTTCGCGATTGACCAACATGATGTTGTTGGCGACGCGCACTTTGTGCGAATGCCAACCTTCCGGGACATCGACCCGCGCCAGGATGCGGGGGCGATAGGGATCGGCGATATCGACGATTGTCGTGCCGCTGGTCGGCCGCATATGGCCAACGTAGAGCGTTTGACCTTGGACCCAGACCTGGCCGCCACCGGGACAATCGATATGCGACACGAGCCGCGTGTTTTGAGCATTCGCTACCACGGAGATACCCGACTACATTGATGCGATGATTGAGATTAGCCGATGCGCACGGTGTCGTCTTGTGAATTGCGACGGTCTTCCATGCGGCGGCCGACGCTTGATCCCGTATCATAACAGAGGGCGGTTGCATGCAAATCCTGGTTCTCCCTGGCGATGGCATTGGCCCGGAAATCACAGCGGCGACGCGCCAGGTGCTGGAGGCAGCGTCAAAGCGCTTCGCGCTGGGTCTCGACTTCATTGAGGACGTGGCCGGCCACGAGAGTCTGCGCCAATACGGCACAACGGTACGGCCCGACCTCGTCGATAAGGCACGCCATGCGGATGGGATCATACTTGGTCCGACCGCGACGGCAGATTTCAAGGATCCCGCGCACGGCGAGATCAATCCATCGATGTTCTTTCGCAAGAGGTTCGATCTGTTCGCAAACGTCCGGCCGGCCCGCACTTATCCGGGTTTGCCCGCGCGTCTTGGCGCGTTCGATCTCGTCGTGGTGCGCGAGAACACGGAAGGGTTTTACGCTGACCGCAACATGGAGGTCGGCAGCGGCGAAATGCTGGTCACCGCGGATGTCGCGGTTTCGCTGCGCCGGATCACGCGCGCGTGCTGCAACCGGATCGCCCGCGTGGCGTTCGAGTTGGCTGCCCGCCGGCGCCAGCATGTCACGATCGTGCACAAGGCCAATGTGCTCAAGCTGGGCGATGGTCTGTTCCTCGAAGAGTGCCATGCCGTGGCGCAAGCATCCCCGGGCATCACGGTCGACGACATCATCGTTGACGCCATGATGGCACATGTCGTGCGCGCACCACAGCGGTTCGACGTGATCGTCACCACCAACATGTTTGGTGATATCCTCTCCGACCTCACGGCCGAGCTATCCGGAAGTCTTGGGCTCGGGGGCTCGCTCAACGCCGGCACCCAGCACGCCATGGCGCAAGCGGCACACGGCTCCGCTCCGGATATCGCCGGCACCGACTCGGCAAACCCGTTCTCGCTCATCCTGTCTGGCGCACAGCTCCTCGCCTGGCTCGGCCGACGTCGCCAGGTGAAGAAGTTGGAGATCGCCGCCGGCGCAATCGATCGGGCTGTCGAAGCCGCTATTGCGGCCGGCGAGGTAACGCGCGACCTTGGTGGGAAACTCGGGACGCGCGAAACCGGCGCCATGCTGGCCGCGCGGATTGCGAGCTAAGACAAAACGCCCGGAGGGCGCCGGTGATGAAGGGGAGCTGGACGTTTCGCATCGTTATGACGCTCGCCGCCCTCGTCGGCATCTGTGAGGCCACCCTCGGCCAGACGCCACAAGGCCAACCGCTCCGTTTGGTGGTGGGTTACGCGCCTGGCGGCACGGGCGACGTCGTAGCCCGCATCCTGTCCGATCGCCTGGGAGCGGAACTGGGCCAGAACGTCGTGGTCGAGAATCGCCCGGGCGCTACCGGCGCGATTGGTGCGCGTAGCGTCATCAGTTCCGCGCCGGACGGGCACACGTTGTTCGTTGGCCAGACGGGTGAGATCGCCATCAATCAGCATTTCATGAAAGATGCCGGCTACGATGCCGACAAGGATCTCAGGCCAGTCGCACTGGCCGGCCTGGTTCCGCTGGCACTGGTGGTGCCGGCGAGCGCGCCCTACTCCACCATGGCTAAGTTCTACGAGGCGCTGCCGACCGCAACGCTCACCTTTGCGTCGGCTGGAACCGGCACGCCCGGCTATTTCGCCGGCGAGATGCTGAAAGCCAGGACCCATGCCAACCTGACGCACGTGCCCTATAAGGGTGCTGCACCGGCACTCAATGACGTGCTCGGCGGCCACGTTGATCTCTATTTTCCCGGAATGCCCGCCGTGATCCCGCATCTGAAGTCGGGTTTGCTCAAGGTGCTGGCGGTTTCCTCGGCCAAGCGTTCCGCCATCGCGCCCGATATTCCGACCGTTGCCGACGCAACCCCACTCAAGGATTTCGACTTTACCTTGTGGGTTGGGCTTTTTGCGCCCGCGTCCACCCCGGAAGACGTGATCACACGCCTCAACAAGACCATCAACGCCATCCTCATCGAACCGGAGATCCAGCACAAGCTCATAGAAGCTGGCGCAGACGTGAACCCGATGTCAGTTGATCAGTTCACCGCATTCGTGCAAACCGAGAGCCGCAAGTACCTGCAGATCATTAAAGAGACTGGCGCGACCAGCGAATAGCGCCGCTGTGCAAGGGGAACCGCCCGACATCGTCCTCTGACGCAGGAACACCCATGCGCGCTCGTGAATTTGCACTGATCGTCGTCACCGCGTTGCTGACGCTAGGGACCATCGGGACGGCGCAGTCGCAAACCTGGCCGCAGCGGCCGGTAACGGTGGTGGTTCCATTCGCGGCCGGTGGCAATACCGATGGGATCGGCCGCTCGATTGCGCAGTGGCTGAGCGATCGGTTGGGCCAGCAGTTCGTGGTCGAGAATCGCGGCGGCGCCGGCGGGGCAATCGCGGCCGAGATGGTCGCAAAGGCGCCGGCCGATGGCTACACGCTGTTCGTGGCAGCGCTGCCGCAGATCGCGATCATCCCGGCGATCTCGCAAACCCGCTATGACCCAGTGAAGGATTTTACCCCGATCAGCGTCGTTGGGACCAATCCGTTTGTGCTGGCGGTGAACAAGGATGTTCCAGTCAAGAACGTCCCGGAATTCATCGATTACGTCCGCAAAGCGCCACAGCCGCTGAGCTACGCGTCGGCTGGCATCGGCAGCCTTAATCATTTATCGATGGCACTCTTTCTGAAGCTCGCCGGAATCGACATGATTCACGTGCCCTACAAGGGTAACGCGCCGGCAATGTCGGACGTGGTTGCGGGTCACGTGCCGGCGATTTTCACCAACCTCTCCGATGCATTGCCGCAAGCCGCCGCCGGGACCATTCGCCTGATCGGGGTCTCAGGCGAAACTCGCGCACCCCAAATTCCTGATGTGCCGACCGTGGCCGAACAAGGCTTCCCCACGTTCAAAACGCGCACGTGGAATGCGCTCATGGCCCCGGCCAAGACTGACCCGGCGATCATCGCCCGCGTCGCGAGGGAGGTCGCCGCCGCCGCAAAGGATCCCGGGTTTGCGGAGCGGCTCAATCACCTGGGTGTTGATCCACTCGGCAACAGCCCGACCGAATTCGCAGCCCTGATCGCCGCGGACATTCCGTTCTGGGCGGAGGCGGTGAGGATCGCCGGCGTGAAAGAACAATAAGCAGGATCCCGTACAGCGTCGCTGCTGGTGAGCGTGCGTCGCCAATAGGCTCGCAGCTTAACGAAGCCCGTCTCGAACGCGTTGCCGCAGATCGCTCGTGATCGCCTTGAGATATCGCGCGTCCTTGTAGAGATTACTCAACATCATGCCGCCTTCGATGCTCGCCACCATCGAGCTTGCCAGTGTGCGAGCATTCTGCTTGGAAAACTCACCCTGCTCAATTCCCTCGACAATGATCCGCTCGAAGAGCCCAATCAGAGCGTTCATCGCCTCGCGCGCCGCCGCGCGAAGTTTCGGATCGGCGTCGTCGCTCTCGATTGCTAGATTCATAATCGGGCAGCCGCCGCCAAACGCCTGGTCACGCGGAGCTTTGCCCGTGACGTCAAGCAGGGCGAGCAGCTGATCAGTCGCGCTCTTGCGGCCCTCGAGTGCGCCGGTCAAACGATCGCGCATGCGAGCAACCGCGTACCGGAACGCCTCCAGCGTCAACTCATCGCGACTGTCGAAGTGGCGATAGATGCCGCCCTTCTGCAATCCAGCAACCTCCATGATCGCCGACACCGGTGTGCTGCGATAGCCCTGCTTGTTGAGCAGGTTGGCCGTGCGCGCGACGATGCGTTGCCGGGTGGCTTCGCCCTTTTTCATAGGGATGCACCAAGATGAGACCGACCGGTCTCACAATATCAGGCCCTGGCACGCCCCACAAGCATTGCGCGAGCCTGCCGCGCGCGCGACTGGCACGTGGTGACCGGCTCCGTGCCGGTCACCCCTTTCAGTCACCGGATCCGACACGATCGGCCCGTTGACCTACCACAAATGTCCGCTGTGCTTTTCATCAGAAACAGCCGGCACGATGTTGGGGCGTGCCTCGAGGAGGCGGAGGCTGCCTCCGTGATTTGCCGGGGCAATAGCTCTGGCTGCGCCCTTTTGTTGCGACGGGGCATACTTTTTCACCGTCTCCGCTCGCACCGGCAGTCCCTGTTTGGCGTGCTCCGCCACCGGCCCGTAGTAATACTCCGTTGGCAAGCCAGTGCTCGGATCTTGCCAATAGGCAAACGCGCTCCACGTCGAGCCGAGGACAATTGCTGCGGCGAGTATCGTAGCGGTCTTACTGAGCATCTTGATCTCCATTGTGGTTCGGTTGTCGCAGGTGCGGTTTGCGCCTTCACCTGAATTGCGCAGCGCCAGCACGAGACCGATCGGTCTCAATTACGCATATGACGCACGCGTAACCACGGTTAAAATGAGACCAATCGGTCTCAACGTACCAGGTTCGGACGTTTAATCGCGTTCTGCTGTCTTTACGTCGTTTGAGGCCGTCAAAAAGAGACAAAAAGGAATTTTCTTTTTAAGTACTTCCTGAGACTGATCGGTCTCTTTTATCAACCAGAAACGAATTGAAATCATCGCCCTTTGGTCAATGACAAGCTTCCAGGAGCGAATGCTCGCACGATGTTAAGCGGACTACAAAACCTTGTGATGATCAGGATATCTTCTGAGCCCGCGGCGGGCGTCGCGGAGAAACCGGCAATTTTTGCCGGATCGAGCCAATGTCCTGCCACGGATCGGTGTCGAGGTTGTCCAGCCGCTGACGCAGGTTGTCGATCTTGAAATGATCGGCGCGGATCGCTTCGGAGAGTTCGCTCCAGTCGAGCGGAACCGACACCGAAGCCTGCGGCAACGCGCGTGGCGAGTAAGGACCAACCGCGGTCGCGCCGCGACCATTGCGCAGGTAGTCAACAAATATTCGCCCCCGGCGCGCGCTCTTGGTCATGATCGCGAGGTAGCGCTCGGGTTTGTCGCGCGCCATCGCGTCTGCAATCGATTTGGTGAACTGCTTGGCTTCATCCCAGCCGGCACTTGGCGTAATCGGCACCACGACATGCAGGCCCTTTCCGCCTGATGTTTTGACGAAGCTCCTGAGCCCGACATCATTGAGGCGCGAACGCACCTCGCGTGCGGCCTCGATCACCGCACTCCAGGGTACGTCCTCGCCGGGATCAAGATCAAAGATCAGGCGATCCGGCTGCTCCAGGCGCGCAAATGTCGAGCCCCAGGGATGGATTTCGATGACGCCGGCCTGCACGAGCGTGATCAGTCCGGCGAGATCATCGAGAACCAACATGGGCTCTTCCTCGCCCACGTCGACCCGCCGCACGGCTTCGCTGATGCCGGCCCAGGCATGCTTTGCGTAGAAGCATTTGGCCGCGACACCGGACGGACATCGCACGAGGCTCAGCACGCGATTGTTGAGGTGCGGTAGAATCCAGTCGGCGATACCGGTGTAGAATTCGGCGAGGCCCTGTTTGGTCACGCCGTAGTCAGGCCAGAGAATGCGCTCCGGATGCGTGAGGCGAATGCTAGCCCTGGCGCGCAGCTGAGTTTGCTCGGACCGAGGCGCCGATCGCGCCGTGCGCGTCGCCGGTTCGCGTTCCACCTCTTCCGGGGCTCGGTCCTCGCGCAATCCCTTGAATGATGCCTGCCGCACCAGCTCGTCGGCTGAGAAACCGCTGAATTCGACCTCGCACACGAGCTTGGGGGCAACCCAGCGGATGGTCTTGTCCAAGCCTTCCGGCAGCACGCGGCCGAATTGCGATTTGGCCACATGGAGCTTTTCCAACTCGGCTCGCAGCGATCTCGCCTGCTGCGCCGAGTATCCGGTACCGACGCCGCCGGCGTACAGAAGCTTGCCATCCTGGTGGTAACCGAGTTGCAGCGAGCCGATCGACTTGGTCTCGGCCGTGGAGGGGATGTAGCCAACGATGACGAATTCCTGGCGCAAGATGCTTTTTGTTTTGATCCAGTGATCGCCGCGGCCCGGCCGATAGGGTAGATCGGCGCGCTTGGAGACAATGCCCTCAAGACCGAGGCGGCAGGCATGCTCGAACATCACAGGCCCGTCCTGGGCGAGATGCTCGCTCAAGCGTAGCGGCAAACCGCGCGCTCGCTGCGAGATGATCTTCTCCAGCAACGCCTTGCGATCGACCAGTGCCGCCTTGGTGAGGTCGAAGCCTTCGCAATAAAGTAGATCAAACACAAAGTAGCGCAGGCGGTCTTCGCGCCCTTCGCTCAAATCCGCCTGCAACAGATTGAAGCTTGGGACCCCACCGGCGTCTTCAACAACAATCTCACCGTCGATCCATGCTGACGCCAATTCGAGCCGGCGGAGGGCCGCAACCAGCCGCGGGAATCGCTGCGTCCAGTCGAGCCCCTTGCGCGTGAGCAACTTGATCGTGCTGCCGTCGACGCGCGCTTGAATCCGGTAACCGTCGTATTTGATCTCGTGCACCCACTTCTCACCGCTCGGGGGGCGCTCCGCGCTTTGGGCTTGGCTCGGTTCGAGGAAGGCGGGCAGCATGCCTTTGCGCACGCCCCGTATGGAACTGACAAGCGGCCCCAGCGGCTCGCGCGCGGCGGCAACTTTGCTTCGGCCGGCATGATCTGCCCGCAGCTCGCCCTCGCTCGCGAGTTCTTGTGTCGTGCGGCCACTCAGGAACGATGTGGTTTCCTCGTCGGTGATGGCGGGATCGGCCGCGCCGCGGGCAAACTCGTCCTCTGCCTTGATCAGCAGCCACGGATCGGTCTTTTCGCCGGCCTTGGGCCGGATGCGCACCAGGTGCCAACGCCCTTTCAGACGATTGCCTGCGAGCACAAATTCCAAGTGACCCTTCTGCAAAGCCCTGCGCGGATCCCCGACCGGCTCCCACGGACCCTGGTCCCACACGATCATCGCGCCGGCACCATACTCGCCGCGCGGAATATTGCCTTCGAACGTCAGGTAATCGATCGGGTGATCCTCGGTGTGGACGGCGAGCCGTTTCTCGCCGACCACGAGACTAGGACCACGCGTGACCGCCCAGCTTTTGAGCACGCCATCAAGCTCGAGCCGTAGGTCGTAGTGCACCCGGCGCGCGTCATGTTTCTGGACGACGAACCGCAAGCCCGCTGCCGACTCGGGAGCCGGCCGGACCTCGGGCTTCGGCTCAGAGGTCCGGGTGAAGTCGCGTTTCTCCTGGTAACGCTTGAGCGCCGCGGGTGACGAGGGTGACGACTTTGCTCTGCGTTTTGGCCGCGCCGTCATGAATGCGCGATCTTGATTTCGCAAAATTTCAACGCACGACGCGCGTGCGCCGCCCATTCGGATGTCTGGTCGAGGGCGAGGTAGCGGCGCCAATAGACGGCTGCATCGAGGAGCTTGCCGTGCCGGTGCAGCAATCTGGCGAGGTTGAACATTGCATCGGCATAGTCCGGATCGGCCTTGAGGGCGCGTTGCAGGCTGTCGATCGCCAGTTCGGCGCGTCCCTGGGCCTCGAGCAGATCGGCGAGGTTGTACCAAGCCTCGGCAAAATGCGCGTCGGCCTTGAGGGCGGCCCGATAGGCGGCTTCAGCCTCGACTTTCTTGCCAGTCGAGCGCAGCAAGTTGCCGAGATTGAACGCGGCTGCCGGATCGTCGGGATCCATTCGCATGACGCGCCGATAGAGCCGCTGCGCTGTTTCCGGGTCGCCGGCCTCCTCGGCACTCTGCGCCGACTCGAACAGGGCGTCGGGATTGTCCTCCGGCTGCATGGGGACGTCGTCGACCGGCAGCACGAACTGGCCAGTCTTGTCGGTGCGCCCCTTCAACTGCTCGACCAGAATTGCATCGCCTGAGGCCGGGTAGAGCTTCAGGTTGGCAAGCCCCGCCTCGGGCAGCCATCGGCGGATGGCGTGCAGGCTCGAGGTGATGACCGAGAGGCCAACGCCGGCCTCGAACAAGATCGCGAACTGCCGCGCCGCCATCACATCCCGATAGGGATAGAGCCCATCGTGCGGGTCGAGCAGCCCAAGCAGCGCGAGCTGATGCACAATCTCCAGCGGCAGCCCGCTGAGGCTCGCGATCTGCTGCGCCGAATAGGCGCGCGTTTCCTCGCAAGGAAGCGCTCGCCCGAGCCATTCGAGGAAGCGCCGCTCACTGACGATCGGCACTCCAGAGGATTGCGCGTGACTGAGGGTTTTCGAGACGTGCCCATCCGGGAGGAGCGGCCATCCCAGGCCACCGACGACAAGCGCATCGGTCTTCTTGCTGAGGCCGCGGCTTGGCGTTCCACCGTGTTTGCGCACGAGGTCGAAGGCTTCAGCCCGCTTCATCGCGGCGAGCCGACCGGTGAATGCCAGCGTCCCGCGCAGGGGTGAGCCATCCTTGCGCACGGTCATGATCCGCCCTGAAACCTCAGACCTTCGATCCTATGACTCCATATCGACGAGCCGGTGGCGATGCTCCTGGGAGAAAACATGGGAGTAAAGGTTGGATATCCACAGCTTGCCCTCTTGGGTGACGCTGAGATAGCGCATGGCATCGCCGATGTAAGGGCGAACCGATGTCCAGAAGAATTCGGGATACTTGGCCCGCAAATCGGCGGGCGTATGGTAGCCAAGCTTCTTGTTGGCACCCGTTTCATTGAATTCTGCGAATAGCGCCGGAATCTTGCGCACATAATTGACGTCCGCGAGCTGGCCAATAAGGTCGGCGGCGCGGACCAAGCCCGGAAAGTCCGTGGTATCGGCGTGAGTCTCCTGCTCAGGAACGGGGAACCGCGTGTGCTCGATATTGCGCTGGATCACCAGCGTGTCGAAATGGGCGAGGCGCGCGCTGCCGAGCCGCTCGCGCACGAATACCTTCGACCGCGCCACGTGATACGGCGTCATGGATGCGTCGGTCGCGCCGTCGTGAACCTCGACCAGATCGCCCTTTTCGTTACAGACGTAATGGCCCGGCTTATCGGCAAGGCAGATGCCCCGGACATAGCCGATGTCGTGACATAGCAACGAGATGATGAAATTGAGCCAATCGCGCGGGCTCACGCCGCCTTCGCGAATATGCTTGCCGCGCAGGATTTCTTGCCCGACCAGGGTCACCATCATGGTGTGCTCGGCGTTGTGATAAGGCGCATCGCTGTTGGCGATGTTCTCCATGGCGACTCGGCCGATAAAGCCAATGATGCCGGGATAGTCCGGCTCGAGCACGCCATACACACGGCTGTACATGCCGGTCAGTTCATGCACGAACCCTTCGATGACGACTTGCGTGGGATTGAACATGGCGTGGCTCGGGATTCACGGTTCAAACAGCACCGGGATACTAGCCCCGGCACCCGCTCCCCCGCCACTCAAAGCTGCGGGAGCTAGCCCCGCGCGGATTTTTTCTTTGTGGTACGCCGGGCGCCAGTGCTGGCGGCGGCCGGCTTCTTGGCATCCGTCCCAATGCTCGCGCGCAACGCATCCATCAGGTTGATCACGCGGTGCGTCTCCGGCTCCTCGACCACCGGCTCCACGGGCATCCCAGCTTTTTTCTTGCGTAAAAGCTCGGTGAGAGCATTCTCGTAGTGGTCTTGGAACTTCTCTGGTTCGAAATGCGCCTGCTTGGTCTCGACGATGTGCGCGGCGAGCTTGCGCATCTCCGCCGGCAGTTTCAGATCGGGAATGTCCTCGAAATATTCCTTAGCGTTACGCACCTCGTAAGCGTAGCGCAACGTGGTGGCCAGCAAGCCTTTATCGAACGGTTCGAGCATGACGACGTGTTCGCGCCGATAAAGGACGACGCGCGCCAGCCCGACCATTTCCTTCTCCTGCATAGCATCGCGGATGACCGTAAAGGCCTCCTGTCCGACCTTGTCGGTCGGCGCGATGTAGTAGGGTGAGTCGAGGTAACGGTCGTCGATCTCGGCGCGCGGCACGAAGTTGTCGATCTCGATCGTGTGCGTGCTCTCGATCTTGATTTTGTCGAGCTCCTCGTCCTCGACCAGCAGGAATTGGTTTTTGCCGACCTCGTAGCCGCGACCGATATCTTCCCGCTCGACGGGATCGCCGGTTTCGGAGTCGACCAGCTGCTGCTTCAGCCGGTTCCCGGTCTTCTTGTTGATACGGTTGAACGAAACCCGCTCGGAGCTCGATGACGCCGGATAAAGCGCGATCGGACACGACACCAGCGAAAGCTTCAAGTAGCCCTTCCAATACGCGCGCGGTGCCATGGTCCGCTCCTCACACCAACATACTCACGGGGTCACGATACGCTCGACGTTCGTGTCGATATCTTACCCAACCTAGCAAAACCGGTCGAATCAACGGTTAACAGCGCAACACGCGAACCGCGAGCTGCGGTTGTTGAGAACATAAAGTGAACCTGCCCCAAGCGCTGCATGGGTCGCATTCTCGGAGTCACAGATGCCTAGCGCAGCCGGATGACCTACGATTGTGTCCAAGGACGTCGCAGGACGCATGCGGGAGGAAATCGTGCTGGAACTCTATCATTCGATCAATTCGGTTTGTGCCCAGAAGATTCGGCTCACGCTCGTTGAGAAAGGGCTTTCCTGTACCGAGCACTTGATGAAACTCAACGGCGATCAGTTCGACCCGGCTTATCTCAAGCTCAATCCCAACGGCGTTGTCCCCACCTTGATCCACGATGGTAAGGCGATCACCGAATCCTCAGTGATCCTCTATTACCTCGACGAAGTGTTCCCGAACCCACCGCTGATGCCGACCGACCCACTTGCGCGCACCAAGGTTCGATTGTTCAACAAATTGATCGATGAGTATGTGCACAACTCGTGCATGATTCTCACCTTCGCGACGGCGTTTCGCCCGCCGTTGCTGCGGATTCCGGAAGCGCAACGCAATGCAGAATTCGCAAAATCCCCGATCAAGAAACGCGCCGAATACAAAACCGATGTCGTTACACATGGGTTGCAATCGGTCTACGTTGCCGAGGCTCTGGCGCATCACCGCAAGCTCCTGGCCTGGATTGATGAGGCCGTACAGAACGGGCCATATCTCGCCGGGGACAGCTATTCGCTGGCCGAGGCGGCGGTTATTCCGTATCTCCTCCGGCTCGAGCTGCTGCGCCTGTCGGGCCTGTGGGCTGATTATCCGGGAGTAGCGACCTGGTGGGCGCGGATGCGTGAACGGCCTTCAAGCAGATCGGCGATCATCGAGCGCATGACCGACAAGGATTGGGCGCCTTTCCGCGAGCTCGCGCCCGACCCTTGGCCGGAAGTGCAAGGATTGCTGCAAGCCGCGTGATGGACAGCGCTTATTCGGCAGCGGCCGCCGGCGCCTGCGGTGGCCGCAGCAAATCGTTGATCACTTCGTCGGTGGTACGCACGTCCCCAAAGCTTTGATAAAACGACGTCAATCCAGCCAGGTGATCCTCAGGATAACGCGCCCCATTGGCGTCGGCGACCATCACCACCTTGTAGTCGTGCATCATGGCATCGCGCGCCGCGGACTCACAGCACATATTGGTTGCGGTGCCGGTGACGATCAGGCTGTCGATCCCGCGGGCGAGCAAGATCTCCTCGATATTCGAGGCGCCCTGGATGAACGGGCTGAATCGGCTCTTGTAGACGATGACATCGCTGTCCAGGATATCAAGATCCGCATGGAATTTGTGACCCGGGTGGCCCGGCGAGAGCTGGTCGCGATGGTTTGCGCCCTTCTCCGGGGTGAAGAAATAATCGTGATAGATCGGCCACCGGCTGTCGCCGCCCTCGCCGGCCGTCATGCCAACAAACGCCACCAAGCCTCCGCGCGCTCGCACTTCGCGCGCGAGCCGGTTGATATTAGGAATGATGCCAATGACCGACGCGATCTCGCCGACATAGAAATTCTGCATATCGATCACGAGCAACGCGGTCCGCACCGGATCAAACTGATCAAACACGTGGAGATGACCGCGTTTGGCCATGACACGGTCGATCACATACTGGGGAAAGCCGTAAGGATTGCTCATCATCGCCTCTTGCCTACTCGGCCTGCAACGGTCCCGGGATGGCGCGCTCGGCGTCGGCCGCGAGCTGCTGTTCCTTTCGCCGCCAATAGACAATTGCCGATATCACCACGATGGCCGCGACGACAGCGAGCGCCATCGCGAATGGCTTGGCAAACTGCTCGACGCCTTTGCCAAGATAGTACGCTCCAAGTCCGTAGAACAAAGCCCACGCGATGGCGCCGGCGCTGTTGGCGATCATGAAGCTCGTGACAGGCATGCGGTTTGCTCCAGCAATGAAGCCAACCACCGATCGCAGCACAGCCACAAAGCGGGCAATCAACACGACAAGCATACCCTGTCGGCGAAACAGGTATTGGGCGATCTTAATTCGCGTTTCTGTCAATCCGATATACGAGCCATAGCGAAGCAACAGCGGGTACCCATAGCGATCGCCGATCCAGAACCCGATGATACTGCCAAGGAGCGCCCCTATAATGGCGGCGAGAACCACAAAAACGATACTGAGCTCTTGCGTCGTTCCCGCGAAGATCGCGGCGGTCACCAGGATCGCTTCTCCCGGCAGCGGCAAGCCAATCGATTCCAAGAAGACGAGCGCGAACACGATCCACGCGCCATATTGGTGGATCAGTTCCTTCATGATGGAACGGCAGTCTGAGGCATGATAGCGCCGACCTTTCGTAGGAGTCGTTCTGGGTGTCCTATCGCGGAGCCCAGGTCAAGGGCGGAGAATTTGTCGGCGCAAGCTCCTCAACTCGGTGTTCCGATCCCCTTACCCTTCAGCGCCCCGCCGATCTCATCCAGGATCGCCGGGTCATCGATCGTCGCCGGCATCGACCAGGCGTCGCCGTCCGCGATCTTTTTCATCGTGCCGCGCAAGATCTTGCCGGACCGGGTCTTTGGTAGCCGCGCCACAGTTAGGGCGAGTTTGAAAGCGGCAACCGGCCCGATCTTCTCCCGTACGGATCGGATGATCTCGCTCTCGATGTCGGCGGGCGAACGTTCGACGCCAGCCTTGAGGACGACGAACCCGCAGGGCACCTCGCCTTTGAGCTCGTCCTTGATGCCGATCACCGCGCATTCGGCAACATCCGGATGCGACGCCAGCACCTCCTCGATGCCGCCGGTCGAGAGCCGATGGCCAGCCACGTTGATGATGTCATCGGTCCGGCTCATGACATACAAATAGCCGTCCTCATCCTTGAATCCGGCATCCGCGGTTTTGTAGTAACCAGGAAATTCTGCGAGATAGCTTTCCTTGAAGCGCTCGTCCTGCTGCCACAAGGTCGGAAGGTTCGCCGGCGGCAATGGCAGCTTGATTACGATCGAGCCGATCTTGTTCGTCGCCACCGGCTTGCAGGCTTCATCGACAATATCAACTTGGTATCCCGGCATAGGCACTGCTGCCGAACCATATTTGACCGGCAGCGCGCCAAGGCCAACCGGATTGCCGGCAATGCACCAGCCCGTCTCCGTCTGCCACCAGTGATCGATCACCGGCACTTTCAGAACATTTTCAGCCCACTTCACAGTGTCTGGATCTGCGCGCTCGCCTGCCAGGAACAAAGTGCGGAATTTCGACAGATCGTAGCGGCCAATCAGCTTTGCCTGCGGGTCCTCCTTCTTGATGGCGCGAAACGCAGTCGGCGCTGTGAACAGCGCGACGGCACCGTGCTCCGAGATCACGCGCCAGAACGCGCCGGCGTCGGGCGTACCAACCGGCTTGCCTTCGTAGAGGATCGTTGTGCAGCCGTGCAGGAGCGGCGCGTAGACGATGTAACTGTGGCCGACGACCCAGCCGACGTCGGATGCGGACCAGTAGACCTCGCCGGGTTCGATCCCATAGAGGTTCGGCATCGACCATTTCAGCGCCACCAGGTGCCCGCCGTTGTCGCGGACGACACCCTTGGGGACGCCGGTCGTGCCGGAGGTGTAGAGGATATACAACGGGTCGGTCGCAAGCACCGGCACGCAATCAGCGCT
>JAFAXD010000434.1 GCA_019241285.1 Xanthobacteraceae bacterium | reverse complement strand
GACGACGTAGTAGGTCTCCTGCAGCGCGCGGTCGAGGCCGGCATTCGCCAGCACCACGCCGGTCACGCCGCCGATGGTGAACAGGAAAATGAAGCCAATCGCCCACACCATCGGGGTGCGGAATTCGACCGTGCCGCCCCACATGGTGGCAATCCAGGAAAAGATCTTGATCCCGGTCGGCACCGCGATAACCATGGTGGCGAACACGAAATAGGCCTGCGTCGCGCTCGAGAGGCCGACCGTGTACATGTGGTGCGCCCAGACGATGAAGCCGATGCCGCCGATCGCCACCATCGCGTAGGCCATGCCCAGATAGCCGAACACCGGCTTGCGTGAGAACGTCGCCACGATCTGGCTGACGATGCCGAACGCCGGCAGGATCAGCACATAGACCTCCGGATGCCCGAAGAACCAGAACAGGTGCTGGAACAGCACCGGATCGCCGCCGCCCGCCGGCGTGAAGAACGTGGTGCCGAAGTTCCGGTCGGTGAGCAGCATGGTGATGGCGCCGGCCAGCACCGGCAGCGACAGGAGCAGCAGGAACACCGTCACCAGGATCGACCACACGAACAGCGGCATCTTGTGCATGGTCATGCCCGGCGCCCGCATGTTGAAGATGGTGGTGATGAAGTTGATCGAGCCGAGGATCGATGACGCTCCGGCGAGATGCAGCGAGAGAATCGCGAAATCGACCGCCGGACCCGGATGACCATAGGTCGAGAGCGGCGCGTACACGGTCCAGCCGGCGCCGACGCCGTTGCTTCCCGGCGCGCCCTCGAAGAACATCGAGGCAACCAGCAGGCTGATTGCGGCCGGAAGCAGCCAGAACGACAGGTTGTTCATGCGCGGAAATGCCATGTCGGGCGCGCCGATCATGAGCGGCACGAACCAATTGCCGAACCCACCAATCAGCGCCGGCATGACCATGAAGAACACCATGATCAAGCCGTGCGCGGTGACGAACACGTTGAAGGCTTGCCCATCGGAAAAGTACTGGATGCCCGGATGCTGCAACTCGAGCCGCATGGCGAGCGAGAGCAGGCCGCCGATCACACCGGCGGCGATGGCGAACACGAGGTACATCGTGCCGATGTCTTTGTGGTTGGTCGAATAGAGATACCGGCGCCAACCGGTGGGGTGGGCTGCGGCATGAGCGGGCTCGGCGGCCGTGGCGCGATCAAAAGAAAGTGCGGTCATAGGATGCTCGGGGGTGAGTGAAACTGTGGCAGGGCAGAACCGCGCAACCATCGCGGTGCGCGCGGCCGGTTTTTTTGAGCTGGATCAAAAATGCTTCGGCCGGGGAATAGCTGACAGGCGTAGGGCGCATGGCTGTCCCGCTGCCGCGCCCGCTTTCTACATCGCCTTTTGCTGGGCGTAGAACGGGACCGATGTGGTGAACCCGCGGTAGGTCAGGAAAATCCCGATGATCAGCGTGACGCCGGTGTAGAGGTAGAACAGTTCCTCGTAGCGCAGGATATCGAACAGCCGCACCGCCTCACCGGCCGGAAGCAGAATCAGCAGTACGCCGCGGATCAGGATCCACCAGCCGATCAGCGTGATCAGGATCGGCACCGCGCCGCCGGACCAGACGTTGTGCGTAAGCACGATCGCGAGGCCGGCCAGCAATCCCATCATGCCGATGATCAGCAACAGTGGGCGCTCGTGCACCAGCGCCACGATCGCCGAGACGCTGGCTTCCTTGTCGGCCAGCAGCGACAGCGACAAGATCAGGGCGAACAGTCCAATCAACCTACTCAGGAACACCGTGCATGGTGTCATGGCTAACCTCCCGCAACTGTTTGTGTGCGCCATCGCAATGCGGCGCCTTGGTCGAAAGTTTGCAGCCACAAAGTCCAACCTCGCCGCTCCTGGCCGGCATAAAGGCGACCGGACCAAAACCGGAGCCCGCGTGCGTGCCGTCGCAAAACGGCTGCTGCTTGCTCAGCCCGCACGCACACCAGAAATAGGTCTTCCCCGCATCGACGTGGACGATCAAGGGACCGTTGCGGACGATTATCGGGCACGGCATGAGTTTTGAGTCTCTCGTTCGCCTTCAAAGGAAAAGCGCCGCATGACTGTTGCTTTGATCCAGATCAAAGCCGAGCCATTCCGAACCGGAAGAGCAGCTCCGCTTTGACCTAAGTCAAAGTCGCGCCACGGCCACCCTGTTGCCCTTCCGCATATCAAACCGGGGAGGCAAACGTTGAGTTCAGCAACAGCGCTCAAAATAGAACCGGCCCAAGCCATGGGCGCAATGACCGGCCGGCGTTACATCGAAAGCCTGCGCGATGGCCGCGAAGTGTGGATCGACGGCGAGCAGGTGCGCGACGTCACGGTGCACCCCGCATTCAAGCTGATGATCGGCGCCCTGGCGCGGGTCTACGACCTGCAGAACAGCCAGCGCTATCGCGACGAGATGACCTTCCTGGAGCCGGAATCGGGCGTGCGCACCAGCGTCTCCTGGCTGCTGCCGCATTCCGCCGCCGACCTCAAGCGCAAGCGCCGCAACAGCGAGCTGTGGAACGAGCTGACCTGGGGACAACTCGGCCGCAGCCCCGATATCCTCGCCCCCTACATCATCTCGGCGCTGCACCTGAAAGATGAATTCAGCAAGGTGAAGCATCGCAGGTGCGACTTCGGCGAGAACCTGGAGAACTACTACAAATACTGCATCCGCAACGATCTCTTTCTCACCCACGCCCTGGGTGACCCGCAGGTCGACCGCAGCGAGCAGCCGCAGAACGTGCGCCGCGGGGTGCAGGAAGACACGCAAGTCTCCTTGCACGTTGTGGAGGAAACCGCCGACGGCGTGATCGTCACCGGCGGCAAGCAGCTCTCGACCGCCGCGGTGCATAGCCAGGAATGCTACGTCTCGCTCTCGGCAACATTCGCCAATCGCAATGATCCCAATTGCGTGCTCGCCTTCGCCATCCCCACCAGCTCACCGGGCCTGACCATCCTCGCCCGTGAACCTGTGTCGCGCTGGTTCGGCAGTTGGGGGCATCCGCTGCAGATGCTCGATGAGCAGGACTGCATGCTGTTCTTCGACCGCGTGCTGGTGCCGTGGGACCGGCTGTTCATGCTCTACGACCCGACCCCCATGGTGAAGATGCTGGGCGCCGCCGGCGGCAGCGTGAACTTCAACTTCCTCGGCTGGGCCAACCTGTGCCGCGCGCATTTCCGCATGCGCTTGATGACCGCAGTCGCCACCATGGTGGCGCAGGCGATCGGCGTGATCGAATATCGCGAGGTCGCCGCCAAGCTCGGCGAGATGGTGACCTATTGCGAGGTCTGGCGCCACGCCATGGAGGGCGTCGAGCATGAGGCCGGCCCCTCCCCCACTGGCCAATGGAGCCTGGGGCCGGGGCGCGGCCTGCACATCTGGTTCGCGCAGACCTCCGGCCGCATGGTCGAGCTGATGCGGGAAATCTGCGGCTCCGGCATCATTATGCAGCCGAGCGAGCGCGACCTCGCCAACCCGAAGCTGCGCAAATACCTGGACCGCTACATGCGCGGCAAGGATGTCGACGTCGAGTACAAGTCGCGCCTGTTCCGCCTCGCCCATGATCTTGCCGCGTCATCCTTCGGCATGCGCCAGGACATCTACGAATATTGGCATGGCGGCGACCCCAACCGGAACCGGATCAACCTGATGCGCAGCTACGACCAGCGCGCCGTGATGGATCAGATCCGCGATTTGCTGAAACAGCCGCTACCGCACGGCGAAGTGTCGTGACGTGCCGCGTCCGGCGGGTATCGCCCTTGCTCGGCGGTGCCATACGCCTTCGCCAACATGGGCGCGATGCCACTCCTGTCAGCGCCGACAGCGTGGACATTGCGCCCGCAACACCGAGCCAAACAGCAACTTCGGTGGAGCGCAATGCCCAACCTGTGGAACACCGTTTCGGATCAAACATAAAGCGAGGACTAAACATGGCTGAAATCGTCTTTGGCATCGGCTGCTCGCACAGCCCGCTGCTCGCGACCAAACCCGAAGACTGGGACTTGCGCGCGCAGGATGACCGCAAGAACCCGGCGCATCCGTTCCGCGGCAAGGTTTACAGCTTCCAGGAGCTCGAGCAGCTGCGCAAGGCCGAGAACCTGAGCGAGCAGATCAAGATGGATGTGCGGCGCCAGCGCGACGCGCGCAATCAGGAGCGGCTCGCGCAGTTGAGCCAGAAGATCAAGTCGGCAAAGCTCGACGTGCTGGTGGTGTTCGGCGACGACCAACACGAGGTGCTGCTCAACGACAACATGCCGGCCTTCATGGTGTTCACCGGCAAGGACGTGCCGTTCAAGCCGACCTCGCAGGAGCGCCTCGCCGCCATGTCGGAGGGCGTGCGCGTCGCCAATTGGGCGCGGGTGCCCGAGCGCGAGATGAGCCTGCGTGGCGCGCCGGAACTCGCCACCCACGTGGTGAAGGCCGCGGTCGGGGATGGGTTTGATGTGGCCGTGTCCGAGCGTTTCCTCGATCGCGAGAAGGCCGAGAGCGGCATCGGCCACGCGTTTGGCTTCTACTATCATCGATTGATGAACGACTTGGTCGACATGCCGAAACTTCAGACCTTGCCGATCCTGATCAATACATTCTTCCCACCGAACCAGCCGCCAGTGCGGCGTGTGCTGGAGTTCGGCCGCGCCGTTGGGCGGGCGATCCGCTCCTGGCCCTCAAAAGCGCGCGTCGGCATCGCCGCGTCCGGCGGCTTCAGCCATTTCGTGATCGACGAGGAGCTGGACAGGCGATTACTGAAGGCGATCGAGCAGCGCGACTTCGCAACGCTTCTCGCCGAACCGGAGACGCACTACCAATCCGGCACGTCGGAAATCAAGAACTGGATCGCCGCCGCAGGCGCACTCGACGGCACCGATTTGAAATTCGAGCTGATCGACTACGTGCCGTGCTACCGCTCCACGGCCGGCACGGGCAACGCCATGGCGTTCGGGCTGTGGCAGGCGGCGTGAGGGAAAGCCGGGGCCGTTTAGTTGGCGGCGACGGAGCGGCCTTACCTCTCCCCGCTTGCGGGGAGAGGTAAGGAGGCGATGCAACCTCGATCACCGCCAGCGTCGATTGTATCGATAGTAGCGATACCGCGGGTAGTACGCGTAGGCGCCCTTGAAGTTGTAGGTCCGGTTCCAGGCGCGCTGCGAGTAGACGTTGGGGCCGAGTTTCTGTTGCTGGTTCATCGTCGCGTCGGGGTCGCTGGTGATATCGAAAGCGTACGCGCACGGCGACGTGGCCAGGAAGGCGCCCGCCGCGGCGATGAACAGCATAGTCTTCATGGTTGCCGCCTCTGGTTGCTGTGCGACATATAACGAGGTCGCGTTACAGGCCGCCAGGCGCCGACTTCACCGCCAGTGGCGATAGTGCCTGTGGTGATAGCGCGGATAGTACGCGTAGGCGCCGCGCGTGGTGTAAATGCGGTTTCCCACGCGGCGCGATTGGACATTGGGACCGAGTTTCTGCTGCTGGGTAATGGTCGCATCGGGTTCGCTGGTGATGTCCAACGCATACGCATAGGGGGCTGCGGCCAGGAACAGGCCCGCCGCGGTAATCAAAAGCATGCTCTTCATGGGTGTCGCCTCTGGTTTGCTCTACAACACATAACAGCGACGTGAGGGTGCGGTTCCCGGTCGGAATCTCCTCGCCCGCCCCTCAAACCCGCCAATCCGAGCCGGGCCGCTTACTCCGGCCATGCTCCCAGATCTCATCCATGGTGATCTCGTTGGCCCCGCGGAAGCGGGGCGGCTCGGCCTTCGGCCTGCCCTTGATCATGATGTCCAGCAATTGCCCGATCAGGCTCAGCGCATCGACCTGATCGTCGTTGCGCCCATGCGGAAAGTGCAACAATTCATAGCGGAACGACGCGACCCATTCTTCACGCACCGCGGCAGGTTGCTCGGGGTCCGCATCGGCATGATCCGCGCTCAACGCAGGGGTGGTCGCAGCCACGCGCTGTGTAGCCCCTTCGTGTCGTAACGCGAGCAGCGCCGGCGGAGCGCTGCTGAAATCACCGCGCACGACCGGCTCTGCGCCGAGTTCAGCGCCCGTGGTGACTTGCGCGGAGGCCGGCAGGTAAAGCCCGTCCAGCGCCATGCGGCCGCGAATCGATTGCGCGCGCGTCTCCTTGTTGCCGCGCGCCGGAAACGATTTGCGCGCCACGTAGGCGCGGCGCTCGCGCAGGCGCTGCTCCAGGAACGGACCGATGCCGGCGCGGATCTGGCCGGCCTCTTCGCCCCAGGCGATCGGTTTCCAGCGTTTGATCAGATCGCACAACACCTCGACCCAGACGTCGCTGGCGGTCTGGCCACGCCACAGATCGAGTACATAAAGGCGGCCGGCCGGATCAATGCCGACCACGATATGCGCGGTGTAATCGCCGCGCCCCTCGGTCACGGCGTAGTCGGAGGCACCATAGACGCTGAGCGTCTCGCGCGCCGGCATGATTGAGTAGGTCTTGAGCCACGCGGCTTCGAAGAAGATGCCGGTGTCGGGCGCGGGTTTTTGCTGATAGAGCGCCGACCAGGTGCGCGGGTTGCGCTCGAACTCCTCCCAGTGCGCGCGATCGAACCACTCCGGCCACAGATACTCGCCGATGCCACGGCCAAGCGGATCATCGGGGCGATCGCACTTGGCGGGCAGGCAAACCACATCCCACACCTTGCCGTCGCGGCAGAGCAGCGGACCGGACTCGCCCGACCAGCGCTCGGGCAGAATGGAGCCAGCGAGATCATCCTCGTGCCAGCGTGTCTGGATGAGGATGATCCAACCCCCCGGCAGCAGGCGGGTCTTCAGGTCGTCCTCATACGCCTCGCGCGTCTTCCTTCGGATCAGCTCGGAATCGGCGTCCTCGCGGCCTTTGACCGGATCATCGATGATCAGCCCGCTGGCGCGGTTGCCGGTGACGCCGGCGTTGATGCCGGTCGCCATATATTCGGAGCCGTTGCTGAGCGCCCAGCCATCAGCCGCGCTCGCCTCCCGGCTCGGCGTCGTGTTGAAAATGTTCTGATAGACCGCCGAGCGCACGATCGCACGCGCGCGCCGCCCGTGCTTGCGGGCAAGATCGGTGCCGTAAGCGGCGAGAATGATGCGGCAGTCCTTTTGCCGCCCCATCAAGAACGTCGGCA
>JAFAXD010000263.1 GCA_019241285.1 Xanthobacteraceae bacterium | reverse complement strand
GGACGGAGAGCGCCAGGGTCGCGAAGAACACGCACAGCGTGGTGAATTGATATTTCAGGACCAGATCCAGCCCGCGCTCATAGGCGTGCAGCATGGCGTCGAACGCCCGCTCGCTCATGAGGTAGAGGCGTCCGTGCTGCGCCTCGTGGTGCGCTTTCAGAAAACGCGAGGCCATCATCGGGGTCAGGGTGAGCGATATGACCGCTGACACGACGATCGCCATGGACAGGGTAACGGCGAACTCCCGGAACAGGCGCCCGATGATGCCACCCATCAGCAAAAGCGGGATCAGAACCGCGATGAGCGAAATGCTGATTGAGACGATGGTGAAGGCAATCTCGCGCGAGCCTTTCAGCGCCGCCTCAAAGGGTTTCTCACCTTCTTCGATGTAGCGGGTGATGTTTTCGAGCATCACGATCGCGTCGTCCACCACGAAGCCCACCGCGATGGTCAACGCCATCAGCGACAGGTTGTCGAGGCTGTAGTTGGCAAACCACATCAGGGCGCAGGCCCCGAGCAGCGCGAGCGGCACGGTGACACTGGGAATGATCGTCGCCCACAGATTGCGCAGGAAGACGAAGATCACCATCACCACCAGCGCAATCGTCAGCAGCAAGGTGAATTGCACGTCCTCGACGGCCGCTCGGATCGTCTGGGTGCGATCGCTCAACGTGAAGATCTTGATCGCCGCCGGCATGGTTGCCTGCAGGCGCGGCAGCTCGGCCTTGATCTTGTCGACGGTGTCGATGACGTTTGCGCCGGGCTGCTTGTAGACGACGATCACCAGTCCGCGTTCGCCGTCGGCCCATGCAGCCTGAGTCGTGTCCTGCGGGCCGGTGATCGCCTGACCAATATCGCGGACCCGCAGCGGCGCCCCGTCACGATAGGCGACAATGACGTCATTCCAATCCTTGGACTTGGTCAGCTGGTCGTTGGTGTAGATCGTGTAGGACCGCACCGGGCCCATGATCGTGCCCTTCGGATTGTCCACCGTGGTCACCGCGAGCGGGGTGCGGACATCCTCAAGCGACAAGCCCTTGGCGACAAGCTTGGCCGGGTCCAATTGAATCCGGATCGCCGGTTTCTGCTGGCCACCGATGGAGACTTGGGCGACGCCGGGGATTTGACTGATTTGTGGCGCGAGCTTGGTCTCGATGTTATCGTCCACCTCGGTCAGCGGCAGCGTGTCGGAGGTCGCTGCGAGCAACAGGATTGGCGAATCTGCCGGATTGACTTTGCGGTAGGTTGGCGGCGTCGGCAGGGTCTTGGGCAATTGGCCGCTCGCCGCATTGATCGCGGCCTGCACGTCGTTCGCCGCGCCATCGATGTTGCGATCCAGATCGAACTGGATCGTGATGCTGGTCGAGCCGAGCGCGCTCGTTGAGGTCATTTGCGCAACGCCCGGGATCTGGGCGAACTGCGTTTCCAGCGGCTGGGCAACCGACGAGGCCATCGTATCCGGGCTGGCGCCGGGCAAGCTCGCGGAGACCTGGATGGTGGGAAAATCGACCTGCGGCAACGGCGCCACGGGCAGCTTCGGATAAACCACGATGCCCGCAACCAAAATCGCGACCATCAACAGCGTGGTCGCGATGGGGTGCCGAATGAACGGTCCGGAGATGCCGTCCTGCATGGTCACGGCACCTTGGGTGAGATGTTTTCAGCTTCCGTCGTCACCGTCGACCCGGTGCTCAGTGCTTGCGGCGCAGCTGCGGGGCCCGCGTTCGGCTTGACGACGGTTCCGGCTTGGAGCCGGTACTGCCCCGCCACAACAACCCGCTGGCCCGGGCTCAGTCCTTGCTGCACGACGGCTTTGCCCTCACCTGTCTGGTTCAACGTAATTGGTTGCACGGTCGCTTTGTTGTCGTCGCCGATCACGAACGCATAGAGCCCGTCCGGTCCATGCTGAACCGCGTCCTCGGGGATCACCACGACTTGCTTGAGCGTCTCGACCAGCAATTGGGTCTGCACCGACAACCCGGGCCAGAGGATGTTGTCCTTGTTATCAAACACACCCTTGAGACGGATGGTGCCGCTCGCCTGGTCGACCTGATTGTCCACGCGCCCGAGCCGGCCTTCCGCTAATACCTTGAGGCCATCCGAGCTCAGCGCCTTGACCGGCACGACCCCGGCTTCCAGCGCCTTGTTAATCTCCTGGACGTCCTCTTCCGGGGCCGTGAATACAACCGAGATCGGCTGCAGCTGGACGATCGTGACGATGCCGTTCTGGTCCGAGGCATGCACAATGTTGCCGGGATCGACCAGGCGGAAGCCCGCCCGCCCCGACAGCGGCGCCGTGATGGTCGTATAGCTGAGCTGCGTCTGCGCATTATCGATCGCAGCTTGATCGCCGCTGATTTGCGCCGTCAGCTGATCGACCATTGCCTGCTGGGTGTCGAGCTGCTGCTTGGAGGCGAAATCCTTGTCGGCGAGACTCTGGTAGCGATCGAGATTGAGCTTCGCGTTCTTGAGGTTGGCCTCGTCCTGCGCCTTTTTGGACTGCGCCTGGGTCAGCGCCGCCTGATACGGGCGGGGATCGACTTGCACTAGGACATCGCCCTGCTTGACCATCAGTCCTTGCTTGAACTCGACCTTGGTGATCTGCCCATCGACACGGCTGCGGACGGTGACGGTATTGAACGGCTGCACCGTCCCAAGGCCGTTCAGGTAGACCGGGAAATCGGTCCGCTGCACGGCCGCGACCGTAACCGGCACAGGCGGCGCAACGGCTGCTGCTTTGGTTGGAAGCGCCGCATCGGCACCCTTTGTGGTGAAATGCTGCCACCCGAAATAGATACCGACCAGAACGGCGGCGAGCGCAAGGAACCACCACCGTTTGCGGCTGCGCGATGAATGCTCAACTGGGACCAAGGCGCACTCCCGGATCGTTCGCAAGAGCCTGAGGCTCGGAAACGCGTGAAGTTCGAACCAAGAACAGAAGTGAAAGCCCCCGATCTTGTAAGCGCTGCGAATGCGGAGAATTTACGGTTTGCACCAAACCCTCTCCGCCGACCACGAAATGTAGTCATCCGCGCATTGCGCGCCGGTTACGCGGAGATTAATTCCACGCAGGAAAGGCTTTACAAAACTTAACCAAAATGTAGGCGTCGGTTGAGCATGCTGTGAATTGCGCGCCGCGGCTCGCGCGCGCTCTATATGATTGCACATCAAGCTCTGAACATGCTTTGCCGCCTGTTCCCCTATGAGGAATTCTTCAGCCGGCAATTGTCGTGACGTTTGCAAAAGAGAATTTGCAACAAGAGAAATCGCGCAAACACGTCATCTAAGAAGAAAACGTCATCTATGGCAGATCCGTCATTGCGAGCGAAGCGAGGCAATCCAGCGCTGAGACGCCGCACTGGATTGCTTCGTCGCTCCGCTCCTCGCAATGACGAGGCTAGTTTTCATCCGGCCGGGGTACGAGAACACAGGTGATGAACTATGACGAGGAAGGTCATCTATGGGAAATCAACGGATTCATGTCCGCGCGCACGCACGCGATCGGGCTGTCATCTATGCGCAGCGACGTCACCTATGAGGGCAACGTCACCTATGTGTGCGGCCATCCTTCGGGACGCACGCGCAAGCGCGTGCTCCTCAGGATGAGGGCTGAGATTGTTGAAGTGTTGCAAAGAACCGCAGCCCTCATCCTGAGGAGCTCGCGCGCTATGCGCGCGAGCGTCTCGAAGGATGGCCGCACACGTCATCTATGAGAAAGACGTCACCTATGGCAGCGTCTTGAGCGGATCTTATTCCGCGGCCTCAGCGGGAGCGGCGTGATGATGGGCGTCGGTCTCGACCCGGATTGCGTCCTCGCGGCGCTTGCGGGCGAGTGCCGCTTCGCCGCCGCTGG
>JAFAXD010000091.1 GCA_019241285.1 Xanthobacteraceae bacterium | reverse complement strand
GCGAGATCGGGGTTGGCGTGGTGCACGCGAGCCCGAATGTCGGACAGAACCTCTCCGACCACTACGCCGCGCTGATCGTGCACCGGCTGCGCGACCTCGTGTCAGTCAATCAGCTCGCCCGCGGCGCGCCGCTGCTGCTCGAAGGGGTGCGTTATCTGATCACCGGACGCGGCGCCTTCACTTTCGGCGTCACCACGGCGATCGTGTTCGCCAAATCGCGCGAGGGGCTCGAGAGTCCGGACCTGCAGCTCTCGTTCACACCGATGAGCCGCGCGCCGGATCGCCACGGCTTCGATTCGCTGGAACGCGAGCCAGGCGCCTCGATCGCGGTCTGTGTGGCGCAGCCGGAAAGCCGCGGCAGCATCCTGGCCCGCTCCGCCGACCCGACCCAATATCCGGCGATCCGCCCGAACTACATGTCCGCGCAACACGATGTCGACGCCACGGTCGCGGGATTGCGGCTCGCGCGTCGCATCTTCGCCGCGCCATCCTGGATGGCCCACAGCAAGGGCGAGGTCAGGCCTGGCCCGAAGGCCGACACCGACGCGGAGCTTGCCGACTACGCGCGGGCCAGCGCCGGCAGCGTTTTCCACCCTGTCGGCACGTGCCGGATGGGGGCCGACAATTTATCCGTGGTGGATTCGCGATTACGCGTGCGCGGCGTCGCCGGGCTGCGCGTGATCGATGCGTCGATCATGCCGATGGTCACCACTGGCAATACCAACGCGCCAACGATCATGATTGCCGAAAAGGGCGCGCGCATGATCCGCGAGGACACAAACAATAGCCGCCCCAGCATCTGACGGGCGCTGCTAGCGAAGCTACACCCGCGGCACCCTGTCCGAAAGCCGGGACGCCGAGGCGACGTCATATTCATAAAACTCAGCGAGCTTGAGCCCGGTTTTGTCGCCCGCCACTTGGTGCTGGAAGGCGAGCCTGATGTTGCGTCTGAGCTGCGCCCATTTCGAGGTGAGGTGCATTTCCTTGCCGCGCGCACGCGCTTCCAGAACGGCACGGCGCGTCCGCGGCAATCGCAGGCGTTCATATTGGCGCAGCGCTTCGTTCAGATTGTAGGGCAACTGCGCAACCACTTCGGCCAGTGCGTAGCCGTCTTCGATCGCCATACAGGCGCCCTGGCCGATGTGCGGCAGCATTGCGTGGGCGGAGTCGCCGAGCAGCGTGACGCGACCCTTCGTCCATCGGTCCAGCGGCTCGCGGTCATAGAGTGCCCATTTGTAGTACCGCTCGGAAGCGCTCAACAACTGCAGCAGCGGTGGATGCCAGCCAGCAAAGGTTTGCAACACCTCTGCACGATCGCACTCTTGCGTCCAGGACTCTCCGGTCCACGAATTTGTTTCGACATGCGCGACGAAATTCACCACCTTGCCGCCCCGGACCATGAAGTGAATAACGTGACTGCGCGGGCCCATATAGAGCGTGAGATCGGTTGAGATCAGGCCAGGCGGAAAGGCGTCCAATGGCACCAAGCCGCGCCAGCACACCGATCCGGTAAAGCGTGGCTTCTCGTCGCCAAACAAACTGCGCCGTACCGCAGAACGAATGCCGTCCGCGCCGACAAGAATATCCGCCTCCTCAACGGTGCCATCGGCGAAATAAGCTCGCCCCTTGGTCTCGTCGGCCTCGGCGCCGACGCACTGCATCCCGAGCCGGAACACACCTTCCGGTAATTGTCGCCGCAATACATCGACCAGGTCCGCGCGATGCATCGATAGGTACGGCGCGCCGAATTCCTTCTCGTAGATGCCTTTGCGGAACACCTTGGAGACAATATCGCCTGTGTTCCAAGAGCGAACGAGCTGGTGGTCCGATTCGAAACCGATCTCGGCTATCGGCGCCGACAGACCCAATGCTCGCAGCGCCTTAATGGCATTGGGCGATAAGGAAACACCTGCCCCAATCTCGGTGATGTGCTGCGATTGCTCATAGACCTTCACATCGATTCCATGACGGTGCAGGGCAACGGCCGCGGTGAGACCGCCGATGCCTGCCCCAACAATCGCAACTCTGAGGTTTTGTGCCATTGGCGTTCTATCGTCTCCCACGACATCGCCTAATCCATAAGTCGACCAACTAATTTGCCGCTCAGAGCGTGGGAACGCAACGGCGCCGGGGAGCGCGAATGGCTATGGGAATTGCTTGTCGCGAATCAGCACCGAGGCTCGATCAGGGATTTTAGCCTATCACCCGGTGGGGTTGATGTACCTGTGGAATGCCCGGGCCATCCAGATCAGCACGGCGCCAAACGCCAATAAGCTTCCGGGCGGCACGATGGCGGTCATCGCATATACCCACGGCACGGAGCCATCGATAGGTTCCGTGATTGCCACCCACGCGACGATGGTAAGCCACCCAACCGCAAGGATGATCCACGTCCAGACCGCTGTTTGTGCTGCCGTGCGCATACTTATTCTGGCGGTGTTGCGGAGCCTCAGGGTGAGGCTGATCGCATCCCCTAGCGGGGGCAAGTGGAAACTTGCCCGGGCCGTCGCTTTGTTTGCAACTGTTGCCGATTGGCATCGTTGGGGCGCGTAGATTTCGCGCCCACAAAAGTGCCCTAGCGAATCGGTCGTTTCACCCGCTTCTCAGGCGAGCACGAAACAGGCTCAGAATCCGTATTTGGCGATTGCAACTACAGTGGCGACAGCAGCAAGCGCAACGATAAATTCGACCGCCAAGTGCCGAATATGCCGGATTGTAAACTGACAGATGTTCATGAGCGGAACCCCACAGTCTGCTCAAGACGCTTCCCCATCTACAGGGTAGACCTTCTCATAGGGTGCGGCAACCCCTCCATCGGACGACTTGGCCGACGGGTAATCCGGGCTCCTTGTACCGGCGGCGGGCGTATAGTCGTCCACGACATGCGCATTGCATTATCGTGCTCAAGTCTGAGAATGTAAGGCTGTGCTATCGACCAAGTATGCTTCGGAACTAACCGCATGATTGCGATCCAGCCGTTGCCCTCTCTTGTCGTATTCGCGGTGGCCGGTCTCGCCGCGGCTTCGCAGGCATGCCGGGCGACGCCGGACGCCTGCCGCGACCTCGAAATCAAGCTGCACCTGACCAAGCCGCAGCTCACATCGATTGAAACAAATCAGCTATTGTTCGCATCCGCGGACAATGGGTGCAGTGAGCTCGCTCGCCGACTGCTCTCTGATGGCGCTTCGCTCGAGGCGCGCGATCGCGTTGGCGCGATGCCGTTGGCCCACGCAGCCCGCGCAGGAGCAACCGCCCTGGTCGAGCTGTTCCTGCAGAACGGCGCCGCAATCGATGCACGCAACCTCGCCGGGTCAACGGCGCTGTATCAGGCCGCCGAGAATGGACGCACAGACACAGTCGACCTGTTGCTGCGCAAAGGCGCTGATCCCAACTTGCCCGGCCGCTCCGGGGTTACACCGCTGGCTGCGGCAGCGTATCGTGGCAACGATGCAATCACAGCGCTCTTGCTGGCACATCGCGCCGATCCGGGGCTAGCAGATACAACAGGCAAGACGCCGATCGTTTACGCGGCAGCGCGCGGCTTTGCCCCAATCGTCCAGCAATT
This sequence comes from Xanthobacteraceae bacterium, assembly GCA_019241285.1. Lineage (GTDB taxonomy): Bacteria > Pseudomonadota > Alphaproteobacteria > Rhizobiales > Xanthobacteraceae > JAFAXD01. The sequence continues at coordinate 2,039 of JAFAXD010000091.1, read as the reverse complement.
GCTGGACACAGGTGTGAAAGCGGACGCCACTTACGCCAACGACTTGACCGCGCTGATGTGGGCGGCCGGCCATGAAGAAGGTGTCGACCCACGCACCGCCGAAGCGGTTATCCGCCTACTGCTCGACCGCGGCGCGCCCATCGACGCCGCCGACAATCGCGGCCGCACCGCATTGATGATCGGCGCGGAACGTGGCGACGTCGCCGTCGTCAGCGTGCTGCTCGGCCGCGGCGCTGACAGCACGCACCGCGACAAGCTGGGCAAGCGCGCATTCGATCTCACCGCGAGCATGCCGGTTCGCGCAAAGCTGTCAAATCAGAATTAGGGCGTGCACTCATAAACACTCACGCGGGTCAGTGTCGCGATAAAGAAAAGTTCATGTTCGGTCGCAACATGCTTGGTCGACGCTTATGTGAGCGCTATCTCATTGCCCTCGATTTCGATTTGACGTTTCTGAGATCGTCCCGTCCACCATTGATTCCAAGAGGCGTCCCAAGTGACGGTTATCAATCGGCACGCCAGTTACATAGAGGGATTTATTGACTAGGCGGGCACTCATCATGCTTCATGGTTCGCGAATTAAAGTAACATGGACGCGTTGATCGCTGACATGCAGCTCGGTTCCCATGTCGATCAGCGAGGTCCACCGCTGCGTCCATCCGGAAAGAGCTGCAGCTCGAATGCTACACTTCATCCACGAAGCCGAAACCCATGCCGCCTCTACCACGACCAGTCCTGCCTCAATCAGCTAGAGTCATCGTTCTAAACGGCGCGTCAAGTGCCGGCAAGACAACATTGGCAAAGGCGATGCAGGCTCTTTGGAGTTCACCGCTTCATCACGTGCAACTCGATGCTTTCCGCGATATGGAGCCCCCGGGCTACTGGACAGGGTGGGAGAAGCGTGAAAAGGCGGATACTGAGCTGATGTTATGCGCACTGTGCTGTGCCATGCACGCAGCTGTTGGCGAATACGCGAAATATGGCCAGGAGGTAGTCTTGGACACGGTTCTTAGCAACCGACGCGCAAGACACTTGCTTGTAGAGAATTTTGCGCACCTTCCTGTCTATCTCATCGCTGTGCAGTGCGACGCCACTGAGCTGGCACGCCGGGAGACTGCGCGGCGCGACCGCGGCATTGGGTTGGCGGCTAGTCAGGTTGATTGGATCCACAAATCGATGCAGTACGACTTTGAAGTTGATACGAGCAGAAAGGAACCCGGTAGCGTCGCTGCTGAAATATCAAACTGGCTGGCCGGCAATCCCTTGCCACTAGCGCTTGAACGGCTCCGTGCGCAGCTAAATTCCGCTTGAATATAGCCTTTACGAGCACACGCCCTAGTTTAGCTGAAGTCCGGCGAGGTAGTCGGCCATAGCAGCCAGATCACCTGGCGTGGTCGCGAGCATGAGGTCGGACATGCCGGGATTGTTGGCCCGTTCCTGGGTCCGGAAGTCCATCATCGATTTGATGAGATATTCCCTGAACTGGCCTGCCAGGCGCGGCTGTGTGCCCTCCCCTTGATATTGCGCCTGGTGGCAGCCGGTGCAGCCGACCGACGTGTTGGCGCGCTGAGCTTGCGTAACAACGCTGGCCGGTGCCGGCGGCTGGCGTAGGTCCGGCCATGGCTTTTTCGAGAAGTACTCGGCGAGCGCCATCATGTCCTCACGCTCCATCTGCTCTACGAATGGCGCCATGGCGTCGCTCTTGCGGGTACCGCGTTTGAAGTCGCGCAATTGCAGATAGAGGTAGCCTTGATGCTGCCCCCAAATCACGGGGAATGTTTTGTCGGACGGGATGCCATCGTCGCCATGGCAGCTCCCACACACCGCGGCTTTGTCTTCGATCGTTTCTGCGCGCGGATGAGCCGCGGCAAGCACCAGGACCACAATCAGAAGGCCGCCGATCGACGTCTCAAACTTGTTGCTCATTCCATCGTCTCGAAAAAAAGACGGGGCCAATGGGTCCCGTCTTCGCACACTTATGTTTGGTCAATTTCAGATCAGTCGGTCGTGAACGCGATGATAGCATTACCGCGCTTCGC
>JAFAXD010000070.1 GCA_019241285.1 Xanthobacteraceae bacterium | reverse complement strand
TTGGCGCAAGCACGATCTGCGCATCGGCTTCACCAACGGCTGCTTCGACATCCTGCATCCCGGACACGTGCAGGTATTGACACGCGCGCGCGGCGCCTGCGACCGACTGATTGTTGGTCTCAACAGCGACGCCTCGGTGAGGCGGCTCAAGGGTCCGGACCGGCCAATTCAAGACGTGCACGCGCGCGCAAGTGTGCTGTCAGCGCTTGAGGCAGTCGATCTCGTGGTCGTATTCGAGCAGGACACGCCGCTCGAGCTGCTGCGCCGGGTGCGTCCCAAGGTGCTGGTCAAGGGCGGCGATTATCGCCGCGAGGAAGTCGTAGGGCATGAACTGGTCGAGGCGGACGGCGGCGAGGTCGTGCTGATCGACCTGGTGCCCGGGCATTCGACCACCGCGATCGTGCGCAAGTCCGGCCGCCCCGCCGTGGAGCGCGAGGTGGCCAAGACGCCGACGGCGGTCACTTGACGATTTGTTTGCTATGGCTGATCTGATCTCGGTTATCGTCTCGACCTACAATCGGGCGGACGCGCTCGATGCGGTTCTGCGCTCGCTGTCGACGCAGAGCGATCGGAATTTTGAAATCATCGTCGCCGACGATGGCTCGCGCCCGGACACCGGCGAAGTTGTTGCTCGCTGGCGCACGCGCGCCGGCATCCCGCTCAAACACGTCTGGCACGAAGACCGAGGCTTCCGGCTGGCCGAGATCAGGAATCGCGCCATCCTGGTGAGCCAAGGCGCGTACTGCATCTTTCTCGACGGCGATTGCCTGGCGCGACCTGGGTTCATTGCGGCGCATCGCGCCGTTGCGCAGCCGGGATGGTTCGTCACCGGCAGCCGGTTGCTCCTCTCGCAGGCGCTGACCGCGCACGTTCTTGCCAGCGGGCTCGCGCCGGAGCAGTGGAGTTTTGGTCGTTGGATCGGGCAGCGTCTGCGTGGCGGCGTCAACCGCATCGGACCGCTGCTGCTGCCGTGGTCGGGCGTCTCAGCGAAGCGCAATGCGCAGCGCTGGCGCGGCGCGCGCGGCAGCAACATGGGATTCTGGCGTGCCGATCTTGATGCGGTCGACGGCTTCGACGCCGCGTTCGTCGGCTGGGGGCGCGAAGATTCGGATATGTTCGCGCGCATGATTCGGCATGGCATCCGTCGCCGCAACGCGCGGCTCGACGCAACCGTCCTGCATCTGTGGCACCCGGAGCAGGACCGCTCCCGGCTCGACGAGAACCAGCGGCAACTCGACCAACTGCTCAACGAGACGCGCGTGCGCGCGCGGCAGGGTCTGTCAGCACTGCAGGCTTCGAGCGAATGCGCCGCGCGCGAGGTGGTCCTGCCATGAAGGTTCTCATCGTTACCTTGCGGCGGCTGGGCGACGTTCTGCTGACGACGCCGCTCGTGCGCAGCGTGCGGCGTGGATTTCCTGACGCCAGCGTGGACATGTTGGTCTTCGCCGGCAGCGAGCGAATTCTCAAAGGCAACCCGGACATCGACCGCGTCATCACCGCGCCGGAGCGGCCAACGCTTTTCGAGACCGCAGGGCTGGTGCGCGCGCTGTGGCGCCAGTACGACCTCGCGATTTGCACGCAGACCGGCGATCGTCCGACCTACATGACGCTCGCCGCCGGGCGCCGGCGCGTTGGACTGGTGCCGGGCAGGGGCGGCGGTTGGAAGCGCTGGGTGCATCATCGTTCAGTCATTGCCGAAGCCGATACGCATCGCGTGACCGAGTTGTTGCGTCTCGCCGACGCGCTCGACGTGCCGCGTCAGAATGATCTTGTGTGTCCACAGGCAGGCTCGGCGGCGGGGGTCATGCCGACCGCGCCGTACGCGGTGCTGCATCCCAATCCGTTCTATCGCTACAAGCGCTGGAATGATGCGGGCTGGCGCGATCTCGCACGCGGGCTTATGGCGCGTGGGCTCGCCGTGGTGGTGACGCAGGGGCGCGGCGTCGAGGAGGGCGCCTACGTCGATCATCTCTTCGGCGGCGACACCTCGGTCATCCGCGAGCAGGGCCGGCTCGACTGGGCCGGCTTGACCGCACTGCTGCAGGGCGCCGCGGTCTATGTCGGGCCCGACACCTCGGTCACGCATCTCGCGGCGGGGAGTGGATGCCCGACAGTCGCACTGTACGGCGCAGTCAGTCCGCATCTGATTGGGCCGTGGCCGGTCGGCGGAGTGGACCGGCCGTGGGCGCCGGCCGGACGGGTGCAGCGGCGCGGCAATGTCTGGGTGGTGCAGAACCCGTTGCCGTGCCTGCCGTGCGAGCAGCTTGGATGCGACCATCATTTCGACAGCCGCGCGCAATGCCTGGATGAGCTTACCGCCGCGCAGGTATTGGAGGCCGTCGATCAAGCGCTGCAGCAGCGGCAGACCGTTGTTGCCTAGCCTTAGGGGGTAAAGCCCGCTATGGAACGGGTGGGCATAACAGCATGATCCGTTTATTCGATTTAACGCCGCGGATGTGGCTGATCCTGGCGCACGACCTGCTCGCCACGGCAGTCGCGGTGCTGGCGGCGGTCTATCTGCGCTTCGGCGATAAGGGCCTTGCACTGCGCTGGGACCTGTTGAAGTTCGTCCTGCCCGCCTTCGTGCTCTATTCCGGTCTGGTCTTCCTGGTCACTGGGATGTCCAAGACCAAGTGGCGCTTCACGTCGGTGCCGGATCTGATGACGATCCTGCGCGCCGCGAGCATCCAGGCGGTGACGTTGCTGGTGCTCGATTACGTGCTGCTGGCGCCCAACGTCTACGGCACGTTCTTCTTGGGCAAGATCACCATCGCGCTCTATTGGTTCCTGCAGATGTTCTTCCTGTCGGGAACGCGCATCGCCTACCGTTACTTCCGCTACACGCGCACGCTCTCGCGCACCAAGGCCGGCGGCGCACTCCCGACGTTGCTGCTCGGCAATGCCGCCGGCGCCGAAGTGTTGCTGCGGGCAATCGAGAGCGGCGCCGAAAAACAGGTTCGACCGGTCGGAATCCTCTCGCCGTCGCGGGCCGATCGCGGACAGGCGATCCGCGGCATCTCGGTCCTGGGCGAGCTCGACGACCTCGAGCGGGTGGTCACCGATCTCGGCGCCCGTGGCACCAAGATCATGTGCGTCGTCCTGACCCCGACTGTATTGGCGCCCGAGGCGCATCCGGAAGGGATCCTGATGCGCGCACGGCGCTTGGGGCTGACCACCAAGGCGCTGCCCGCGCTCGACGATCGCGAGGCGCTACAGCTGCGGCCGGTCAACGTTGAGGATTTGTTGCTGCGCCCGAGCGTGAAGATCGATTATCGCCGGCTTGAGAATTTCGTGAAAGGCAAGGCGGCCGTCGTCACTGGCGGCGGCGGCTCGATCGGCTCCGAGATCTGTGACCGACTGGTTGCCTTCGGCCTTGCGCGCCTGTTGGTGATCGAGAACGCCGAGCCGGCATTACATGCGGTGCTGGAATCACTCAACGCCAAAGGCACCGCGGCCAAGATCGACGGACGTCTCGCCGACATCCGCGACCGCGAGCGCATGTTCCGCCTCATTGCTGACTTCAAGCCGGACCTCGTGTTCCATGCCGCCGCGCTCAAGCACGTGCCGCTGCTCGAGCGCGACTGGACCGAGGGCGTGCGCACCAACGTGTTTGGTTCGGTCAATGTCGCTGACGCTGCAGCCGCGGCCGGCGCGGCCGCGATGGTGATGATCTCGACCGACAAGGCGATCGAGCCGGTCTCCGTCCTAGGCGCCACCAAGCGCGTCGCCGAGATGTATTGCCAGGCGCTGGATGCGGACTTCATCGCCCGCGCCGCGAGCCGGCCGGAGATGCGGCTGATTGCAGTGCGGTTCGGCAATGTGCTCGCGTCCAACGGCTCGGTGGTGCCGAAGTTCAAGGCCCAGATCGAGGCCGGCGGTCCGGTCACCGTCACGCATCCCGACATGGTGCGCTACTTCATGACCATCCGCGAAGCCTGCGACCTGGTCATCACGGCCGCGAGCCATGCGCTGGGCCCGCAGAGCTCAGACGTCGCCGTCTATGTGCTCAACATGGGCCAGCCGGTGAAGATCGTGGGGCTCGCCGAGCGCATCATCAAACTATCCGGACTGGAACCCGGCACTGACATCGAAATCAAGTTCACCGGCGTGCGCCCGGGCGAGCGCATGAACGAAATCCTGTTTGCGCGCGACGAGCCGATCACGCAAATCGGCATCGACGGCATCGTGGCCGCGCGTCCGCTGCGCCCCTCACTGGAGTCGCTGCGCGGGTTGCTTCGTGAATTGGAAGATGGCGTGGCGCGCGGTGAACGCGGTACCATGGACCGCATCCTGCACAGCGTGGTGCCGCACGCACCGGTGCCATCGCCCGCCAAGGCGGGCGATCCGGTGCTGACCAAATAGTTTGCGCTACGCTCCCGGCACTGAACCGGGCGGCAGGAAATCGACCTCACAAACCTTGGAGCGGCGCACGACTTCCTCGGGATCGCCGAGGTTGTGCAGCTGATCAAACAATTCCCGCAGGCGTCGTGCCGGGCTCACAGAGAACAGCGCGCGTGCTGGCACCGTCTGCCGGTTATAGTAACCATGCGGCAGGCCGCGCGGCATGCGCACCAGGTCGCCGCGGCTCGCTTTGGTCCAGGCGCCGTCGAGATAAAGGTCGAACGTGCCCTCGAGCAAGTAGATGAATTCGTCCTGGGTCGGATGGATATGCGGCGGCACGAAGGTGCCGGGTGGGTCCAGCGTCTCGAAGATGAAGCAATCCTCGCTCTCGGCCTTGAGCCAATAGGTGTGGCCCAGAATGCTCCACTCGACATTCTTCCCCTGGCCGGCGTCACCCGACCCAGCCGGCGTAATTCCCTTGGGCAATTTCACTCCGGCACTTCCAACCATGTGCTGTCCTCCCGCTGAAAACAAAAACTTTGCTACGCCGCCGCTGCCTGCGCCGGGTCGGCGAACAAGGGCAAGATCGTCGCCGGCTCATCGAAGCCGTTGGCGATCCGATTAGCGAGTGTCGGGCTGCCGACCGCTTTGCCCAACAACATGACGGCGTGTTCCGGCGGCGGCAGCACCATCATGTTGGACCACTGCACCGAAGCTTCAACGCGCTTCTGCGCGGCATCAGCGGTGGTGGTCATCCAATTTTCATCAAACGGAGCATCGCCCCGCGCTACGATCGCGTCGAGATAGATCTTGGCGGCATGGATCGCATTATTGGCGCCTTGGCCGACGATCGGATCCGAGAGCGCAATGGTGTCGGCAAGCCCAAGCACCGGATCGCCCGAGGGCAGGCGCCCGACGCCGTGCCGCACGGCGGGAGCAAAGCGGCCGACCAGCGATGCGTTGGCATCCGTGGCAGTGATGTTGGCGACGCGGTCTGCTTCCCACGGAACGAAGCGGCCGATCAGCTCCTTGACGCGCGCGACCTGCGTATCCACGTCGGCGCGCGCATCGAAGCAATCCAGCGGTCCTCCGGGGATTCCTTCAAAGAACAGGATATCGCACGGGCCGGATAAGGTGAGCGCTGGGATCATGAACAACTCTCCGACACCGGGAATAAGCGTTGCGGTGACGCAGAGCGGACCGTCATGGCGTTTCATGCCGTTGACGTAGACCAGCGCCAGGGCGCGCATCGGTTGGTCGAACGGCGAGCGCGCCGGGTCTCGCGCGAACAGGTTGGCGAGCTCGGCCTTGCCGGCCGCGACCACCACGAGGTCGCTGTCGGCAGCAAAGCGTTCCAGCTCGGCGATGCCAACGTCGCAAATCTCCAGGCTGCCGCCCTTCTGCTCGAACACCTGCATGAAGGTCGGGAACTTCAGCCGCTGATCGACCGAGTGCGCCGGTCCGGTGAGCAGCCCTTCGAAGCTCATCGCCTTCGCGCCCGAGCCGTCGGGCGCCGCGACCTGGAGGCGCATGCCGGCAATGGCCGGCGCGCTGTTGGCCCAGAGGTCGAGGCCAAGCGCGCGCTCCTCGGCGCGAGCGGTCGCGAAAACGCATTGGCTCGACAGGACCTTGCCGGAGCGGATCGCGTCGGCGCTGCGGTTCTGCGCAAGCCGCACCCGGTAGCCCTGCTGGCGCAGCCCGATGGCCAGCAGCAAGCCGGCCTGGCCGCCACCGACGATGGTGATCTGACGCATGTTCACCCCCTGATCTCGCGGAGGAGCGCAGGGAGCCTATCACTCCTATCCGGGCGTGCCACCCTTAAGGTTCGGCTTTGAGCGCCGCATCCAGGCGAGCAGCCACGTAACCCCGGCAGCGCCCGCGATCAGGATAATGGCTTGAGCGAGGGGAGTGCCTATGGTTGCACTCAGCAGCGCCAGCGCGACAAGCCCAATGTTCACGGCGAACACGCGGGCGATGACACTGACGACCGGCCAGCCGGCCTTGGTGGCGTGCTGATAGAAGTGGCTGCGGTGCGCTTCGAAGACATTCTCGCCATGCCGTGCGCGGCGGGCGAGCGTGATCGTCGCGTCGGCCAGATAGTAGAGCGGCAACAGCAGCGCCGCGATGACGTAGCCACGCCCGGCGAGCAAGACGAGTAGCCAGAACAACAACAAACCGATTGGCAGGCTACCAACATCGCCGAGGAACAGCCGCGCCACGGGCCGGTTGTATGGCGCAAAGCCGAGGATCGCGCCGAGCAGCGCAAGCGCGATGACAAACGCCGACGCCGGCAGCGCGCCGAGGGCACCGAACACGGCGAGTCCGGCGGTGATCGGGACCACCTCGGCGACCGTCATCCAGTCGATCCCGTCCATGAAGTTGGTCAGGTTTACGGCCCACACGCCGAGCACGGTCAGAACGGCGCGTTCCAAAATCATTGGCAGAGGGGTGAGGCAGAGATCGGCAGGAAGCAGACTGACGACAGCCCCGACGGCGATGAACTGCACAAACAAGCGTGGCAATGCCCGCATCGTGATGATGTCATCAACCGCGCCGATCACAGCGAGCAAGACCGCGGCCGCGAATACCGTCATTGTCCGCGCGTCAATGCCACCGATCAGGGCTGCCCCGATCAGCGTTGCAGCCACTGTCGCCGCGACCACTCCGATGCCGCCACCCTGCGGGGTTGGCACAACATGTGACGAGCGCGCGTTTGGCCGCGCCAGTGCATAGCGAACCAGTAAGGGGTGTAGCAGCCAGATCATGCCAGCGCCCAAGCCAGCCGCGAGCGCAATGATCATCAAGGCGGTGCCCGTTGTCATGCGCGCTGCCCAGCGGCCAGCGACGCGTAGAGATCCACAATCGCGCGGCCGATCGCCTCGGAGGAGAAGCGCTCGACGGCGAGCGCGCGTGCCGAGGCGCCAAACTGCCGGCGCAGATCGGGGGAATGGGCGAGCTTCGCCATCGCCTCCGCAAGGGCGGTCGGATCGTCCACCGGCACCAGCAACCCGGTATCGGCGCGTACCACCTCGCGACAGCCCGGCACGTCGGTCGCGACCATGGCGCGGCCGCTGGCGGCGGCTTCGAGGAGGGTCCGGGGCAAGCCTTCGCGGCGGGAGGGAAGCACCGCCATATGCGCGCGCGCCCAGACAGGAGCGATATCTTTCACGTGTCCGAGCATGACGATGCCGGGCTCCCGCCCCCAGGCCGCGGCCTCATCTGGTGCGACCGACGCCGGGTTGGCCGGATCAGGCGTGCCCGCGACCAGCAACTGGATCGCAACGCCCTGGGCGCGCAACAGGCGATGCGCCGCGATCAAGGTGCGGATCCCCTTGTCGTCGAGCAGGCGGCCGGCGAACGCCGCGGTGATTGGCCCGTCTGGCTCGGGAGAAGGTTGGAACCGCTCGATGTCGACGCCGGAACCTGGAATCAGCTTGATGCGGGCCGCCGCGACGCCGATTTCCGCCACCAGCGCGCCGTCATCGGGGTTTTGCACCAGCGCGACGTTGCCGGGGTGATTGATCAGGAGGCGCAGGACAAGGCTAATTGCTTGGCGGATCGCGCGTGCCTTGAGCGAGTTCGATATGAACGCATAACCAAGCCCGGTGATGGCGTTGACGGATGCAGCCTTGAGCCCAAGCATCGCAACAGCGTCGATAACAATGGGCTCGACCGCGACCCGGTGCACCAGCGCCGGTTTGACCTGGCGATGAATGCGACGCAGGTCGCGAAGCGTCTGCCAAACCGCGAGCGGTGCGAGGCGGCCGCGCGAAAAGCGCACTGGATGCAGCACGAACTCCTCCGCCGCGATCGCCGCCGCACCGTCGGTCACGTTGGTCGCGACGTGCACTTCATAGCCGGCCGCGCGCGCAGCGCGCGCCATCGGCAGGCGGTGTAGCAGGAATGCCCAGTCTTCGGTGACGACGTAGAGCAGGCGCGGCTTCATGGTGATGCGGGCGCCACGCGGGCGAGCGCTTCTATTTCTTCTTCTTCCCGATTTCGAACCCGATGTACACGCCAATGGACGCCAGGACGAGCCCCACCACGCCGATGATGATCTGAGTTGTCTCGCCGCGCACGTGGATGGACGTGTAGGGGACGCCCTCGGTGGCACCGACGATCATCAGCAGAATGCCGATCAGCAAGCAGGGAAGCCAGATCATCTGGTGCGTGCTCGTCACTCGATATGACATCCTGGTACTCTGTTCCTGTCCCCGGCGGCAGATCGCGTGACACTAATCAGGATTGCGGTCGCATTGAAGCGAAACCTCGCCGATAGCCACAGCCCCACCTGGCCCTGCGGTCCGGCATTCGGTAGCCTTCGGGCTCGATATTCAAGCCTTTGAAACACTTCAGAAAACTTAACGACCCTTCCGGTTCGCGCGCGCCCGTGCGATGCAGGTACCAGCATGTGTGGGATTGCCGGCCTATGGCGATTTGGTGGGGGTTCCGAACGGGAGCTGGCAGCGACCGCGCGCGCCATGACGGCTGCCATCGCGCATCGCGGACCGGATGGCGACGGGCACTGGGTGGACGCCGCGGCCGGCCTCGCGCTCGGACACCGGCGGCTCGCCATCATTGACCTCTCGCCGACCGGTTACCAGCCGATGCTGTCGGCCGACGGACGCATCGTGATCACCTACAATGGCGAGCTCTACAATCGCGCCGAAATGGCCGCCGAGCTCGGCGTGAACTGGCGGGGAACCTCCGACACCGAAGTCCTGGTCGAGGCAATCGCCCATTTCGGCATCGACGGCGCGCTCGCGCGCGCGAACGGCTTGTTTGCCTTTGCGGCCTACGACACCCGCAATCGGGTTCTGCATGTCGCGCGCGACCGCCTTGGCATCAAGCCGCTCTACTACACCCGGCAAGCAGGCTCGTTTGCGTTTGCCTCCGAGCTGCGCAGTCTGCACGCAATTGCCGGATTTGACCTTACCATCGACCTGGGCGCAGCCGCGTCCTACCTCCGTTACGGCTGCGTTCCGGCGCCGCGTTGCATCTACCGCAATGTCGAGAAACTCCTTCCCGGTTGCCGCCTCGAAGTCACGCGCGACGGCCAAAGCTCGCACACTTATTGGGATCACGCAGCGGTCGCGCGGGCCAATCAGCAAACGCTGGATCGTCGGGCAAACGAGGACATCGACGCGGAGCTGCACGATCTCCTGTTCGACGCGGTCAAGCGGCAGATGGTATCGGACGTGCCGCTCGGCGCGTCCCTGTCGGGAGGGATTGATTCGTCGACCGTGGTGGCGTTGATGCAGCGCGCTTCGCCACGCCCGGTCCGGACCTTCTCGATCGGCTTCAACGAGACCGGGTTCAACGAAGCCGCCGATGCCCGCAAGGTCGCCGCGCATCTGGGAACTGACCACACCGAACTGATCCTGACGGCTGTCGATGCCCTGGCGCTGATCCCGAAACTGCCAGCCATCTACGACGAGCCGTTCGCAGACAGTTCGCAGCTCCCGACCTACCTGGTCTCGAGCTTGGCACGCGAGCATGTCACGGTGGCGCTGTCGGGTGACGGCGGCGATGAGACCTTCGCCGGATATGTGCGCTATCTCGGGGTTGAACAGCTGTGGCGCGCGGCACGCCACGTCCCGCTGGCATTACGCCGTGCGGCGGCGGGCGCGATCGAGCTCCTGTCAGCCGATGCGTGGGATGAGCTTGCCAAGCCATTGCCGCAACGTTGGAAGCCCACCCATGTGGGGGACAAGATCCTCAAGGGCGCCGCGGCGCTGGCGCAAGACGGCCCGCTCGGGATGTATCGACGCCTCACCTCGATGACGCCACAGCCTGAGCAGTTCCTGATCGGCGCGCGCGAGGCGCCCGACGCGCTTGCACGGCTCGCAAGCCAGACCGCCGGGCTCGATACGATCTCGCAGCTGCGTCTGCTCGACATGTTGACTTATTTGCCTGACGACATCCTCACCAAGGTGGATCGCGCCTCGATGGCCGTCGGCCTCGAAGTGCGCGTTCCGCTCATCGATCATCGCGTGGTCGAATTTGCCTGGCGCTTGTCGCCGGACCAATTGATCGCAAACGGCAAGGGCAAGCGTCCGCTGCGCGCCGTGCTTGACCGCTACGTGCCGCGCGCGCTGGTGGAGCGCCCCAAAATGGGCTTTGGCATTCCACTTGCCAGTTGGCTACGCGGACCACTGCGGCCATGGGCTGAGGATTTGTTGGCTCCTTCCGCGCTCGCCGACGGGTTGTTCGACCCGGTGCGGGTGCGCCGGTGCTTTGAAGACTGCATGTCCGGCGGGAGCCGCGAAACCAATGCGCTTTGGGCGGTGCTGCAATTCCAGGCGTGGCGGCACGCTTATGCGGACGCCTTGCGGGCCGCCGGGTCGCAGTCCATAAAGATCGGCTTGAACTGGACGGAACAACAGCAATGAAAAAGCGTGTCGCCTTGATTTCCGGGGTTACCGGCCAGGATGGGGCCTACCTCGCGGAGTTATTGTTGAAGAAGGGCTATATGGTGCACGGGATCAAGCGCCGGTCGTCATCCCTGAACACCGATCGCGTGGATCACCTCTATCAGGACGTGCACGAGCATGATCTGCGCTTCCAACTGCATTACGGGGACCTGACCGATTCAACCAATCTGATCCGCATCGTGCAGGAGACACAGCCCGACGAGATCTACAACTTGGCGGCCCAGAGCCACGTGCACGTCTCGTTTGAGACGCCTGAATACACCGCCAATGCCGATGCGGTCGGTACATTGCGGTTGCTCGAGGCCATCCGCATCCTTGGCATGACCGATCGCACCCGCTTCTACCAGGCGTCTACGTCCGAGCTCTACGGCAACACGCCGCACGTGCCGCAAAGCGAGACCACGCCGTTCCAACCGCGTTCGCCCTATGCTGCCGCGAAGCTCTATGCTTATTGGATCACCGTGAACTATCGCGAGAGCTATGGTTTTCACGCCTCCAATGGAATCCTGTTCAATCATGAAGGTCCGACCCGCGGCGAGACCTTCGTCACCCGCAAAATTACGCGTGCGGTTGCTGCAATCCATCTCGGGGTTCAGGACAAACTCTATCTGGGCAATCTCGAGGCGCAGCGCGACTGGGGCCATGCGCGCGATTACGTGGTCGGCATGTGGTCGATCCTGCAGCAACCGCAGCCTGGGGATTATGTGCTCGCGACGGGGGAGGCACATTCGGTACGGGAGTTTGTGGAAAAGGCGTTTGCGAGCGTTGGGACGCGCATCGAATGGCGCGGAGCAGGCGTTGACGAAAAAGGCTTCGATGCGGCGACGGGACGTCTGCTCGTCGAGATCGATCCGCGTTACTTCCGTCCGGCGGAAGTGGACGTTTTGATCGGGGACGCCACCAAGGCACGCACGAAGCTTGGCTGGAGACACACAATTTCGTTTGACGAGCTTGTCAACGAAATGGTCGGAGCGGATCTGGAGTCTCTTAAACGAGAGCATGGGCAGGATCTGGCCAAAGCCGAGCTCGTAGGCACCCGCAAGCCGCGCCGGGCGCGCGCTGCGCATTGATTGAGAACCGCATCAGTGACGCGGGATTCGGGATGATGAAGCAAATCAGCAGAGGCGGGATACGCGTCGACATCTCGCCCGGAGAGCTCATCGACAAGATTACGATACTCGAGCTCAAGCTCGAGCGCATCAGTGACCCCGCCAAGCTGGCGAATGTCCGTCTCGAGTATAACGTTCTCATGGACGTGTATGGGCGCGAGATCGTGGCAAGCGACGCACTCCGAGCGTTGACCGAGCGCCTCAAGAATATCAATGCGGCCTTATGGGAGATCGAGGACGATATCCGCGAGCACGAGCGCGCGAAGAATTTCGATGCCGATTTCGTGATCCTCGCCCGCTCGGTGTACCGCACCAACGATGAGCGCTCAGCCGTAAAGCGTGCCATCAACGAGCTGCTGGCCAGCAAGATCATTGAAGAAAAGAGCTACGCGGCTTATTGAGCCAGCGCGATGATTATTTCATCCAATCACAACCGGCAGCGAAATGGCGAATACAGCGAAATTTGATCTGCGGGGCAAACGTGTCTACGTCGCCGGTCACCGCGGGATGGTCGGATCGGCCATCGTGCGACGGCTGGCGCGCGAGGACTGTGCAGTTTTATCGATCGATCGCGCGGAGCTCGACCTCGTTCAGGTGGATCGAGTCGCAGCGTGGCTCAAGGACGTGAAACCGGACGCGGTGTTCTTCGCTGCCGGCAAGGTGGGCGGCATTGTGGCCAACTCCTCCTTCCCGGTCGATTTTCTGCAGGACAACCTGCTCATGGCGCTCAGCGTCATCCGTGGCTCGTTTGCCGCAGGTGTGAAGAAGCTGATGTTCTTCGGCTCGTCCTGCATCTATCCGCGTCTCTCACCGCAGCCGATGACCGAGGATTTGCTGCTGACGGGCCCGCTCGAGCCGACGAATGAATGGTATGCGGTTGCCAAAATCGCCGGTCTGAAGCTCGCGGAAGCCTACCGGCGCCAGCATGACTGCGATTACATCTCGGTGATGCCGACCAACCTTTATGGCAAGGGTGACAACTATCATCCCGAGCATGGCCATGTTCCGGCTGCGCTGATCCGCCGCTTTCACGAGGCGAAGGAAGCCCGCGCGCCCGTGGTCAAAGTGTGGGGCACGGGGCGCCCGCGCCGTGAATTCCTCAGCGTTGATGATCTTGCCGATGCCGCCGTGTTTCTGATGCAGAACTATTCCGACAGTGGCTTCATCAACATTGGCACGGGGGAGGACATCACGATCGGCGAGTTTGCGCATCTCGTAGCCGCTGTCGTGGGATATGAGGGCCGGATCGAGTTCGATACATCGCGTCCTGATGGAATGCCGCGAAAACTCCTCGACGTCTCCAAGATCAGCGCGCTCGGTTGGCGTCCGCGCATTCATCTCAAGGAGGGACTCGCGGACGCCTATGCGGATTTCCTGCGCGGCTCCGTGCGCAAGTGACGGGCAGCAATTCATGCTCGGGGGCTCCTCGGCAACGACGCCCGCGACGTCGTCCTTGCCGCCCCATATGAGCGCGGGGCTGTTACCCAAACTGACGATCGTCACGCCGTCGTGGAACGGGGAGCGGTTCATTCGCGAGGCGATCCATAGCATCGCGCAGCAACGCTATCCGGATCTCGAACATATCGTGTTCGATGCAGGCTCCACGGACAATACGCTTGCGCTGCTCGCGCAATTTCCCGACGTGGTGGTGCATAGCGAGCCCGATCGCGGCATCTACGACGCACTCAACAAGGGGATTACGCAAGCCAACGGTGAGATCATCGGGTTCCTGAATACCGACGATCTCTATCCGGACGGCGTCCTCGTCGAAATCGGATCGATATTCGCCCGAGAGCCCGATATTGATGTCGTGGTGGGTCATTCCTGTTTGTTTGAAACTGACGATCAAGGTCGCCGGCGGCGCTTGTTCGTGCGCGCCCACGTCAACCAGAATGGTCTCTGGCTGCCGGAGCTTGCGTTCGGTGTGCCCGGGTTCAACGGATGCTTCTTCCGCCGCCGAGTCTTCGATAAGTTTGGCTACCTCAACATCAAATACCGGATCACCGGGGATCGCGAATTCCTCATGCGTCTCGCCATCGCAGGGGCAAGGGCTACCCGGGTCGAGAGACCGGCTATTCTTTATCGCGCCCATGCGGGCTCGTTGTCGATGAATCCGGGAAAGTCGAACCTGCTGCGCATGGGACGGGAATATGTCGACATGGCTTTGGAACTTGCGAAAGCGAATGCCAGCAATCGCGAACTGTCGCGCTTTTTTCTCGCCTGGCACGCGTTCGAGAGCGTTAAGCTTGTCGTTCGCAGGGGGCAGGCCGGGCAGTTGCGTGATGCGCTCGCTTTATTTGCTCAGCTGAACGTACAAAACCCGCTCTGGCCCTGGCGGTTGTTCGAAGCCGCGCGTATCTGGCGCATGGTCCGCGATCTGGATGCGCCCGCCTGAAACCTGATGACTTTTCTTCGAATGGTCATCACAGCTTCAGCTTGTTGTTTGAGCATGATCTTTTCCGAAAACGGGTGTCCACTTTTCGGGATCATGCTTTGTGGGAACCCGTGATGGGCGCTGCGCTCTCCGTCATCATCCCCGCCTATAATCGCAGTGGCGTCATCGGCGAGGCCATTCGTAGCGTCTTGCAGCAGCAGTTGCCGGCCGCCGACTGGAGCTTCGAAATTATCGTCGTTGACGACGGCTCATCCGATAACCTCGAGCAGGCGCTGCAGCCGTTCGGTGACCATGTGCGGCTGCTGCGCCACGAGCAGAATGCCGGTGCGGCGGCAGCGCGCAACACCGGCGTTCAAGCGGCGGAGGGCGAGCTCATCGCCTTTCTCGATTCAGACGATATCTGGCTCCCTGGAAAGCTGTTGTGCCAAGTCTCCGCCATGCGGCACTTTGGCTGGGACGCGAGCTGCACCGCCTTCGTATTGATTGAACGCGATGGCCGCGAGGTGGTCGCGCCTGATCTCCCCACCAATACGCTGTCGCTGGGGGAACTGGTCTGGGGTTGCGTCGTGAGCCCCGGCTCGACATTGCTGTGCCGCCGGACGCTCTTCGCTAAAGTCGGATTGTTTGATACGGCGCTCAGGCGCTTGGAGGACTGGGACTGGCTGCTACGGCTGGTACGCATTACGTCATTCGGGTTTCTGGCAGAACCGCTTGCGCGCATCAGTCCGTCGGGCAGTCCTGGGACGAGCACGATATTCCCGGCCGCGGCCAAGCTGTGGGAGAAGCACGCTGCGAGACTCGAGCCCGCGCTGAAACGCAAGTTCGCCGCGGGCCTCGATGTTGAACGGGCGGCAGCGCATTACCGCGACGGCGAGCGCGTCGCCGCAACTCTGCTGTTGGGGCGTTCGTTCTTACGCGCTCCATTTGGCAACACTCGCGTGGCGAGCATCGTCAAGACGCAATATGCGCGGGCGCGGCTCCGTCGGTAACGAATTGTCAATCAATTGTCATGCTCACCTGGTCCGGCGCGGCTCCCTGTAACTTGTTGAATCAAATCGTGTTCGGTCGTATGCGGGGGGCCAGTCGCCAGACGCTGCGCGGCGTGCTAGGGATGACTCGCCGGACGTAAGGGGTGGGGTAATGGCACAATCAGACACCGAACGAGGCCGACATTTGCGTGTGGGCGTGATCGGTATCGGCGTGATGGGGTCGAATCACGCACGCGTACTCGCCGAATTTCCCGGCGTGACGTTGGCGGGCGTCGCAGACCCGGACCAGGCGCAATCGGATTTTGTTGGTCGCACGCTCGGCTGCCCGACCGTGCCCGATGTCTACAAGCTGCTCGATCTCGGCGTGGATGCGGTCACCATCGCAGCGCCGACCCACCTGCATCGCGAAGTCGCACTCGCCTGCATCAAGCGCGGCGTGCATGTGATGGTGGAGAAGCCGATCGCTTCCTCGATCGAGGAGGGACGCGACATCATCGCCGCCGCGCGGACGGCCGGCACCGTCCTGATGGTCGGCCATGTCGAGCGCTTCAATCCCGCTGTGCAAGCGATCAAGGACGCGCTGCATGGCGAAGATATTTTGTCGATCTCCATCACGCGCGTCGGCCCGTTTCCACCGCGCATGTCGAATGTGGGCGTGGTGATCGACCTCGCGGTCCACGACATCGACCTGATCAGCTGGTTCACAGGATCGAAGATCGTTGAAGTGCAGCCGCAATTGTCGAGCGTGAAGGCTGTGCGTGAGGATATCGCCTTGCTGCAGTTCCGCACCGCTTCCGGCGTGCTGGCGCAGATCAACACCAATTGGCTGACGCCGTTCAAGGCGCGCACGGTGCATGTGGCGACCAAACGCAAGTACGTGATTGGCGATTTGTTGACGCGCCAGGTCACTGAATGCTTTGGCTTTCAACCCGACGGCAGCTACTCGATGCGGCATCTCTCGGTGGGACACGCCGAGCCGTTGCGCGCCGAGCTGTCCGCTTTCATACAAGCGATTCGCACCGGCCGCACCCCGGCGGTCACCGGCGAGGAAGGGGTCGCGAGTCTTGAGGTCGCGATCCGCTGCCTCAATCATCGCGAAGCCGAGATCGTGCCGCACAAAGCGCCGCGCCGGGCGGCTGCGCGATGAACCAGCATACGCCACCACCACCAATCCCGTTTATTGATCTGACCGCCCAGCGCCGCCGGTTGGGGGCTCGCATCGACGCGGCCATCGCCCGCGTCGTTGATCAATGCCAATTCATCATGGGCCCGGAGGTGGCGCGTCTCGAGACGGAGCTCGCACAGTTCTGCGGCGCGCGTCATGCGCTCTCCTGTGCCAGCGGCACTGATGCCCTGTTCCTCGTTCTTCTCGCCAAGGGCATCGGTCCGGGCGATGCGGTGATCTGTCCGTCATTCACCTTCTGCGCAACCGCCGAGGTGGTGGCGCTCGTCGGTGCAACGCCGGTCTTTGCCGACGTGGAGGCTGTGACCTTCAACCTCGATCCGGCGAGCATGCGTAAGGCAGTCGCGACCGCCAAGCAGCGCGGGCTCAAGCCCAAAGCGATCATTCCTGTGGATCTGTTTGGGTTACCGGCGGATCATGATGCAATCGCGGCGATCGCCCGCGCTGAGCAACTGTTCGTGCTCGACGATGCCTGCCAGGCTTTTGGTGCGGCTTACAAGGCGCGCCGCCTGGGCACGCTGTCCGATGCCACCGCGGTGAGCTTTTTCCCGGCAAAGCCGCTCGGCTGCTACGGCGATGGCGGAGCGATTTTTACCGATAACGACGAGCTCGCCGAGATTATCCGAAGCCTACGCATTCACGGTCAGGGCAGCGACAAATACGACAACGTGCGGATCGGCATCACCGGGCGTCTCGACAGCGTACAGGCCGCGGTTCTGCTGGAGAAGCTGACGATCTTCACGGACGAGATCGATGCCCGCCAGGAGGTCGCGCGCCGCTACGCGAACGGGCTTGCCGACGTCGCCACCGTCCCTCAAGTGCCGGACGGCTACCTCTCGGTCTGGGCGCAGTACACCATCCGGGTCGCGCCCGACCGCCGCGATGCTCTCGCCAAGAGCCTCAAGGAGAGCGGGATCCCGACTGCCATCTATTATCCGATCCCGCTGCACCGGCAGGTGGCGTATCGGCACTACCCGGTGGTGGATGGCGGCCTGCCGGTCAGCGATCAACTGGCCGCCGAGGTGATCAGCCTGCCGATGCACCCCTATCTGGACGCGGCGACCCAAGACCGCATCATACAGGCGGTGCGGCACGCGCTTCGCGGATGACACGCGCTGCAGGCGTGTGGCACGCCGCGGTTTGCCGTAACGTGCGATTCGCCTGAGATCGTAGGCCGGTCGTCCGGAAACATGCTGTCACGCATCCTCACCGTCGGCGGACTGACGCTCGTTTCGCGCGTCACCGGATTTGCGCGCGACATCATGCTCGCGGCCATTCTGGGCGCCGGGCCCCTGGCCGACGCCTTCTTCGTCGCACAACGATTGCCGAATCACTTTCGGGCGATTTTTGCCGAGGGTGCATTCAACGCAGCGTTCGTCCCGGCGTATTCCCGCGTGCTCGGGCAGGGCGGTCCGCAGGTCGCCGGCCGGTTCGCCGACCGTATCTTCACGTTGCTGTTTGCCGTGGAGATCATCCTGTTGGCCTTCGCGCTGATCTTCACGCCTGCCGTGATTTCCGTGCTGGCGCCGGGTCTTGACCCCGAGCGCTTTGCGCTCTCGACGGAACTCACGCGGGTTACTTTTCCCTATCTGGTCCTCATCTCACTGGTCACGCTCTACGGCGGCATCCTCAACTCTCTGGGCCGTTTCGCATCCCCTGCGGCAGCCCCGATCCTGCTCAATCTGGTGATGATGGTGACGCTCGGCTTGGTCGCGTGGTTTTCCAACGCCGGCTACGCCGCCGCCTGGGGTGTTTTGATTTCCGGCATCCTGCAGGCGCTGCTGGTCGGCGGCGATGCTTGGCGCCTCGGGGTGCTTCCGCGTTTCGCCGCGTTTCGGCTCGATGACGACCTACGGCGCTTTTTCCGTGCGCTCGGTCCGGCCGTGCTTGGCTCCGCCGGGACGCAGATTGCACTTCTTGCCGACACCATGATTGCGAGCCTCCTCCCCGCCGGCGCGCTCTCCGCCCTCTATTATGCCGATCGGCTCAACCAGCTGCCGATCGGTGTGATCGGTATCGCGGTCGGCACGGTGCTGTTGCCGGAAATGGCGGGACGCCTGGCGCGCGGCGACGAGAGCGGCGCACGCGCTGCCCAGGATCGCGCGATCGAGCTCACGCTCCTCTTGTCATTGCCGTGTTTCGTCGCGTTCCTGCTGGTGCCCGATCTCATCATGCTCGCGCTGTTCGGACACGGCGCCTTCACGGCCGCGGACGCGCACGCTGCCGGCGCGACGCTCGCTGCCTATACGGTCGGGCTTGTGCCGTTCGTGCTGGCGCGGACGTTCTCGGCGACGTTCCTGTCCCGCGGCGATACCGCAACCCCGGTGAAGGCGCTCGCCGTCAGCGTGGTCGTCAACGTCGGCTTCAAGATCCTGCTGATGAAACCATTGGCGCAGGTCGGATTGGCGGTCGCGACCTCCATCGGGGTGTGGATCAACGTCGCGCTGTTGCTCTGGTTTGCGCTGCGCGCCGGTCTGATTGCCTTCGATGAACGCCTGAAGACTTCAACCTGGAAGCTATTGCTCGCCGCAGCCGTATTGGCGGTCGCGCTAAAGATCGGCCAGTTGATCCTGGGACCGCTGATCGGGCAATTGCCGCGCTTTCGTTCGGAGACGATGCTGGCGGCGCTCGCCATCATCGGCTTGATCACCTACGTCGGCGCCATCCTGTTGCTGTTCGACCGCAAGTGGTTTGCGGCTTTCCGAGGCTCTGCAGCCTCGGCTCAGCCAATCGCGTAGGGTGGGCATTGCGCCCGCTCGGCGCTATCACCAAACAAAGCTTCTCGTGCACATTGCCCACGCTGTCACACCACGATAGTGCCGACAGCGTGGGCATCGCGTATCGGCTCGGTGCAAGATAGTGAGCATAGGGCAGGCGCGATGCCCACCCTACGCGATCATCAGCTTTTCCGCGGCCGCTCCTCGGCGATAAGCGAAACGGTGCGGCGCTCGCCACTGCGTAGGATCGCAAGTGTTACCGAGCGTCCGATCTTGTCCGCCGTGAGGTTGCGGACGAGATCATCGGCAGCGGTGACGGTCGCCCCGTCGATTGCCAGGATGATGTCGCCAGCCTGCAAGCCGCCGCGGTCGGCCGGACTGCCGGCCTCGATACTCGACACCGTGACCGCGCTTGCCTGTTCGATGCCAGTGGCGGCCCGCAACCGGCGCGGCAAGGGCGTTTGCGCGGCGGCAATGCCGATGAATGAGCGACGCACGCGTCCGTGACGCACCAGCTCGCCCAGCACGAAATTGGCCGTGTTGGAGGCGACCGCAAAGCAGATTCCCTGCGTGCCGAGAATGATCGCCGTGTTGATGCCGACCACCTCGCCGCGCGAAGAGACGAGCGGGCCACCGGAATTGCCGGGGTTGAGCGCCGCGTCGGTCTGGATGATGTCATCGATCAGCCGTCCGCTGCGTGCGCGCAAGGTCCGCCCCAGCGCTGATACCACGCCGGTGGTAACGGTCGATTCGAAGCCAAGCGGGTTGCCGATGGCGATCACCAGCTGGCCGCGGCGCAACGACTTGGAATCGCCGAGGCGAGCTGCCGGCAAGACAACGTCCTCCTCGACCCGCACCAGCGCCAAGTCAGTATCGGGATCGTCCCCGACAACGCGCGCATTGAGGTTGCGCCCGTCCGCGGTGGTGACCGCGAGCCGGTTATTGCCGCCGACCACGTGACTGTTGGTGAGGATCAGACCGTCCGGCGAGACGATCACGCCAGACCCGGAACCGCCGTGGCGGCCAGTGCGCAGGTGCAGCCCCACCACCGCCGGACCGATGTGGTCGACCACATCGATCACAGCCCGCGAATAGGCGTCCAGCAGCGGGCCGTCCGCGCGCTCAGTGATATCGGATGATTGATCGCAGAGGGGGTCGTCGAACATGATTTTACCGGTAAAGTAAGTGACCAGAGGTGGTCAGGCGGGTAGATGTGTGCAGCTGACGGCTGCGCGGCCATCCGCCATCTGGTCAGGTTGCGAGAGATGCGCAGATATGGGAGCCGGACTGTTTCGGCGCAAACTGGCTCTGCGCTCGACAATTTGTCCGCTTAGGCGTCGGCCAAACGTCGAATGAAGGCCGATGTGACGCCAAGCGGCCACATACATAGATGACAGTGGTCACGAAAACGCGACGCGAGGGTGCTTTTTGCACCGCAGCATCTATATTGCTGCGGATCGGGATGGGTTTGTGGGGAAGTCGAATGGTAAGATCTGCCCGTTTCGCCGAGGTGGCGATCACGGTCTTTGCTTTGGCCGTGGCAGGGTGCAGCGAGGGCCAGCCTCAGCAAGCGAAGGCTCCGCCGCCAACTGTGACCGTCGCCAAGCCGGTCCGCAAGCTGGTCGTTGACCAGGATGAATATGTCGGTCGCTTTGTGGCCGTGGATACCGTCGAGGTGCGCGCCCGGGTCGGCGGCTACCTGGACAAGATCAACTTCACCGACGGCCAGATGGTGAAGCAGGGCGACACCCTGTTCGTCATCGACCGGCGTCCGTATGAGCACGTGCTCGATCAGGCTAAGGCGAACCTCGCGCAAGCCCGCGCCAATTTGGCGTTTGCCCAGGCTGATCTCGAGCGCGGCGCTCAGCTGGTGAAGGATCACACCGTCACCCAGCAGGTCTATGACCAGCGCGCCCAGGCGAAGAATGTCGCCGAGGCAACCGTCAAGGCGCAGGAAGCGGCGGTCGCGGCCGCGGAGCTCGATTATCAGTTCACCGATCTGAAAGCGCCGATCAGCGGCCGCATCGGCGACCGGCGCGTGTCAGTCGGCAACCTGGTCATCGGCGGCATTACGGGTACCCCGACCTTGCTCGCCACCGTCGTGTCCGTCGACCCGGTTCGGTTCGAATTCACCTTCGATGAGGCGGCCTACCTGCGCTATGAGCGGTTGGCCCACGAAGGCAAGGACGTGACCAGCCGCGAAGGCAGTGTGATTGTCGGGGTCAAGCTGCTCGACGAGAATGACTTCGCGCACCAGGGTCGGCTGGATTTCGTCGACAACGTCATTGACAAGTCCTCGGGCACCATCCGCGGCCGCGCAGTTTTCGCCAACCCGGAAGGCGTCCTGACCCCGGGCATGTTCGGCCGCATCCGCGTGCCTGGATCGCCGCCCTATCAGGCGATGCTGGTCCCGGAAGTCGCCATTGGCACCGAGCAGGCGCGCAAGTTTCTGCTCGTGGTGGGGGCAGATGGAACAGTGCAGCAAAAGTTTCCGACCTTCGGCCAGGCGGTCGGCCAGATGCGCGTGGTTAAGGATGGGCTGACGCCGGATGACCGGGTGATCGTCAACGGCCTGATGCGCGCCCGGCCAGGGCAGAAAGTAACGCCCCAGGACGAAGATACCCCACAGGTCGGTCCCGGGCGGCCGCAGGCGGACGCGGGCACTACCAAGGCGGACTGACGGCATAACAAACGGCGTAACAAGATGAGGATTTCGCATTTCTTCATCGACCGGCCGATCTTCGCTTCGGTCGTGTCGATCGTCATCGTGATTCTCGGCGCGGTCGCCTATGTGCGTTTGCCGGTCGCGCAATATCCCGAGATCGCGCCGCCCGTCATCACCGTCACCGGGCAGTATCCGGGCGCCAGCGCCGAGACCATCGCCGATACCGTCGTCGCGCCAATCGAGCAGCAGATCAACGGCGTCGAGCAGATGCTCTACATCTCCTCGAACTCGACCGCCGACGGCCGCTTCACCATCTCCGTCACCTTCGATATCGGCGTCAATCTCGATATTGCGCAGGTGCAGGTGCAGAACCGGCTCGCCATCGCGACGCCGCGCCTGCCGCAGCAGGTGCAGCAGATCGGGGTCGTGGTGGCCAAGAGCTCGCCCGACATCCTGATGGTGGTGAACCTGTTCTCGCCCGACAATACGCGCGATCAGTTGTTCATCACCAACTACGCCAACATACAGATCAAGGACGTGCTCTCGCGCCTTGACGGCGTAGGCTCGATCACCGTGTTCGGCGCGCGCGACTACGCGATGCAGGTCTGGCTCGATCCGGACAAGCTGCAGTCGCTCAATCTGACGGCGGCTGACGTCACCAACGCGTTGCAGGGGCAAAATGTGCAGGTCGCGTCCGGCATGCTCAATCAGCCGCCGGTCGCAAACCAGCTGGCGTTCCAGATCGCGGTCCGCACGCTTGGTCGCCTGACCGATCCGGACCAGTTCGCCAACATCATCGTCAAGCAGGTCGGCGACGCGGTCATTCGGGTGCGCGACATCGCGCGAGTCGAACTGACCGCCCAGGATTTCTCCACCAATTCTTACCTCGATCAGCAACCCGGCGTCGCCATTGCTGTGTTCCAACGCCCCGGCTCGAACGCGCTGGCGACGGGCCAGCTGGTGCGTGAGACAATGGTTCAGCTGGCCAAAGACTTTCCGGCCGGCCTGGGCTATGGGATCTACTACGACCCGACGCAGTTCATATCGGAATCGGTCGATGCAGTGATCGATACGATCTGGAAGGCGATCGTACTCGTCGTGCTCGTGGTGTTGCTGTTCCTGCAGACTTGGCGGGCGGCGATCATTCCCATCATCGCCATCCCGGTATCGCTCATCGGCACGTTCTTCGTGATGGCCACGGTCGGCTTCTCCCTCAACAACTTATCGCTGTTCGGGATCGTGCTGGCGATCGGCATCGTCGTCGACGATGCGATCGTGGTGGTCGAGAACGTCGAGCGCAACATGGCAGCCGGGCTTTCGCCGCGCGACGCCGCCATCCGCAGCATGGACGAGGTCGGCGCCGCGCTGATCGCGATATGTCTCGTCTTATGCGCGGTGTTCGTCCCGTCTGCATTCATCACCGGGATATCTGGCCAGTTCTATCGGCAGTTTGCCTTGACGATCGCGGGCGCGACCGTGATCTCGCTTGTGGTCTCGCTGACGCTGTCGCCCGCCCTATGTGCGCTGCTGCTCAAACCGCATGATCGCACGCATCGCGACCGGTGGTGGGAGCGGCCGATCCACGGGGGATTCCGCCTGTTCAATCGTGGATTTACGGCGATCACGAACGGTTACGGCTGGCTCGCCGGGCGCGTCGTGCGCGGCGCCGGAATCATGCTCGGGCTTTACCTGCTGATCATCGTGGGCGGCGGCTACATCTTCTCACGCGCACCATCGGGCTTCATTCCGCAACAGGATCGTGGCTACCTGATCGTGGTGGTGCAACTCCCCCCTGGCGCTTCGCTCGCGCGCACCGACGCGGTAGTGCATCGCGCAGCGAGCATCGCGCTGGCCACGCCGGGTGTCGCACACTCGATCAATTTCGTCGGCTTTTCCGGCGCGACTTTCACCAATGCGCCGAATGCTGCCGCCCTGTTCGTGGTGCTGGACCCGTTCGACAAGCGCGCCGGCAAGCCCAATCAGTCGGCAGACGCCATTCAGCGCACTTTGTTCCGCGCGTTCGCGCCGATCCAGGAGGGCCTCGTCCTCGTCGTGCAGCCGCCGGCCGTGCAGGGCATCGGCAACGCCGGCGGTTTTCGCATGATGATCGAGGACCGCGCCGACGCAGGCCCAGCGGCGATGCAGCGAGCGGCCTACGCCATGATGGGAAAGGCGGCGCAGACGCCGGGGCTGGTTCAAGTGTTCTCATTGTTCGAGAACCAGACCCCGCAGGTCTATCTCGATATCGATCGCGTCAAGGCCGAGCTGCTCGGCATCAACATGCCGGATGTGTTCAACACATTGCAGACTTATATCGGCTCATCCTATGTGAATGACTTCAATCTGTTTGGTCGTACGTTCCGGGTGCAAGCGCAGGCGGCTAGCCCATATCGTCTTGACCCGCGCGACGTCCTCAACCTGCGTGTCCGCACGATCAGCGGGGCGACCGCGCCGCTGGGGTCATTCACGACGGTGCGAGATGTAGCCGGCCCGTACCGGATGCCACGCTACAATATCTATCCGGCTGCCGAGCTCGACGGTCAGGCGGCGCCCGGCTTTTCGCAAGGCCAGGCGATCGCCATCATGGAAAAACTTGCCAAGGAGACGCTGCCAGAAGGCTTCAAGTTCGAGTGGACCACGCTTGCGTTCCAGCAGATCCGCGCAGGCAACACCGCAGCCTTCGCGTTTGGTCTGGGCGTGGTGTTCGTGTTCCTGGTGCTGGCGGCGCAGTTCGAGAGCCTGACTTTGCCGCTCGCCGTGGTGCTGATCGTGCCCATGTGTCTGGTCTCGGCCATCGTCGGCGTGCTGCTGCGCGGCCAGGACAACAACATCCTCACCCAGGTCGGTTTCATCGTACTCATCGCGCTCGCCGCCAAGAATGCGATTCTGATCGTCGAGTTCGCGCGCCAGCTCGAAGACGAAGGCCGCAATCGTGCTGCGGCGGCGGTCGAGGCGGCGCACTTGCGCTTCCGCCCGATTCTCATGACCTCGCTCGCCTTCATCTTCGGCGTGGTGCCGCTGGTTTGGTCGGTGGGGGCCGGCGCCGAGCTGCGGCAGACCCTGGGCACCACCGTATTCGCGGGCATGATCGGCGTGACCGTCTTCGGCCTGATCTTCACGCCGGTGTTCTACGTGCTCAGCCGGCGCCTGGCGCGGGACGGGCGCAAGCCGGCGCCGGCGCAGTCGCCGCAACCGGCGGAGTAGTGCTAAACTGAAAGCATGACGAGCATCACGGCCGACACACCCACGCGCATCATCCGCTGGCATTATCTCTGGTACGCCGCGCTGGCACTCGTGGTGATGATCTTTGCCATCGTCAGCGGGAACCGCTGGTTCCTCAACTTCGTACATGTCCTGTGCGGCGTCATGTGGACCGGCATCGACCTGTTCATGGGCTTCATCGTCGGTCCGATCCTGCGCCGTGTGCCGCTGGCTGCGCGTCGCGAGGTGATCATCCGCCTCGTGCCGAAGACGCTGTTCCTGATGCCGACCTTGTCGATCATCACCGGCACCACCGGCTGGTTCCTGGCCAAGCAGCTTGGGTTCCTCGATCTTGGCTGGCCCGAATATGGCTGGGTCGTCGCGGCGCTCGTACTAGTGACACTCATGGCCGTGCAGGGCACCGGCTATCTGTTACCGACCAACCTGTGGGTTTGTTTCCAGTTGCAAAAACCCAACCCCGATCATGAGAAGGTCGGCCGCATCATGCGCAACTATTTCTGGGCGGTCGCCAGCCAGGGGGCTATGCAAGTGGTGACCCTGATTATCATGGCGAGGTTTGTGGCCGGCATCTGATTGTGAATGGTCGAGCATCTGGCGCGGGGGCTCGGGAATAACCATTCTGTGGGGGGTGTTTGCGTGCAGGCGGTGTTGTATCTTGAGTGCATCAAACCCGGGAGGCCGAACCAAATGATCCGTACCCTGATATCAGCGTCTGCGCTTGCGGTTGGACTCGTTGCGGCGTTCGCGCAATCGGACCCGATCGCGCAGCGCAAGGAATTGATGACGCTGAACGGCAAAGGGTTCTATGGGGACATCAATCGCATGGTGCGCGGCCAGGCGCCCTACGACCAAGCCAAGGTTAATGCGGCATTCGACCAAATCATTTCGTCTGCCAAGACATTCCCGACGCTCTTTCCGGATAATGCGAAACCTGGCGCAAAGACGAGCGCCCCGCCTGAGGACAAATACAGCGCGTCCTCGAAAGTCTGGGAGAACAAGGCCGACTTCGAGGCGAAGAACGCAAACCTCATTCAGGTCGTCACATCGGTCCGTGGCAATGTAAAGGATCTCGACTCGCTTAAAGTCGCTGCTGACCAGGTCGGGAAGGCTTGCGACGCCTGCCACGAGACCTATCGGCTTCGCGCCAACTGACCCTCTTTCCGCAGCCGTTGGCCCGCCGGACTGCTCCGGCGGGTTTTTCATTTCGCGGCGCCGGCGTTGAGTTTCTGGAATAAGATGCCGGCACCCGGAGTCCTCGTGTGGGACCCGTACGCGGGGTTCTGGCAAGTCCTGTAACAACGGCGATACTTCGGCGCGCTCTCGATTCCCTAGGAGGACACCGTTGTTGCGCAAAGTGTTGATGGTGCTGGCAGCCCTGCTGGTCCTCGGGTTTGCGGTTTTCTGGATCGTCACCATCCCGGCTGTGATCCCGGCGAGCGCGCTTGCCCAGCGCACCCCTGATCTCGCCAATGGCAAGGTAATGTTCTATGCGGGCGGCTGCGCGTCCTGCCACGCCACGCCCGGCCAGCAGGATCCGACCCATCTCGGCGGTGGGCTGCCGCTCGTCTCGCCATTCGGCACGTTCTATCCACCCAACATCTCGCCCGATCGCAAGGATGGGATCGGCACCTGGAGCGAGGCGGATTTCGTCACCGCGTTGCTGAAGGGCACGTCGCCGGACGGCCAGCATTACTACCCGGCTTTCCCGTATCCGTCCTACCAGCACATCAAGCTCGATGACGCGCGCGACCTGTTCGCCTATTTGCACACGCTGCCCGCCGTTTCCGGCCAGGCGCCGCCGCATCAGTTGCCGCTGCCATTCCGCTGGCGCCGGCTGATCGGCGGCTGGGATTTCCTGTTTCTGAACGCCAAGCCGTTCACGCCTGATCCGAGCAAATCGGCGCAATGGAACCGCGGCGCCTACCTGGTCAACGGGCCCGGGCACTGCGCCGAATGCCACAGCCCGCGCAACATTCTCGGCGCCATCGAGACGGACAAGCGCTTCGCCGGCGGGCCGGACCTGTCGGGGAAGGGGTGGGTCCCCAACATCACGCAGAAAGGCCTTGGTGACTGGAGCGAGGAGGACATCACGTATCTGCTGGAGACCGGCCACACCCCTGACGGCGATGCAGTCGGGGGCAGCATGACGGAGGTGGTCCGCAATACGTCGCAACTGCCGGCTGCGGATCGCGAGGCCATGGCGGTCTATCTCAAGTCGCTGCCGCCGGTCGAGGGCCCTGCTCGTCCGAAAGCGAATTGACCATCCCGGCTGCCCACAAAAACGCGCAATATCAGACACAAGTCGTAGGCCGAAGCCGCTTATTTTCCCTGGACCCGCATCCCACGCATGCTAACCATGCGGTGGGAGGGAACCCAATGAGCGACGAGGTCATCCTCGCGACCGAGAATCTGACCAAGGAGTTTGCCGGCTTCGTCGCGGTGAATGGGGTCGATCTCAGGGTTGGGCGCGGCACGATTCACGCCCTTATCGGTCCCAATGGGGCCGGCAAGACGACCTGCTTCAATCTCCTCACCAAATTCCTGCGGCCGAGCCGTGGGCGTATCGTCTACAAGGGGCGCGATATCACGGCGATGCCCCCGGCCGACGTGGCGCGGCTTGGGCTCGTACGCTCGTTCCAGATCTCGGCGGTTTTTCCTCACCTCACGGTACTCGAAAACGTGCGCATCGCGCTGCAGCGCAAGCGTGGCGGCTCCTACGATTTCTGGCGCTCAAAGCGGGTGCTCGACCGTTTCAATGAGACGGCGGAGCGGTTGCTGGCCGACGTCGGCCTCACCACCTTCGCGCAGGCGCGCGCGGCCGAGCTGCCTTATGGGCGCAAACGCGCGCTCGAGATTGCCACCACGTTGGCGCTCGAGCCGGACATGCTCTTGCTCGACGAACCGATGGCCGGCATGGGGCATGAAGATATCAACCGCATCAGTGCGCTGATCAAATCGGTCGCGGCGAGCCGCACCGTGCTCATGGTCGAGCACAACATCAGCGTGGTCGCAAACCTCTCGCATCGCATCACCGTGCTTACGCGCGGACGCGTGCTGGCTGAGGGCGACTACGCAACGGTCTCGTCGGATCCACGCGTGCGCGAGGCCTACATGGGAACCGGCCATGCTTGATCGCCCGGCCGCACCGCTGCTCGAGATCGACGGCCTGCAAGCCTGGTACGGCGAGTCGCACGTGCTGCATGGGGTGAGCTTCGAGGTCTTCCCCGGCGAGGTCGTCACGTTGCTCGGCCGCAATGGCGCCGGCAAGACGACCACCTTGAAGTCGATCATGGGGATCATCGGTGCGCGTACCGGCTCGGTGCGTTACGAGACCAAGGAGTTGATCGGGCTCACCAGCGATCGCATCGCGCGGCTCGGCATCGCGCTCTGCCCGGAGGAGCGTGGCATCTTTGCGAGCCTAAGCGTGAAAGAGAATTTGTTGCTGCCGCCGAAGGTGCTGCCCGACGGCCTCCCCGTCGAGCGCATTTTCGAGCTGTTCCCCAACTTGAAGGAACGGCTGTCGTCGAGCCAGGGAACAAAACTGTCCGGCGGCGAGCAGCAGATGCTCGCCATTGGCCGTATCCTGCGCACCGGCGCCCGCCTGCTGCTGCTTGATGAACCCACCGAAGGGTTAGCACCGGTGATCATCCAGCAGATCGGCAACACCATCCGCTTGCTCAAGCAGCAGGGGTTTACGATCCTGCTGGTGGAGCAGAACTTCCGTTTCGCCTCAACCATCGCCGACCGCTATTACGTGATGGAGCATGGGCGTATCATCGACGCCTTCGCTAACACGCAGCTTGAGGCCAATCTCGACAAGCTGCACGAGTATCTGGGAGTGTAGCGGAGATCGGACAAACAGCTCAGGCGTGCTCCGGAGAGAGAGCAACGGCACACGCCCAACTCGAGAGAAACCAGGGAGGACGAGAATGCACTTGAACAAACTGATCGGCGCAACGGCGCTTGCCATTGCGCTCGGATGCGGCGCGGCGCACGCCCAATATACCGACGGCGTGATCAAAATCGGCGTGCTCAACGACATGTCGGGGCTCTACGCCGATCTGGCCGGCCAGGGCTCGGTGGTCGCCGCTAAAATGGCGGTTGAGGACTTCGGCGCCGCCGCCAAGGGGATGAAGGTGGAGATCGTCGGCGCCGACCATCAGAACAAACCGGACGTCGGTTCCAACATCGCGCGCACCTGGTTCGACCGTGACAACGTCGATGTCATTGTCGATGTGCCGACCTCGTCGGTCGCGCTAGCAGTCAATGAGATTGCGCGCGAGAAGAACAAGGTGTTCCTGGGCTCCGGACCGGCTGCGTCCGATCTCACCGGGCCGAAATGCTCGCCCAACACGGTGCACTGGACCTACGATACCTGGGCGCTCGCCAACGGCACGGGCAAGGCGATGGTGAAGACCGGCGGCGACACCTGGTTCTTCATCACCGCGGATTATGCCTTCGGCAAAGCGCTGGAGCGCGATACGACCGAGATCGTGCAGGCCAATGGCGGCAAGGTGCTGGGCAGTGTCCGTCATCCATTCCCAGGCACGGATTTCTCGTCGTTCCTGCTGCAGGCACAAGCCTCCAAAGCCAAGGTCATCGGCCTCGCCAATGCCGGCGGCGATACCATCAACTCGATCAAGCAGGCGGCCGAGTTCGGCATCACCCAGGGAGGACAGAGCCTGGCCGGGCTTCTTGTGTTCATCAGCGACGTACATGCGCTCGGCCTGCAGACCGCACAGGGGCTGGTGCTGACCGAGGCCTTCTACTGGGATCAAAACGATGCCTCGCGCGCCTTCGCCAAACGTTTCGCGCCGCAGTTCAAGAATCTCATGCCGACCATGGTGCAGGCCGGCGTCTACGCGGCGGTGCTGCATTATTTGAAAGCGGTCGAGGCGCTCAAGAGTGATGCAGACGGCAAGGCCGTCGTTGCCAAGATGAAAGAGATGCCGACCGATGATCCGCTGTTCGGGAAAGGCACGATCCGCGCCGACGGCCGCAAGATCCACGACATGTATTTGTTTGAGGTCAAGAAGCCGAGCGAGTCGAAGGGCGCGTGGGACTATTACAAGCTGCGCGCCACCATCCCGGCCGCCGAAGCCTTCCGCCCGATGAAGGACGGCGGCTGCCCGCTTGTGAGCGGGTGAGGGACGCTTCTTGATGCGGACGGCCGTGCCGGCCGGTTCTCCCTCCCCCCTTGTGGGGGAGGGATGGGGAGGGGGGTGGTGCGTTTTGGCGACCACGGTGCAAATTCGCTCGACCCCCACCCCCTGCCTTCGCCGAAGCGAAGCCGCTTCGGCTTCGCGCAGGCAGGCCAACCCCTCCCCACAAGGGGGAGGGGAGCGCGCTCTCGCGACCGGATAGGCGCGACCCATGTTCCAACTCTTCGGCGTTCCCTCGCAAGCGCTGTTCGCCCAGCTCATGCTCGGACTGGTGAACGGCTCGTTTTACGCGTTGCTCAGCCTTGGGCTCGCCGTGATCTTCGGCATGCTCAACGTCATCAACTTCGCGCATGGCGCCCAGTACATGCTGGGCGCGTTCACGGCGTTCTTCCTGCTGCAATATCTCGGGCTTGATTACTGGTGGGCGCTGCTGATCGCGCCGATCGTCGTCGGCATCAGTGGCATGATCATTGA
>JAFAXD010000458.1 GCA_019241285.1 Xanthobacteraceae bacterium | reverse complement strand
GGTGCGCAGAGCACGCCATTGGCACTGCGGGAAACGCGTGAAGGTGAACAGGCGCGCGCCGGCTTCCTCCAAGCTGTCGGCCACCGGATGATGCTTGAGCCGCCACTTGCGGATGAAGGCCTTACGGCGGGTTTCGACCTCAGCCGCCGTCCTCGCGTAGAGCATGTTGTTGTAATCATCGGTGATCTCGTCGTGCAGCCGCTCGGGTGCGTGAGCGAGCAGATTCCTGTGCTTGTGGACCGTGCAACGCTGCACCAATACGCCGTCCCAGACGGCGGCGAGGGCGTGCTCGAGGCCGGGGGCGCCGTCGACAATGACGACCTCGGGTCGCGGCAGTCCGCGATTGATGAGATCATCGAGAACGCTACGCCAAGCCTCGGTGCTCTCGCCACCCATGCTCTTGATTGCGAGCAGGATCTTCTGACCGTCGTCTCGTACGCCGACGACGACCAGCAGCGAGATCGGCGTTGCGTGGTGGTCGAGCCGCACCCGGACCACCGTGCCATCGAGGATCAGCCGCACGATCGGCTCGTCGGCCAGCGAGCGGCCATTCCAGGCTTCCCAGTCGCCCTGCACCTGACGCCAGGTCCGGCTCACAATGTCCTTGCCGACGGCGCCCTCGAACAATGCCGCCAGTGCCTGAGATACCCGTCGGGTGTTGATCCCGGCCAAATAGCAGCTCGCAATCAATGCATCGGCCGTCGGGGTCCGCCGCTGATAGGCGCGCAACGCCTCGCTCTTCCATTCCGTCGTGGCGCCGTCGGCGGTTTGCAAGCGGGCGCGCGGCACCTCGATCTCGGTCTTGCCAAACGTGCCCATGAGCGAACGCGACCGGCTTCCATGCCGATGGCCCACGACGCCGGCGCCCTGTTCGTCGCCGGCGTGCTTAGCGCGCCGACCATAACGGGGACGCGCCAAAACAGCGTCAAGCTCGTTGCGAATGAGTTGTTCAATAAATCCTCGCACCTGCTCGCGCAGTGTCGTCTCGATCGGATCAAACCAGTCACCGAAAAGCTGGGAACGAGGTTCCTCTGTCGGCTGCAAACGGTCAGATGTCGTGCTAACGCTGGACATGGCGTGGTCTCCCGCCCGGCGCTCTAACGCCGGGTGATTCGAGGTTGCACTCGGAGACTACGCCACCTCCAATTCCAACCAACTTCGCGACACCACCACGCAGTGTCACCTATGGGCGCATGTCATCTATGCGCAGGCTGGCATGAATGCGCACGGCGGAACCGACTGGGGATCGCAATATGGACGACCGTTAGGCGCCGCCGAAGTAACCCTTGCTGCATGAAGGGCATGCAATGGGAAGTTCTCGCGGGCCAATCGGAATCGATCCGCCTACCCGCGACATCGTCCAAAACATCCATCTTCGCAAAGTTGAAAAAGATCGACGGTGAATTGCAAAAACATCGAATTCACACTGATTCCGGAAATAAGGACCCGATCAAGGCTCAGATGCGACAGCGAAATCGTTGCGGAGGCGGCAACAGTTGAGGCTTAGACATCACGATAGGAGCGGCGAATCGCACGCATCTTTCCGTTTTTCCATTCTATGATATCGACGCCTGTGAATACTCTATTGTCGAGCGTGAGCACAAACTCAACGATCGTGATATTGCCCTCAGCAAAAATCTTGCTCTCCACAAAAGATAGGTTTCTGCACGAGTTGAATATACTTTGAATAAACCGCGTGGCCTTCGCTTTGCCCACAACCCGCTTGACCACAGGGTGCTCGAACACAAAATGGTCGATCATAAGGTCTGCACAACCTGCGGCGTCTTTGGCGTTAAACGCCGCCACGAATCGCCGACTCAGTTGTTTGAATTCACAATCTATTCCCACAGGTTTCATTGTTGCTGCCCGAAAAAAAACCGGCCAGCGGGGTTGCTGGCCGGGTTGCAGTCAACCTTCGTCTAGGATGCGGGGCCTAATTCCGCGATCAACATTACCAAAGCATTACGCCAGTCTAATTCAACAACCTCGCTATGGGAATTGCGGAGTTGTTGAGACGTACTGTCCAGACGGTCGCCTTATAATTTTCTTACGGCGAGGGACGTCATCTATGTCGCTGGGTCACCTTGCACGCGATTGCCCTCCCCCTCCCCAACTACTACTCTCGCGCTAGGCGCGCAGAGCCGCCGCGCCGTTTAATGCAAAAATACCGCGGCAGGGAGGTAAGCATGGGCCAAGGATGGCGCGCGCGCCTGGGTCCCCGCACGCTTGCGGCCGGGATGCCCCGCCCGGGTTTCCGCCGCTTCGCGCTCCTCCTCGCGCTCGCCGCCGCCGTGCTCGCCGCCGCGCCGGCGCGCGCGGAAGATTATCCGGATCAGGATTTCCACTTCGTCACCAGCTTCCCGCCCGGCAGCGGGGCCGACGTGCTCACCCGCTACTTCGCCGAAAAAATCCGCGTCCTCACCGGCCGCGCCGTCATCGTCGAAAACAAAACCGGCGCCAATGGCGCCATCGCGGTCCAATACACCGCGCGCGCCAAGCCGGATGGCTATACGATGTATCTCACCGCCGGCAGCGCCACCGCCGCGCAGATGCACCTGTTCAAAGTGCCCCCGGTCGACGTCACCAAAGCCTTCCGGCTCGCCGCCACCATCAACCGCCAGGCCTTCATGCTCACCGTCGACGCCAAGGCGCCCTACGACCGCGTCGAAGCCCTCACCGCCGCCATGCGCGCCAAGGGCGCCGGAGCGAGCTACGCCACCGCCGCCACCTCCGGCATCATCATGGGCGAGATGTACAAGGCCATCACCGGGGTCACCGCCGTCGAGGTGCGCTACAAGGATTCCGCGGGCGCGCTCAATGACATGGCCAGCGGCCGCGTCGATTACGGCATGCACGACCCGGTGTTCTCGCTGGCGCAGGCGCGCGAAGGCCGCCTGCGCGTGCTCGCCCACTCAGCCGTCGCCCGCCTCGCCGCCATCCCGGATATCCCCACCATGGCCGAGTCCGGCGTGCCCGGCATGGACCTCACCTCGTGGTGGGCGGTGCAACTGCCAAGGGCCACGCCGCAAGCCGTGATCATGCGCATCAACGGCTGGTTCAACCAGATCCTGGCAACGGACGAGACGCGCAAGTTCCTCAATTCCTTCGGCGGCGACCCGTTCATCTCCACGCCGGAGGCCGCGCA
>JAFAXD010000356.1 GCA_019241285.1 Xanthobacteraceae bacterium | reverse complement strand
CGATCGCGCCGTCGCAGACGACCCAGGCGGACTTGGCTTGGAATTCGAGTAGCTCGCGCACCGCACGCCGCGATCCTGCCGCCGTAAAATCGCGGATCCCATCGCCGAGCTTGATCAGCCAAGTGATGATCGCACCGGCCAATGGGTTGCCCTGAGCCAATGACGCAAGGATTGCAAGCGTATCGAGGAAATCGACGTTGAGCCGGCCTTCACGGCGCCAGACGCGCCAAGCGCGACGCGCGATTGGGTATCCGTTCCAGAGCATCAAGGGCAGGTTGAGGGCTCGAACAATCGGATTGAGGGTGAAGGCCAGCGCCAGCGACAGGGTCGGCAATGCCAGCGGTGCCGCAAGCGCGCGCGCCAATGGTTGGGAGCGAACCGATGACTGCGTTTCCGATGACGCCCGTTGTGCATGCGCTGGCGCATGCTGCACCATCGTGCGGAGTTCATCGATGCTCATCAATGCGAGCCGGCCAAGCAGGGCGCGCAACAAGGGTTCGTGTGCCGGATCGAACTCGACCACGAGGCTCGCGCATTCGTAGTTGATGCGCGTCCGCTTGATGCCAGGTTGGCCGCGCAACCATGAGAGTGCCGCTTCCGCCAACGATCTGCGGCGGCGGAGTGCGGGCACAAACAGCCGCAAGCGCCCGGCCATGAAATGGCGAACAGCAAATTCCATCAGCGAAATCCTTAACGCGGCGCGTTCAGTGGGCTCTTGATGGTCACCGGCGCGGTTGCAGGTGCGCTTGGCGCTTGCATTTCGACAAAGTGATTGACGGCGAAGATTGCGAACGTGACCCACACCGGCGTAGCGGCGGTCGCTCCGATTTCGAGAAACATCACGCCGATGATGCCCACCGCGAAGACGATCTTGAGGTCGACCACGTTGCCGGTCGCGACCTTGATCTCGCGATCAAGCTGCTTGCAGAAATCCACAACCGCTTTGGCGCTATCCGAGTTACGCGCCAGATACTCTGCTTCTTGTTGAAGCTTGTTCGCGAATTCGTCGATTTGCGTTGGCGGCGGCGCTCCCGGCCGCAAGCGGCCATGAAATTCGTGATGCCGGTCGACGTCGTAATGCAGCACGACGCTGCCAGTAAGCGGGTTCGCTGTTACGTGCTCGATGCCCGGAATAACCGCGAATGTCTCACTGATTTGTTGTAGGAGCTCGGGATTGCCCTTGGCGGACGGGATCTTCATGCGAACCCGTCCGGGCACTTGATGCGCAATGCTGAGCTTGAGCTTGGCCTTGGCCATGACGCTACGTATGCTCAGCCACTTGGCTGCATGTCATCCGAACTGTGCCGCGTTATGCTGCCGACGCAACCGTTGTGCGCTTGGCGTCATTTTCAGCCGCAGCCGCCTTGGTCTCGGCTTCTGCGTCAACCTCAGCGACAATGTCGTGGACGTGCTCCTCGGCCTCGGCGACCAGTTCGCGCGTCTTGCGTCCGACCCGATAAGCGCTGCGCACCGTGGATTTGACCAACGGGTTCAGCGCCGTACCGATCTGAGGCAGGAACTTGGGCACCAGCATCGCGGCGACCCCGAGCGCAAGTCCAGGGATCAACGCCGCCTCGAACACAAGCGCGCCGACCCCAACCACAGCCACCGTCGCGACTGTGGCGGCCGTGGTGTTGTAGTTCTGCTCACCTTGTTCCGTCGGATCAGTAGGCTCTACCGCAGCGTCTTCATGATCGAGGCTGTGGCCATCGAGCTTAGACATCGTCAAATCAGGCTCCCCGTTGTCGGTGCCGAGGGACGCCGCGCAACCTGCGACGGCCTGTCATGCGGACCCAAATAATGATCGCGCACCAGCACCTTGGGCCCGACGCGGGCCCTACAAGGTCACCATGAGCCAGATTTATGACAGTATGAATAAAGCCTCGGTCGTGCGCCCGACCCTAATCGCGGTTCGGGCGGCGGTCGCGGCGCCGGTCGGCGACCGGCTGATAGGCTATGCGGGCGTGATACGCACAATAGGGGACGCCCTCCGATGACGGTCCGCCGCAGAAGGCGAATTCTACGCTGCCGGGATCGCCGATCGGCCATTTGCACCGATGATCGCTCAGTTCGATCAGGGAACAGCGCTGCCCCATCGGGACGACGTTCTCGACCACCTCTGGTTCTGCCATGACGTCAAGGTCATAAGCCGTCGCCAGTGCGGTGTTCCCACGCACTGCCGGGCGAATACGCAACATGGCGTGGGTGCGTGGCTTGCGCGGGCGCGGGGCATTGGCGGCTAAGCTCTTGGTCCGTCCCGACAATCCCAATCGGTGCACTTTGCCAATAACGGCATTGCGGGTAACGCTACCGAGCTCATTGGCAATCTGGCTCGCCGACAGCCCATCCGCCCACAACTTCTTCAGCAGCTCTACACGTTCGTCCGTCCACATCGTCCTTATCCTTCTTCAGATCGCCACATCTCGGATTCCACGGCCCACGGGCAAGGCA
>JAFAXD010000219.1 GCA_019241285.1 Xanthobacteraceae bacterium | reverse complement strand
GACAACAGCGCCGGCGACACCGAAGGCTTCGCGCGCAGCCAGTACACAGTTCGCAACGGCCGGCGCTCATCTGCGGCCACCGCCTATCTCAAGCCGGTGCTGCAGCGTCACAACCTGACGCTGATCACAAAGGTGCACGCCAGCAAAATCCTGATCGATGGCACGCGCGCGACCGGGATTGAATTTATCCAGCGCGGCCAGGTCGAGCGTGCGCGTGCGGAGCGCGAGGTCATTCTCTCCGGCGGCACGTTCAACACGCCGCAGTTGCTGATGCTCTCCGGCATCGGCCCCGCTGATCACTTGCGCAGCCTTGGTATCCATGCGCGCATCGATCTGCCGGTGGGCAAGAACTTGCAGGACCACCAGGCCGCGGTGATCTTGTACAAGCGCAAGCAGCCCGGGCCATTCCGCGACCTGATGCGGTTCGACCGGATGGCGATGAACATGCTGCGCGCCTACGCGTTGGGCACCGGGCCGGCGACGGCGATCCCGAGCGGCGTTCTGGCTTTCATCAAGACACGGCCCGGGCTCGCTACTCCCGATGTCGAATACATGTTCCCGGGCTCGCCGCCCTGGGCGCACATGTGGTTCCCAGGCCTGAAGGGTGCCTACAACGATGCGTTCGGCATCCGCCCCGCCATCATGCATCCCGACAGCCGCGGCGAGGTGCTGCTGCGCTCTACCGATCCGCGCGAGCTGCCGCGCATACGCTTCAACTTCTTCACCGCGCCCAACGATCTCCCGACCTTGCGCGAAGGCTTCCGGCGCGGGCGCGAGATCGCGCTGCAGAAACCGATGGATGAATTCCGCGGCGACGAGATATCACCCGGCGCGAATGTAACCAGTGACGCCGATATCGACGCCTACATCCGCAAGACCATGATCACCGTACACCACCCGGCGTGCACTTGCCCGATGGGCATCGGTCCTGACACGGTGCTCGATCCGCAGCTCAAGGTGCGCGGCATCGAGCAACTGCGCGTGGTCGATGCCTCAGCAATGCCGGACCTCGTCACCGCGCACATCAATGCGTGCGTGCTGATGATCGCCGAGCGCGCTGCAGATTTGATTAGGGGGAAGGTGATGCCGGCGGCGGTGTGAGTGGTTCTTACCCTCCCCCTTGTGGGGAGGGTCGACCGCCGAAGGCGGCCGGGGTGGGGGTCGTTGTAATGAATCGAGGCGCGGCCAACGCAAGAAACAACGACCCCCACCCCGGCGCCACGCGCCGACCCTCCCCACAAGGGGGAGGGTAAAAAAACTAAGCCGCGGCGGCCTGCGCCAGGCGCTGCAGTGTGAAGTCGTAGCGCACATCGTAGAACGGCTCGTTGATCACTTCGCCGTTGGGTGCCTTGCTGCCGGCAGGCTTCTTCTCGAACGCGACGATCAGCGGCTCTTTCACGCCGTAGACCACGTCGGTCTCGATGTAATCATCGCCCTTTTGGAACAGGTGCGTGGTGACCGCGTGGAAGCCCGGCGCCTTAATCATGAAGTGGATGTGGGCGGGCCGATACGGGCTGATATCGGTGCGATGAAACAGTTCGCCCACGGTGCCGTCGAGCGGAATGGTGTAAGCGATCGGCGCCACGGTGCGGATCAGATAGCTGCCGTCCGGCTTGCTGTGATAGATCCCGCGCATCCAGACGTCAGGCAGTTCCGGGCGTTGCGCTTCGTAGAGCCCTTCGCCGTCCGTCTGCCACACGTCGAGCATCACGTTGCCAACCGGGCGGCCGTCTATGTCGCTGACCTTGCCGTGCACGAAGCAGGGAATGCCCGGCGCGCCCTGCGCCATATCGGCGCCGTCGGCGAACTCGGGCGAGTCGTGGATATGGAACGGCCCGGTCACGGTCGTTGGCGTCGCCTTGCTGGAGAAGCGGTGATTGATCGCGTCGACCAGCATGCTGACCCCGAGCGTGTCAGAGGCGAGGATGAATTCCTGGCGCTTGTCGGTCGAGATCTGGCCGGTGCGGGTGAGCCAGTCGATGGCGGTGAACCATTCCGCCTCAGTCGGCTCGATCTCGCGCACGAAGGCATGCATGTGCTTGACCAGCGCCTGCATGATCTGGCGCAGGCGCGGATCGGGCACGTGGCTCCAGCGTTCGAGCACAATGTCGGTCAGGTTCTGTTCCGTGACGAAAGGCATGGGTCCTCCACCTAATTCAATTCTTTACGCACGATGCGCGTGCCCTCGACCATGGCCTGCATCTTTCCAAACGCCACGGCGCGCGGCAGGTATTTCATGCCGCAGTCGGGGGCGATGACGAGCCGCTCCGGTGACACGTATTTTAGCGCGTCGCGGATGCGGCCCGCCACTGTTTCCGGCGTCTCGATGGCCATATCGCCGAGGTTGAGGACGCCGATAATGATGGTTTTCGACGGCATGTCCTTGAGCACCGCGAGGTCGAGCTTCGGTTCTGCCGTCTCGATCGAGACCTGGTCGATCTTCGTGCCTTCGAGCTCCGTCAGGAACGCGTAGCTCGAAGGCTTGTTCTTCACCACGTGGGCGTAGCCAAGGCAGAGATGCACGGCGGTTTTGCCGGTCGCGCCGGCGATTGCCTCGTCGAGAATGCGCAGTCCATATTTGCGCGCCCGGTCCGCGAACGAGACCATCCAGGGTTCGTCCAGCTGCACGATATCGGCGCCGGCCGCGAACAGGTCTTTGATTTCGGCGTTGACCGCAGCCGCATAGGCGGTCGCCAGCGCTTCCGGGTCCTTGTAGTAATCGTCCTGTGCCTGCACCGACATGGTGAAAGCGCCCGGCACCGTGGCCTTCACCATGCGGTCGGTGTTGGCGCGTACGAGCTTCACCGCATTCACCTCGACGGGATGCTTGCGCCGGATCGGGCCGGCGATGCGTGGCACCGGGATCATCCTGCCGAACCGGTTCGCGGTCTGGCCCGGCTTCTCGAGATCAACGCCCTCGAGCGCGTTGGCAAAGTGATTGGAGTAGCTCTCGCGTGACTGCTCGCCGTCGGAGATGATATCGAGCCCGGCGCGTTCCTGGTCGCGCACCGCCAGAATGGTCGCGTCGTCCTGAGCCGCCGCGCGATGATCCTTGTCGATCAGCCAGAGGTGCTCGGCGCTCACCCGCACCACCGATTTGACCAGCTCATCGCGGTCGATCAGCCAGTCAGGCTGCGGGTAGGATCCGACCAGACTGGTCGGCATTACGATCGGCTTCGGCATCATTCCTCCGGCGCGGTGTGCGTGTCCCGGGCGCAGCGCAGCGCGAAGCGGTGCGCTGCAGACCCGGGACCGTTCCAAACACTGTTTTCTGGGCGGTCCCGGATCAGCGGTGCACCGCTCCGCAAGAGCTGCGCGCTGCACCGCGTCCGGGACACGAACTCGATTAGCGGTTTACTAACCATACTAATTGGAGCGAGGGAACCGCTTAGCAGCCGCCCCGTTATGCTGCCCGTAATGATAAACGGATGGGAGAATGACGATGCGGATGTTTGTTGCGGCGAGCGTGGTGATGGGCGCGGTCCTCATTGCGCCAAGCGTGGCGAGTGCGGGCGAGCGGGTGGGCGATGCCG
Organism: Xanthobacteraceae bacterium; assembly: GCA_019241285.1. Taxonomy (GTDB): domain Bacteria; phylum Pseudomonadota; class Alphaproteobacteria; order Rhizobiales; family Xanthobacteraceae; genus JAFAXD01. Next base: position 5,382 of record JAFAXD010000219.1, on the reverse strand, counting down.
CGCTTGGCGCTTTGTCAGGCGCGCTCGTGGGCGGGCCGATCGGGGCTGTAGCCGGCGGTGTAATCGGATTTACCGCCGGCCCGTCGATTTCACACGGGATGTTTCATGGCAGGCATCATCATCGCCGCTATGTCCAGCGCGCGGCGCCACCGCCGCCGGCTCCAGAGCCGCTACCGCCTCAGTAATCAAAATAGCGAGCGCAGCCACGCCGCGATCGCAAATGCGTCGGCGTCACGGTTGGCAAATCCCATCACCTGCAGGCCGAGCGGCATGTCATTAACGGTAAACACCGGCAGCGTGATCGCCGGGATGCCGAGCAGCGAGGCTGCGACGTTCATCTGCGGATTGCCGGTCGAGCTTAGTCCTTGGGGAGCAGGCCCGACCGCGCCCAGCGCCACGCAGGCGTCGCAATCCGAAGCGAGCTCCGCATAAGCCGCGCGGATCTCCTCGCGGCGCGCAAGACCTTCGCGATATTCTGCGAGCGTCATGTCGGCGGTTTTGACGAACCGCTCGCGCGTGGGCGGACTGAGTTGCTCAATGTCGCGAGCCGCGCAAGTCTGCAGGAAGGGGCGGTTCTCGAAATCGTTGATCAGGAATGAGAGATCGAACGCGCCCGCGATATCGGGCTCGATGGCGTCGACCATGGCGTGAGTGCCGCGCGTGAGCACCTTGACGCCAGCCGCGCCAATGCGCCCCAGTGCGTCCTGCATGCATTGCTTGGCAGGCGCATCGGCGAATGCCCAGCCAGAGGTCTCCAAAAATGCGAGCTGGCGCGGCTTTTTGGCGGCCGGCATGCGGTCTGGTCCACTCAATCCGGGCCAGCCCGGGTCGCCGCCGGCGCGCTGCGCGATTTCGTAGGCGACCTGCCAGGCATCCTCCAGCGAGGCGGCCAGCACGCCGGTGCAGCTCTGGCTCTGCGGGTCGTGGCTGCCGGTGCGGTTGAGCGCATGCACCGTCGGCTTGTAGCCGACCACGCCGCAGAAGCTCGCCGGCCGCAGCACCGAGCCGATCACCTGCGTGCCGAGCCCGGCGCTGATGATGCCGGCCGCGGTTGCGGCGGCTGACCCGCTGCTCGATCCGCCCGGCGTGTGCGCGGGGTTCCACGGGTTGCGGGTGCCGCGCGGAAACATCGCGGCGAACTCGGTGGTGACGGTCTTGCCGAGGATGACGGCACCGGCCGCGCGCAGCGCGACCACGCTCGCGGCGTCCTTCATGGAGTGCCAGTTCTCGAACAGCGGTGAGCCCATCTGCGTCGGCATGTCGACCGTCTCGATCACGTCCTTGATGCCCGTCGGCATCCCGTCGATCGCCGAAAGCGTCTTTCCGGCGCGCCAGCGCGCGGCCGAGGCGTCCGCAGCCGCGCGTGCCCCCGCAAGGTTGAGCGTGACGAAGGCGCCGATCTGCGGCTCCCACGTATCGAGTGCCTTGAGGCAGCGCTCGAGGAACTCGCGCGGGTTGTCATCGCCGGAGGCGAACTTGGCGGTCGCGGCGAGATACGGGCGCGCAGCGGGTTTGGTGCGGATATCGGCGGACATCATGCGACTTCCAGAGTTGGGATGGCCTTGATCTTGTCGCCAAGCTGCTGCTCAGCGCGTTGAAGATCGTAGCGCTTCTGTAGATTGAGCCAGAGGTCGGGTCCGTTGCCGCACAGCTTGCCCAGGCGCAATGCCATGATCGGCGTCACCGGCTGCCTCTCTTCAAGGATGTCATAGAGGGTCTGACGCGACACGCCTAGCAGCTTCGCGATTTCAGTTTTCGGTCGATGTAGCGCAGGTAAGATTTCTTCACGCAAAAGTTCCCCTGGGTGCATAGGGGGTAGGCCGCGCTTGAGGGGCTTTGTGACCATTGCATCTCTCCTCAATGATAGTCTTCAAGGTCCACATCGATTGCATCACCTTCCGACCATCCAAAAGTGATCCGCCAATTTCCACTCGCGGTCACTGCATAACGACCGCGATCACGACCCACGAGCGTGTGAAAGCGGAAGCCGGGCAGGTTCATGTCCTCAGGCCGCGCCGCGTCGTCGAGGGCGCGCAAAATGTTGGCAATACGCTTTGGGTTCTGGACACTGAGCCGGCGTCCCTCGCCGGTTGCGAAAAAGCGTTCCAGGGCCTTGTTTCTGAACGAGCGGATCACGGTCCGATGTAAGCCACCACCTTACATATGTCAAGCACGACCTGACGGTCAAGAAAACTGGCGAGCCGGGCGCCCGGCCTGTATGGAAGGGGCCATCATCCACCGCCTGCAGGATCATCGCCATGGAGTATCGTGACGTCGGCACATCCGACCTCAAGGTTTCGGTTGTCGGACTGGGCTGCAACAATTTCGGGGCCCGCATGGATCTCGCGGCGACGCGCGCCCTGGTGCATCACGCGCTGGACCGCGGCATCAACCATTTCGACACCGCCGATATCTACGGGCCGAAGGGCAAATCGGAGGAGTTTCTCGGCGAGATCCTGGGGCCGCGGCGCAAGGATGTCGTGCTCGCGACCAAGTTCGGCTTTCCGTTTGACGACGCCGGAACCATGCGCGGCGCCTCACGCAAGTACATCATGAGCGCGGTTGAAGCGAGCCTGCGGCGGCTGAAGACGGATTACATCGATCTCTATTATGAGCACCGGCCCGACCCGAGCGTGCCGATCGAAGAAACGCTGCGCGCGCTCGACGAGCTCGTGAAACAGGGCAAGGTACGCCACATCGGCAGCTCCAACTTCGACGGCAAGCAACTCACCGAAGCCGACGAGACGTCAAAGCGGCTGGGGCTCACGCGCTTTATCTGCGCGCAGGATGAGCTGAGCCTCATCAAGCGCCATATCGAGAAGGAGCGCGTGCCGGCGATGGTTGAGCGCAAGATCGCGCTCATCCCCTATTTCCCGCTCGCCAGCGGCTTGCTCACCGGCAAGTATCGGCGCGGCGCGCCGACACCGGAAGGCACGCGCCTTGCCGCCAAGAACCGGCTCTCTGACCTGTTCTGGACCGATGACAACCTGGAGCTCACCTACAAGATCGTCGAGTTCTGTGACGCGCATAAACTCGACGTGCTCGGCGTCGCCTTCGCGTGGCTCCTGGAAAAGCCGAACGTTGCCAGCGTGATCGCCGGCGCTTCGCGTCCGGAGCAGATCGATGCGAACATCAAGGCGGCCGAATCAAAGCTCTCCGGCGCCGAGATCGGCGCACTCGATGCGCTCACCGCTCCGGCGCTGGAGACGCACCCGCATTGACGCAGAGCAGCCGTAATTTACCTGTCTGATCCGGGCAGAGAATCGCGGTTGCCTTACCTCTCCCCGCTTGCGGGGAGAGGTCGGATTGCGAAGCAATCCGGGTGAGGGGGCCTCTCCGCGCGTTCTGAGCTTGTGGAAGCGCCCCCTCACCCGACTTTCTTCGCTGCGCTCGAAAGTCGACCTCTCCCCGCAAGCGGGGAGAGGTAAGATCTCCGAGGGGATGGGGTCATGCGACAGTTTCTACGTGCTCTCACGGCGATAGCCGCACTATTTGTTGTCGTATCACCCGCGCTCGCCCAGACCCCGTGCCGCACGTCTGGCTCGTTCGACCAATGGCTCGCGCAGTTCGAGCAGGAGGCCCTGGCACAAGGCGTTTCCCGCAACGCCATTGCCCAGGCCAGGCCGTACCTCACCTACGATCCGCGTATCATCAATATCGATCGGGGTCAGCGCGTATTCGCGCAAAGCTTCCTTGAGTTCTCGACCAAGATGCTGCCGGGCGGGCGCATCTCGGCGGGAATTGCCCAGATCAAGAAGAACGCCGCGACCTTTGCTCGCGAGGAGCAGCAATACGGCGTCCCGCCTGCCGTCATCGCCGGCTTCTGGGGGCTTGAGAGCGATTTCGGCGCCAACATGGGCAAGGACCAGTCGATCCGTTCCATCGCGACGCTCGCCTACGATTGCCGCCGCGCCGATATGTTCCGCGGCCAGCTATTCGATGCCCTGCGCTTGATCGATCGCGGCGATCTCACTGCACCGGAGATGATCGGCTCCTGGGCGGGCGAGCTTGGCCAGACGCAGATGATGCCGACCGAATACATCAAATACGCGGTCGACTATGACGGCGATGGCCACCGCAACCTGCTGCGCAGCGCCGCTGACGTGATCGGGTCGACCGGCAACTATCTAGTCAGTCTCGGCTGGAAGCGCGGTGAGCCGTGGCTGCAAGAAATCCACGTTCCGCCGAACCTGCCTTGGAAGGAGACCGGGCTCGACGTCAAACAGCCGCGTTCGCAATGGGCCCAATGGGGCGTGACCTATCCGGACGGCCGCGCGTTGCCGAACGACAACATGCCCACGTCCGTGTTGCTGCCGATGGGGCGGTTCGGGCCGGCATTCCTGGCTTACGACAATTTCCAGGTTTACCTGAAATGGAACAACTCGGCTGTCTATTCGACCACGGCCGCTTACTACGCGACGCGGCTTGCCGGCGCGCCGGCCATGGGAAAAGGCGCAGGCACGGTCGCGCCGATCAGCATGGAACAGACGCGCGAGCTGCAGCAATTGTTGATCCGGCACGGCTATGATGTCGGCGGCGCCGACGGCAAGCTCGGCACCGCGACGCGCATCGCCGTCAAGGCGGTGCAGATCAAGCTCGGCCTCCCGGCCGACGCCTACCCCACCCCGGACCTGATCGCGCGGCTGAGGGGGATGTGATTATTTCTCAAGACTCGCGGTTTATGTACTCCCTCCCCCCGCGAGCGTAGGGAGTGGTGGGGAGGGATGGGGTGGGGGGTCTTGTTGTTGAGCGCGCCATCAACAAGAGCCCCCAGCCCTACCGCCCCCCGCGCGCTACGCGGGGAGGGGAGACGTGCCGCGAGTTCAGCGCTTTCCCACGCCGATCAACTGCTCCAGCTTCGCCGGATCAGCTCTCAGCACGTCGCTCGCGCCGTCATACACGACGCGGCCGCGATCGAGCACGACGGTGCGCGGTGAGATATCGAGCGCAAGCCGCGTGTTCTGCTCCACTACGACAAGCGTGAGGCCATCCGCGGAGGCGAGGCGCTTGATGGCGCGCGCGAGCTCTTCGACGATTACCGGCGCGAGGCCCTCGGAGGGTTCATCCATCAGGATCACCGATGGGTTGCCTACAAGCGCTCGGGCGATTGCGAGCATTTGCTGCTCGCCGCCCGAGAGCTGATTGCCGCGATTGTTCTGCCGCTCGGCAAGCCGCGGGAACAGGGCATAGACCGCATCGATCGTCCAAGTGCCGGGGCGCAGCGCCACTTCCAGGTTTTCCCGTAGCGACAGCGAGGGAAAGATCTCGCGCTCCTGCGGCACGTAGCCGAGCCCGGCCCAGGAGCGCCGGTGCGGCTTCAGCCTGGCGATATCGCGGCCGTGCAGGTTGATAGCGCCGCCGTGCAGGGTCGTGTGGCCCATC
>JAFAXD010000218.1 GCA_019241285.1 Xanthobacteraceae bacterium | reverse complement strand
TGCATGTCGATCATGAACATGCCGCCGCTGCCCTATCTCAAACGCATCCCCGGCCTCAACGCGGACTCGTTGCGCGCCTGTTACACAGATCCGAGCGTGTGGGAGGGCTTCGAGCCCGGCCTGGTGACGCTGTGCAGCCCGGACCCGCAGGCCATTCGCCCGCCCGAGGAAAAGAGCAACGTGTTGATGGTGACGTTGCCGACCAACTTCAAGGTCGCCCGCTTCGATTCCGATAAGCACACCGCAATGCTGCGGCAGATGCAGCAGGACATCGAGGCGGTGCGCTATGACGCCGGCGACGGTCCGGTAGACATTCCGGTCAAGCTCAAAGTGCACGACTCGATCTACGTGCCACTGGCCAAATGGGCCATGCTCCTTACCGGCAATTATCGCTGCGTCACCAGGGATGCGGCCATCAACATCAAGGACGCGGTGCACGCCGACGTCGAGAAGTCGCGCACCGTCTACAATTGGGTCCGTGACCTCGTGGTCGCGCTCGGGGCCGATCCGAACGATCTCGTGCCGTTTGAGAAATACGCCGCCGCCGCCGACGGACTGACCCGGCCGTCGTCAGCAGCGCGCGCTCTGTTCGCCGGCGCGCCGAATATCGAACGCACCGATCGGCTGGTGCAGGCCATCGGTGCCCAGAAGGGCATGCGCTCGCCGATCGTCGATGAGACTGTGGCGACGGTGGACGCCCGGCTCGCGATCAACCGCAAGGCCGCCGCCTAGCCGCCCGTCATTGCGAGCGGAGCGAAGCAATCCAGCGGTGAGGTGCCGCACTGGATTGCTTCGTTCTTCGCTCCTCGCAATGACGAGGTCGGGAATCCTGTTCGAACCTAAAGCGATGGCCCTAGCCCACGGGCCAACCGAGGGAACGTGCCACCACGGCCTGCGCAATGCGGCTGTCGTCACAGACAGCCGCTCGCCACGCGACATGTTGATCCGGCCGCACCAGGATGAGACCGCGCCCATACACCTGCTCCAGCTCCGGAGCTTCCAGCTGCAGCAGCGCGAGCGGCATGCCTCGCGCTTCCGCCGCAGCAACAAGTGTGGCGCTCGGCGACACGCCGCAGCATAGCAGTGTGAACCAGGGTCCGAGTTGGTCGTAGATCGGCGTGCCGTCGGTCAGAACAACACTGGGCAGGCGTACGCCCGGCACGGTCGACGGAACATAGTCGAGCGCGTTGCCAGGAACCTGCGCTTCCGGCTCGGCGCAGATGATCGGCGAGTTGAGATAGGCGTAGCCGAGCTCGATCCCGTAGCTCTCGTTCTCGGCGTTGCCGAGCGCCGCGATCCGGTCGCCGGCCTCACGTCGCAGTCGATACCCGTTGTCGCCGGACGCATCAAGATCTGCGCGCAGGATGTCGGCGATGGCACCACGCACCTTTGTGTGATGGGCGGCGGCCTCGCAGTTGCGCACGCCGACCGGACGGCGTTCCGGATCATAGGAGGCAACGAGATCGGGCGACGCAAAGCCGTGCACGACAGCGGCGAGCTTCCAGCCGAGATCGCAGGCGTCGCCGATCCCGGTGTTCATGCCATAGCCGCCGGTCGGGATGTACTGATGCGAGGCGTCACCGGCGAGAAACACGCGCCCGCGCTGATACGATTGCGCGACCAGCAAATGCGAGGCCCAGCTGTTCGCGACCAGGATTTCATGATCGAAATCGCGTCCCGCAAACGCGCGCAGCAACGCCGATGGATCGATTGTCTCCGGCGGTACGTCGTTGGGCCAACGCGTCTGCAACGTCCAGATATCGCGATCGTTCTGGGCGATCAGCGTTCCCTTGAGGGCCTGGTAATGCCAGGCGATCCCCCACGGCTGCAGCACGTCGGTAGCGGTCGAGCGGAAATGCGTCATGAAGCGCTGCTGCACCGCGGCTTGGCCATCCAAACCGATGTCGAGCGCGTGCCGCACCGCGCTGGTGCCGCCGTCACAGCCGACCAGGTAGTCGCAGCGCACCACTTCCGGTTCGCCCGCGGCGAGCCGCAGCCGGACAGTGACCCCATCCGCATCCTGCGCGAGGTCCTCGAACGCCACGCCCCAGCGCGCCGCCACCTTGGGCTCGCTGCGGACCGCGCGCGCCAGCACCGGCTCGATCTCCACCTGCGAGACCCGCATCGGCGGCTCCGCGGGCATGCTTCCGTCATTTTTGTCGCGGATCATCTGCCGCCATTGCGTCACGCTCGGGTAACGGAAGCGGTAGAGTTCATAACCGGACAGCCCGGTGATCCAGGAGACGTCGAAATTGTTGGCCTCGGGTACCGCCACGGCGCGAAGCGCCTCGGCCAGACCCAGCCGCCGAAACAGCTCCATGCTGCGCGCATTGGTAATGTCCATCTTGGGGTGGCGCGTGGTCGTGGGATTGCGCTCGACCAGCATGGTTTGGACGCCGCGGCGCGCGAGATCGCGGGCCAAGGTCATCCCCACCGGGCCGCCGCCGGCGATGAGGACAGGAACGTGTTTCATGGTCGGTTATCAGGCATCGCGTGGAAGGACTTTGGTAACCAGTTGTGCACTTATGTCAGGATGATGATCCAGATCGATTGATGCTTAGCATGGCGCGAAACCTTCGCACGATTTCCTGTGCTTTGTTGAGCTGGGCTCTTCTTCTCGGCGTCGGCATGGGCGTGTCAGCCGCCCAGCAAGCCGAGTCGGAGCCGCCGACGGCTGCCGATACCCACGCGGAGTACGCCCGTAAGCTCGCGATCTATCAGGCAGCGCGCCAAGCCTTCGAAGAGGTCGCCGCGCCATACTGGGATGAGATCAAGCTCAAGCGCCAGCAACGCAACGCCAAGCGCCGCAACGGTGAAGTCATCGTCGCCGAGGACTACGTCTTGACGCAGCCGCCGCGCTATACCGGCCCGCCGCGACCAGTGCCCCCTCCTGATGAGCAACAAGAGGAGGCGCATCAGCGTGCGCAGATAGCGGTCGTCGCCGATTTTCTACATCAGGCGCACGAGCACTTTGCGTTCGCGCCAACCCGACCGGCAAAGGAGATCGATTACAAGCGCGCCTACGCCAAGGTCGCGCGCGCCGCCGGACTGACGCCGGAACAGGCGGCGCGCATCTACGCGTTCGAAGTCGGCGGCAACGGCAAATACAACACGCAGGCCGGGCTTGAAGGGCACGCGCCGGGAGCACGCGCGATCTCGACAGCGCTGGGCTACAACCAATTGCTGACCACGAACAGCGTTGCGATTCTGGCCGAACACGGCGAGCGTTTTGCGTCGCTGCTGCGGGCCAAAGCTGCCGGGCTCAGCGACGTCGCCAAAGCCAAGCTGCTTCGCAAGGCCGACGTGGTACTACGCATGACAGCTTACTGCCGCAGCGTGCCCGATCAGTGGAACGAGCACGAAAAACTGGCCAAAACCGCAAAGGGTCTCGCCGTGCATGCGCTGGTTCTCGACGTTGACGTGGGCCCGCTGTTGCAGACCCAGAAGCTGCTCGATTCCATCATCTTCGCCCGCCGTAAAGGCTACGCCGGGCAGTTGAGCGCGGCGGAGCTCGAAATGATGAACCTCACCGGCGATGGTAATGGGTTCGACATGATCACCATTCCGGCCGCGCTGCGCGAGCACATCCCAACCTCGAACTTCTTTCAGCGCGGCGGCTACGAGCGCAATGCGGTCGCGATCCGCAACAACACCGTCGCCAGGCTGCTCGCGGCGACCAACGCCAGGATGGACAAGGGAATGGACCAGCCAGGCGCAAAAGACCTGCTGGCCGCCTTCAGGCCGAACGAGATTACAGGAATCGCAGAATCCACTCCGCCCCGTCAATAAGGCCGAGCACGGCGGCAAAAACGAGCACCAACAATACCGCGCCCAAGGTGAGCGCGGCGGTCAACAACAACCCATCGCGCTCGGACTCCGCAAGCGCGATCAGGGCAATGATTGCAGCCGGTGGAATGTTCGAGAGCGGGAACGGGAAGGTCAGCAAAACAAACGTGAGCAGCAGGATGACCACGCCGGTCAATCGCGAGGAGGCGCGCACCAATGCGGGCCAGCGCGGGCGGACCGCTGTTTCAAGCCGCGTCAGCAGCGGGATGGCGTAGTGCTCGAGCGGAAGCAGGTAGCGCGTCGGCAGCGGGCGCTTCATCAGGCGCTGCGGAAACACCGGCGTCTTGTAGCCCATCACGATCTGCACGGCCAAAATCGCGATCAGCAGCCCGGCCGCAATCGACACCACCGGTACCATGGCGACGATCGCCAACAACAACATGATGGCACCGAACGAGCGGTGCGGCAGGTTATTGATCAGCCATTCCAGGGTGAATCCCTTGAGCGGCGCTTCGTCGATGATGGCGCCAAGAACCGTCGAGGTGTGGACGTCTTCGGTGGGCAAGGGCGCAGGAGCTTGGTTGGGACTCAACATATGGATCTCAGGGGGACTCCAGCGCACTTGCCGATCAGACCGCAGTTCGCACGGCCAACGCGCATCTAGCAGCGCTCATCGCGAACGCACAGGGTCGAACGGTGTTCCTTTTGGCAATTCGACGGTCCGGTAAACAGGTTTCCTACCCCGTTTGGGGCGGTGACCACGTGCTAGCATAGCAGAACCTAAGTCGTCTGGGCTTTACGTCGCATGAATAAGCCGTTGATTGCCCTCACAGGAGGGACGGGCTTCATCGGGCAGCACCTGCTGCGCGAGCTCGGCCGACACGGGTTTCGGCTGCGGGTTTTGCTGCGCCGCCCAAGCAACCTTCCGGTTGAGTATGCAAGCGCGGTCGTTGGCGATCTCATGCGGCCGCAGAACATGTCGGCGGCGTTGGCCGATGTCGATGCGGTCATCCACACCGCGGGCCCGTCGCACGCCATGTCGGGCTTGCCCGAGGACGATCACCGGCTGCTGGGCACGGATGCGACCATCAGCCTCGCCCGCGCGGCTCACCGCGCCGGGGTACGGCGGTTTGTATTCCTGTCCTCGGTGCGTGCCCAATCCGGGCCGGCCTTCACGCAGGTCCTCACCGAGGAGATGACCCCGGAGCCGACGGACGCTTACGGACGCTCCAAGCTGGCGGCGGAACGCGGTTTGGCGGACCTGGATCTTGATTGGGTCGCGCTGCGGCTGGTCACGGTCTACGGAGCGGGGATGGTCGGCAATTTGGCGCGGCTGGTCAGCCTGGCCCGCTCCCCCTACCCACTCCCGCTCGGAGGACTGACCGCGCGGCGCTCGCTCCTTTCGGTCGACAACCTCGCCTCCGCCATCGCCCTGCTGGTGCAGAGCCCGCAAACCTTGCGACGACCGCTGATTGTCGCCGATCCTGAGCCGCTGACGCTCGCGGAAATGATTGCCGCCATGCGGCGCGGGCTCGGGCGCCGGCCGGCCGTTTTTCCGGTTCCCGCCAAGCTGTTCGACATCGGCCTCGACGCGCTTGGACGCAGCAGCGATCAGCGCTTCGCGACCGAGTCCCTGGTCGCGGACCCAGCTGCGCTCATCCGGCTAGGCTGGAAGCCGGAACTGACCACCGCCCAGGGCCTCGAGCGATTGATGCGAAGCTTGCCGGCCGCAGCCTGATCACGCCGGCACGACGATGGCCCAGGCGAAGATACCGCACGCCCACAGGCCGATGACCGTCAGCCCCCATTCGACCAAGCCCCAATCGCGCATCAGCTCGCGGGCGACCGATTCCGGTGCGTCCGGCTCCAGGGTGTAGAGCCAGAGGTTCACCGGCTCGATGACGTAATAGGCGTAAAGTCCGCTAGCCAGGATGACGGCTCCGCCGATAGTCCAGCGGGTGTCGCCGGTGCGAGCGTAGTCAGCGAACGCGAGGATGGCAGCGAGCAGTGCGAGCGCGCTGAGCAGGATGAACCCACGCCGGTTGCTCGGCGTCCATTCCTTCATCATCGCGCTCGGCGCCAAGCCGAGCCGCGCCGGCTGCTCCGCGATGTTGATATAGAGCCCAATCCCCACAAAGGCGCATGCCGCGGCAAAGGCAATGAGACCAAGCGGCATAGGCGAACTCCTCATTTCAACGCGGGGGCAAGTCCCGCTATCCTGTCACGGGTTTACCGGCATCCTGTCGGGATCGCGAGAGCTTGCGTTGAACGCATCCCGCTCCGACCCATATTCTGGATAGACCCGATCCCCGGCCACAATCGGCTGCTTGTATTCACCCGATGCTGACAAAGGTCAAAAAGCCGCTGTTCCATGAGGCGGTGAACGCGTGGTTCGAGGGCGCGTTCGCAGCGCCGACCGCCGCGCAGGCGGAAGCCTGGCCGGCGATCAAGGCTGGACGCAACGTCCTGATCGCGGCGCCGACTGGCTCCGGCAAGACATTAGCCGCCTTCATGGCGGCGATCGACGACCTTGTGCGCCAGGGGATCGCCGGCACGCTCCCGGACGAGACACAGGTCGTGTACGTCTCGCCGCTGAAGGCTTTGTCGAACGATATCAACAAAAACCTCGAGCAGCCGCTTGCCGGCGTTCGCGCGGCGCTACGCGAGCGCGGCCTGCCCGATGTGGAAGTCCGAACGGTCGTCCGCACCGGCGACACGCCCTCGCCGGAGCGCGAACGCATGCGGCGCAAGCCGCCGCATATCGTCGTTACCACGCCGGAATCGCTTTACGTGCTGCTCGGCTCGGGGTCGGGCCGCAAGATGCTGGCGACCACGCGCTCGGTCATCGTCGATGAGATCCATGCCATCGCCGGCAACAAGCGCGGCACTCATCTCGCCGTGTCGCTAGAACGCTTGTCGGCGCTGTGCGGCGACCGCCTCGTCCGCATCGGCCTCTCGGCCACCGTGAAGCCGATCGAAACGGTCGCGCATTTTCTGGTCGGTGTCGGGCACGGCAAGTGCCAGATCATCGATACCGGGCATCAGCGCCCCCGCGATCTCGCCATCGATATTCCCGGCGCGCCGCTCGAAGCGGTGATGTCGCTCGACACCTGGACGGAGATCTACAAACGCTTGGCCGAGCTGATCGCCGAGCACCGCACCACGCTGATCTTCGTCAACACCCGCCGGCTCTCCGAACGGGTAACGCGCGCGCTCTCCGACTTGTTGGGCGAGGACGCCGTCACCGCGCATCACGGAAGCCTCGCCAAGGAAAAGCGGCTCGACGCCGAGCAGCGGCTCAAACGCGGCGAGCTGAAAGCGCTGGTCGCAACGGCATCGCTGGAGCTCGGCATCGATATCGGCGACGTCGATCTTGTGTGTCAGATCGGCTCGCCGCGCGCGATCTCGACCTTCCTGCAGCGGGTCGGACGGTCCGGCCACGCCATCGACGGAACGCCGAAGGGGCGGCTGTTCCCGCTCTCGCGCGATGACCTTGTGGAGTGCACGGCGCTGCTCGACAGCGTGCGCCGGGGCGAGCTCGACACGCTGACTATTCCGCAAGCGCCGCTCGATGTATTGGCACAACAGATCGTCGCCGAAGTCGCCGCGCAGGATTGGGACGACGATGCGCTCTACACGCGCTTCCGCCGCGCCTGGCCTTTCCGCGCGCTCGCGCGTGAGGATTTTGCCGCGATCGTGCGTATGCTGGCCGAAGGCTTTTCCACCCGACGCGGACGCCGCGGCTCTCTGATCCACTACGA
>JAFAXD010000276.1 GCA_019241285.1 Xanthobacteraceae bacterium | reverse complement strand
GGGAAGCGCCAGCGATAGCGTCACCTCGGCGGCCTTCGAGCCGTTAAGCAGTGGCGCGGCCATCCCGAACAAACGTCCGCCGACGAACCCGACCACGACCCCCCCGCCAAAGCTCGTGGCAACGTGCATGGCGCCGGCGATGAAGCTTGGCTGCGTCCCGTCGGCAATGATCCCCAACAGCACCGTGAACAACACGATCGCGGCCGCATCATTGAGCAGGCTTTCGCCTTCAACGAGTCGCACCAGCCGCGTTGGAACGCCGAGATCGCGAAAGATGCCGACCACCGCCGCCGGGTCAGTCGTCGCGACGATCGCGCCGACCAGAAGGGCAACGACCGGTGTGATGCCGCCCAGGATCGATAGTGGAAATGCGACCCCGGCCGCGGCGACGAACACGGCGACGATCGCCAACATGAGAATCGGCGCCGCATCCTCGACGAGCTCGCGAACGTCGATGGTCAGCGCGGCATGGAACAGCAGCAGCGGCAGGAAGATGACCAGAAACACCGTCGCGTTGAACGGAAACTCGACGATGGGCTGGGCAATATCATTGAATGCGTCGGTCAGCGGCGTGTAGAGCAGGAACGCAGCGAGGCCGGCAAGCGCGACGCCGATAACGGCGAGCAGCACCGTGTAGGGAAGGCGCAGACGCTCCGCCATCGGCTGGGCAAGGCTGATCACCACCAGCAACGCGGCAATGACCGCCGTCAGAACCCAAATACTCGGCACGTCGCAAAGCCCCCGCGTGTCACATCTGCAAAGCGTTCCTCCCCGTTTTCGGCTTGCATGTCGCGAAAAATCAATAGGACGTTTCGGCGCTCTCGCGGGTTGGGTATTCATCCACCGTGGGGCTCCGGCTGGTGGCCCTGCCGAGGATGCGACATGATGTAGACGCCAATCTGCACGCAACCCGAGCACTCATGTCGACCAATCCAAAAACGGCCCCGTACGGATCGTGGAAATCCCCGATCACGTCGGATCTGATCGTCAGTCAGTCGATCGGGTTGTCGGACGCCCGGTTCGACGGTGACAGCATCTGTTGGCTCGAAGCGCGGCCGCAGGAGCAAGGGCGCAATGTCGTGGTGCGGGGCACACCCGATGGCGATGCCACTGATATGGTTCCGCCGCCTTTCAGTGCGCGAACGCGCGTGCACGAGTATGGTGGCGGCGCGTGGAGCGTCGCGCGCAGAGTTCTCTATTTCTCGAATTTCGCCGATGGTCGGCTCCACCGGATTGGTGCGGACGATCGAGAGCCGACGCCACTGACGCCAGCACCGGCTGCGCCCGGTCGCCAGTGGCGGTTTGCCGATGGCACCATCGATCAGAAGCGCCAGCACTGGATCGGTGTGCGCGAAGATCACGCCGCGCCCGGTCAGCCCGTCAACGCAATCGTCGCCGTCGATCTGACCCAGCCCGGCGCGGCTCCCGGTGAAATCCTCGCCGCAGGCCACGATTTCTTCGCCTCGCCACGGCTGTCGCCGGATGGGCGCCGCCTCGCCTGGCTCGCCTGGGACCATCCCAATATGCCGTGGAACGGCACCACGCTCTTCGTTGCGGAGTTGAGCGATGACGGCGCGATCGTCGGTACGCCGCGCGTCGTCGCGGGCGGCCCGGCGGAATCGATCTTCCAGCCCGAATGGTCGCCGGACGGCGGCGAGCTTTACTTCGTCTCGGATCGGTCAGGCTGGTGGAATCTCTATTGCCTCACGCTCGCCAGCGGCGAGATGCGGTCGATCGCGCCCATGGCGGCGGAGTTCGGTCAGCCGCAGTGGGTGTTCGGCATGTCGACTTATGCTTTCGCCGGATCGAACCGCATTGTTTGTAGTTTCGTCGAAGCCGGCCTCGGCCGGCTTGCCGTCATCGATCTTGCCACCGGTGCGCTGCGTCGGCTGGAGACGCCGTTCACCCAGTTCACGTCGCTGCGGGCGAATAGCGATCAGGCGTTGTTCATTGCCGGTGCGCCATCGCATCCATCGAGCGTGGTGCTGTTGGACATCGGCTCAGGCGACCATCGCATTCTGAAGAGATCGACCGATATTCTTGATCGTCCCGACATCAACATCGCGACTTATCTGACGGCAGTCGAGCCCATCACGTTCCCAACGACCGGGGAATCGGCGGCCTACGCTTTGTTCTATCCACCGCGCAATCCCGATTATGTGGCGCCGGACGGCGATAAGCCGCCGCTGCTGGTGCGCTGCCATGGTGGGCCGACGTCGGCCGCCTCTGCGTCGCTCAACCTCGGAATTCAATACTGGACCAGTCGCGGCATTGCGGTGCTTGACGTGAATTACCGCGGCAGCACCGGCTTCGGCCGGGCCTATCGCGACGCACTCGAACGCAACTGGGGCGTTGCCGATGTTGAGGATTGCATCAATGGAGCAAAGTTTCTGGCGAAGCGCGGACTTGTTGATAAAAACCGCATGGTGATCACCGGCGGCAGTGCCGGCGGCTACACGACACTCGCTGCACTCGCCTTCCATGACGTCTTTCGCGGCGGTGCCAGCTACTACGGGGTCAGCGACATCACGGCGCTCGCGCGCGACACCCACAAGTTCGAGTCGCGCTATCTGGATTGGTTGATCGGCCCGTATCCGCAGGAGGAAGCGCTCTATCGCGAGCGGTCGCCGCTCTATCACGCCGACCGTCTGTCGCGGCCGGTGATCTTTTTCCAGGGCGATGAGGATGCGGTGGTGCCGCCAAATCAGACCGAAGCGATGGTGGAGGCGCTGCGCCGCCGCGGCATCCCGGTCGGCTATTTGCTGTTTGCCGGCGAACAACACGGCTTCCGCAAGGCCACCAATATCCAGCGCGCGCTGGACGCCGAGCTATGTTTCTACGCAGTTGAAGTTTTCAAGGTCGGTTTGGTGTTCTAATCCAGACTCAGACCGTAGGGTGGGCACGGCGCCAGGGATGACCATTTGCACAGCGCACGAGGGCGCCGTGCCCAACTGTAGGATAGCGCGGACAGCGTGGGCATCGCGCTCGCGAGGTTATCGCCAGCTTTGAGCGCGGTGCGTGCGCGATGCCCACCTACTAATCCCGTGATCGGGGTAGCTATACGCCTCAACCGGACCCATGCTAGGCTCCTTAACCCACCAGCGGGGGTTGCCATGAGACGACGCGAAGTGATCGCGGGTCTCGCCGGTGCGGCCGCATGGCCGCTGTTGGCGCGCGCCCAAGAGCAGGACTATCCGACCAGACAAATAACATTGATTGCTCCGTGGCCGGCGGGCGGCTCGATCGATGCGCTCTGCCGCGCCCTGACGCCCGGAATGGGTGACCGCCTCGGCAA
The DNA here is from genome assembly GCA_019241285.1 of Xanthobacteraceae bacterium. GTDB lineage: Bacteria > Pseudomonadota > Alphaproteobacteria > Rhizobiales > Xanthobacteraceae > JAFAXD01. The sequence continues at coordinate 2,401 of JAFAXD010000276.1, read as the reverse complement.
GCCTGTCGTGGTTGAGAACCGGGCCGGCGCGGGTTCCACCATCGGCACGGCCGCCTGCGCCAAAGCCGCGCCCGACGGATATACATTGGTGATGGCGGGAAGCGGGTCGCTCGCAATCAGTCCGACCCTCTACAAGAAATTGCCCTACGACCCGGCCAAGGACTTCGCGCCGGTGAAGCTCGCGGCCTATGTCCCGTTCATGCTCGTGCTGCATCCGTCGGTGCCGGCGCATTCGGTTGCCGAGTTGGTGAGCTACGCCAAGAGCAATCCGGGCAAGCTCTCCTACGCGTCCGGCGGGCCTGGCTCGCCGCACCATCTCTATGCCGAGTTGTTCAAGACGCTCACCGGGATCGAAATGCTGCACGTGCCCTACAAGGGCAACGCGCCGGCGCTGACAGATGTCATGGCCGGGCACGTGTCGCTGATGTTCTCCGATCCGGTGGTGGCACTCCCGCAGGTCAGGGCCGGCAAGCTCCTCGCGCTCGGCGTGACATCGGCCAAGCGCATTCCGTCCGCATCAGACATTCCGCCGCTCGCCGAGGTGGGTGTGCCGAGCTTTAACACGGCCGGATGGGGCATGATCGTTGCACCGGCACATACGGCCGGACCCATCGTGGCGCGACTGCACGCCGCGCTGGATGATATCCTCACTGAATCGGACGTCCAGGAGCAGATCAGCAATTTGGGGATGATCCCGGCGCCCAATCAGCCATCCGCAGAACTGCAGAGTTTCATCGACTCCGAAATGGTACGGTGGGGCAAGGTCGTGCAGCAGGCCGGCCTGGCAGGATCGGAATAGCAGGACTTATGCCCACATTGGTGATTGGCGCGGGGCTGATCGGCTCACAGGTCGCCCGCATATTGGTTGAGCGCGACGAGAAGCCCGTATTGATGGATCCGGCCGCCCAGATCCAGGCGATCGGCCAGATTGTTGATCTCGCCAAGGTGACACTGATCGGCGGCGATGTGCTGCGGCCGTTGTCGATCATCGATGGGCTGCGCACGCACGGTATCGACAAGATCGTCCACACGGCGGCCAATCCGATGCTGACGCTCGGCGCCCAGAAAGACCCCTATGCGGCGATCAACCTCAACATCATGGGCACGGTGAACGTCCTGGAAGCCGCGCGGGTCACAGGTGTCCGGCGCGTGGTGGTGTCCTCATCAAGCGTGCTCAATCATTATTTGGAAGGCGGCGCGGACGACGGCGATTTCGGCAAGGAAGAGGCGTTTCCACGCCCGACCACGTTCTATGCGGCGACCAAACAATCGGTGGAAAGCCTGGGCCTCAACTACGCGCGCTGGTGCGGGATCGAGTTCGCCGGCTTGCGCTACGGGGCTGCGTTCGGACCATGGAGCGGCTCCGGCGGCGGCGGACCGTCGAACATCGTGCGCGAGGCCATGCGCAACGCGCTTGCCGGCCAAGAGGCGACGGTGCCTCCGGGACCGATGGAATGGGTCTACTCCAAGGATGCGGCGCGCGGCACCGTCATGGCGCTGGACGCGCAAGACCTCGGCAACCGGGTCTTCAACATCACCATGGGATCGGTGACGACGCCGAGCGAGATGGCGACCGGGATTGCAGAAGTGGTGCCTGGTGCGAAGGTGAAGTTCGACGCCCCTCCCGGCACGGCTGTCGCGTTATCGAATCGCGACACCGGCGCCGATCTGTCGCGGGCCGGCCGCTATCTCGGCTACACGCCCGCGTTCAAGCTCCATGCTGCGTTGCAAGATCTAGCACATTGGATGCAGCGCCATCCGGTGTGAGCCGCGGATGCTCCGTGAGCCGTGGATGCTCCGCGTACGCACTCAGTCCAGGCGCGATCAGGTACGCGCGATTCGCCAAGCATTCTTCAATGCGGGAAACCTGGACAGCGGATAGCCGCGATAGATTTCGTAGTGAAACGAGAGCCTTCGGATGAACGCAATCATAGTCAGCCTGCCGTTCACCCACCCAAGCCTAAAGACTGACCTCGAACCTAGCGATGTTCAAGAGGGTCGTTACGCAATGCAGCGCCGCACTTCCCGCAAGTCCGCATGAAGAGCGATTGCCGTGACCGCAAACTTCCGCTAGCCGAAACATCAACACAAATCCGGCCACAGATCCGGAGCGCCGATGATATCCGGGAAACGCCTGCTGCTTGATGTCCTGCGCCAGGAAGGCGTGGATTACATTTTCGGTAATCCCGGCACCACCGAGCTGCCGCTAATGGACGCGCTCGCGGTCGAGCCGCGCATTCGTTATGTGCTCGCGCTGCAGGAAGCGAGCGTTTTGGGCATGGCCGATGGGTTTGCCCAAGCTTCGGGGCGCCTGGCGGTGGTGAACCTGCATGCCGCGCCCGGGCTCGGCAATGCCATCGGCGCACTGCACAATGCACAAAAAGCGGGCGCCCCGTTGCTC
>JAFAXD010000655.1 GCA_019241285.1 Xanthobacteraceae bacterium | reverse complement strand
AATTTGGCTGGTCAGCTTTATGGACTATGATCTCGGATACTTCGACAAGGAGACGTGCAGGCTCGAACCGATCGAAAACCCCTTCGGACCAAAAGTGTTACCTATGTCTCCGGAATAAACCGTAACCCATGTGGTCGGAATGGACCGTGAGTTATGTGGCGCGCTCGGAGAGATTCGAACTCCCGACCCTCAGATTCGAAGTCTGATGCTCTATCCAGCTGAGCTACGAGCGCGGCGGCGCTGTCTTAGCGCGAAATGACGTGAACCCAAAGCCCCGTCGGGTATAAACGCGCTGCCGCAAAAAGCCGAATGGAGAGGTCAGCATGGACGTCAAAGCCGCAGTCGCCTTCGAGGCCGGCAAACCGCTTGAGATTGCCACCGTCAAGCTCGATGGGCCCAAGGCCGGCGAGGTGCTGGTCGAGATCAAGGCCACGGGCATTTGCCACACCGATGAATTCACCCGCTCAGGCGCCGATCCCGAAGGCTTGTTCCCGGCGATCCTCGGCCACGAGGGGGCGGGCGTTGTGGTCGAGATCGGCCCGGGGGTGACCTCCGTTGCGGTCGGCGACAACGTGATCCCGCTTTACACGCCGGAATGCCGTGAGTGTCCGTCCTGCCTCTCGCGCAAAACCAACCTCTGCACCAAAATCCGCAGCACGCAGGGCCAAGGCGTGATGCCCGACGGCACCTCGCGCTTCTCGCTCGATGGCCGCAAGCTGCATCACTACATGGGTTGTTCGACCTTCGCGAACTTCACTGTACTGCCGGAGATCGCAGTGGCGAAAATCCGCCCGGACGCGCCATTCGACAAGGTCTGCTACATCGGCTGTGGCGTGACCACCGGCGTCGGCGCGGTGATCAACACCGCCAAGGTCGAACCGGGCGCCAAGTGCGTCGTGTTCGGACTGGGTGGGATCGGGCTCAACGTCATCCAGGGCCTGCGGCTCGTCGGCGCCGACATGATCATCGGCGTCGATACCAATCCGGCCAAGAAGGCGTGGGGCGAGCGCTTCGGCATGACGCATTTCGTCAACCCGAAGGAAATCGGCGGCGACGTCGTTCCCTACCTGGTGAACATGACCAAGCATGGCGCCGATCAGATCGGCGGCGCCGATTACACCTTCGATTGCACCGGCAATGTCAATGTGATGCGCCAAGCGCTCGAAGCCTGTCATCGTGGTTGGGGCCAGAGCATTATCATCGGCGTCGCGGCGGCGGGCGCGGAAATCGCGACCCGTCCGTTCCAGCTCGTCACCGGCCGCGTCTGGAAAGGCACCGCATTCGGCGGCGCCCGTGGTCGCACCGACGTGCCGCGCATCGTTGATTGGTACATGGAGGGCAAGATCGAGATCGACCCGATGATCACCCACACCTTGCCGCTCGCGGATATCAATCGCGGCTTCGATTTGATGCATGCGGGCGAGTCAATCCGAAGCGTGGTGGTCTACTAGTGTTTTAATTCAAACGTATCCATCGCGCGTATCCCGGGCGCAGCGCAGCACGAAGTGATGCGCTGCAGACCCGAGATCGTACGAAAGAATTTCTTTGTGGCGGTCCCGGATCTGCGGTGCAGCGCTTCGCATTGCGCCGCGTCCGGGACACGGGTTCCGGAGCCTACTCCGCCATCGCCGCGAGAATGCGGGCCCAGCTACGCGTGCCCTTGTGGAACGAGGTGAGATCGTACTTTTCGTTGGGTGAATGCACGCGGTCGTCATCGAGCGCGAAGCCGACCATGATCGTGTCCATGCCGAGCACGTTCTTGAAATCGGCGACGATCGGAATCGAGCCGCCCTCACCCACGGTGAGCGCCTTGCGGCCCCACTCGGCGGCGAGCGCCGCGCGCGCCTTGGCGAGCGCCGGGCTGTCGAACGGAACCTCGACGGCCGGCGCCGTACCAAAGCTCGCGAACTCGACCTTGCAGTCAACCGGCAGGCGCGATCGCACGAACGCGCGGAACGCCTCGCGGATCTTGTCGGGATGCTGGCCACCGACAAGGCGGAACGACACCTTGGCCATGGCGTGGGACGGGATCACGGTCTTCGCGCCCTCGCCCGTGTAGCCGCCGATAATGCCGTTGATCTCCGCGGTCGGGCGCGTCGCGATCTGCTCGATCAGCATGCGGTCCTTCTCACCTGCCGGCGCTTTCAGACCGACTGGAGCAAGAAAATCCTCCGCTGTGAGATTGAGACCGGCAAGGTCTTGCTTGATGTCAGCTGGAAGCTCGCGAATCCCGTCATAGAATCCAGGCAGGGTAACGCGGCCATTGTCGTCGTGCAGCCCGGCCAGGATTTTCGACAGGACGCGCAGCGGGTTCTGCGCGGCGCCGCCGAATATTCCGGAATGCAAGTCACGATCCGCGCAGGTGAGCCGGACCTCCTCATAAACGAGCCCCCGCAGCGAGGTCGTGATCAACGGCGTCGCCGGGTCCCACATGCTGGTGTCGCACACCAGCGCCAGGTCCTGGCGCAACTCGGCGGCGTTATCTTTCACAAATCCAAACAGATGATTGGAGCCGCATTCTTCTTCGCCCTCGATCATCATGGTGATCGGCAGCGGCAGCTTGCCGGTCACCGCTTTGAAGGCGCGACAAGCTTCGATGAAGGTCATCACCTGGCCTTTGTCATCGCAGGCGCCGCGCGCGACGATGATCTTGCGGCCGTCCGGCAGCGTCGTGATGCGCGGCTCGAACGGCGGCGCGTCCCAGAGATCGAGCGGATCAACCGGCTGCACGTCGTAATGTCCGTAGAACAGAACGCGCGGCCCCGACCCATTCGGCGCCTTGCCGACGACGACCGGATGTCCACCTGTGGGTCGAACGCTCGTCTCGAAGCCGAGGCTCGCCAGATCCTTGGACACGAACTCCGCTGCCTCGCGGCAGTGCTGCGCATAGGCTGGATCGGTGGAAACCGATTGGATGCGCAGGAAGGCGAACAGCCGCTCGAGACTCTTGTCGAGATCGGCGTCGATGCGGTCAAGCACGGCCGGAAGGGCTTGCGAAGGGGTCATGTCGAACTCTTGTGTGTGTTGGAGGATCAGCGCTTGAGCATGCCGCCAAGCGCGCCGCGCACGATAGCGCGACCGACCTGGCTGCCGGTGGCGCCGCCGAGTGACTTGCCGATATCGGAGGCGATCTGACCGGCCACCCGATTGCTTACGGTGCGGGTGATATCGCGCGCCATCGCTTGGCCGGCGGTGAGGCGCTGGCCACGCTTGCGATTGGTGCCGAATATGATGGCCAGAATGGCGGTGAGCTGGGCCCAAAAGCCCCCGCCCCCGGCCTGGCTTGGCTCGCCCGCCTCTTTCTGTTCCTCCGTGGAGCCTTCTGGCGGCAACCCTTTCTGCAACATTTCGAAAGCAGACTCGCGATCGATCGCTTTGTCATACTTGCCTTTAACAGGCGAAGCATCAAGCACCGCCCTGCGCTCTTCCGCCGTCAACGGACCGATGCGTCCCGCGGGCGGCCGGATCAATGCGCGTTCGACCGGCGTCGGCACGCCGTTGCCTTCCAGGAAGGACACCAGCGCCTCGCCCTTGCCGAGCTCCATGATCACCTTTGCGGTGTCGAGCTCCGGGTTTTGCCGGAAGGTCTCGGCCGCAGCTTTGACCGCTTTCTGATCGCGCGGCGTGAAGGCGCGCAGCGCATGCTGCACGCGGTTGCCGAGCTGTCCCAGAACCTTGTCGGGGACGTCGAGCGGATTTTGCGTCACGAAATAGACCCCGACGCCCTTGGACCGGATCAGCCGCACCACCTGCTCGATCTGATCGAGCAGTGCCTTGGGGGCGTCGGTGAATAGAAGGTGCGCTTCATCAAAGAAGAACACGAGCTTGGGCTTGGGCGGGTCGCCGACTTCGGGAAGCTCCTGGAACAGCTGCGACAGCAACCAGAGCAGGAAGGTCGCGTAGAGACGCGGGTTCTGCATCAGCTTGTCGGCAGCCAGGATGTTGATGCGGCCGCGCCCATCCTTGTCGATGTGCATGAAGTCTTCGAGCTTGATCGTGGGCAGGCTGAAGAAGTTGGTGCCACCCTGGTTCTCCAGCACAAGGATCTGCCGCTGGATCGTGCCGACCGTCGGCTTGGAGACGCGACCATATTGCGTCGCCCATTTCTCCCCTTCAGCGGTGGTCAGAAAGGTCAGGAACGAACGCAAATCCTTGAGGTCATCCAACAACAGCCCATGCTCGTCGGCCACCCGAAAGGCAATGTTGAGCACGCCCTCCTGCACATCGTTCAGACTCATCATGCGACTGAGCAGCACCGGCCCCACCTCGGAGATGGTGGCCCGCACCGGATGACCTTGTTCGCCAAACAGATCCCAGAACACGACCGGGAAGCGGTCCGGCTCGTAGTCGAAGCCCATCTCCTTGGCGCGCTTAACCTAGGCTTCCTTGGCTTCACCGGGCGCCGCAACGCCAGACAGGTCGCCTTTAACGTCGGCTGCGAACACGGACACGCCGGCGCGGGAAAACCCTTCCGCCAACACCTGCAGCGTGACCGTTTTGCCGGTGCCGGTGGCGCCGGCAGCAAGACCGTGCCGATTTGCGAGTGCGAGGGTGAGGTATTCCGGTTTTGTGCCTTTACCGACGAACAACTTGCCATCTTCATCCGGACTCATCGCAGAATCTCCTCACGCCCAAGCACGCGTGCGCATTCGCCGGTTATAATATTGTTGCATCGCGTGCGCCACATACGTGCACGGAGCGGCTGGACGTCACCGCCGGGAGCGCTCACGTTTTGTGACAACCCAAACAGATCAACACAATTCTGTGAGCGTGTTGCAAGCCTACACTTGCGCCGCTGCCGGACGCGGATAATGATGACCGCCATCTCGTCGACAGCGTAAGCATGAGGGGGAAATGGTCGAATTGGTTGACCGGATCGCGACGAGCACCGGGCTCGATCGAACGGTCGCCGAGAAGGCCGTTGGCATCGTTCTCGATTTTCTCTCGAAGGAAGGTCCATCAGACAAGGTCAGCGCTTTGCTTACACGGCTACCTGGCAGCGAACAACTGCTGGCCAGTGCGCGTGCGAACGAAGGCGGATCATTTGGTGGTATGGGCGGCATCATGGGCGTTGGAACGCGCTTGATGGGCCTCGGACTCGACATGGGACAGATCCAGGTACTGACGCGCGACCTCATGGCGGTCAGCCAAGAGAATGGGGCGGGCGAGCTTCTGAGCGAAATTGCTGCCGCGATCCCTGGACTGAGCCAATTCATCTAACGAAGTCCGCCACGGCGGAATGCGGAGAACCTGATGGCCTATCCCATCTGCGTCGTGGACGGCATCAGCCCGGGAATTGCCAACAAGCTGCTCGCCGCCAAGATCCGGACCACGGCCAAGCTCCTGCAAGCGGCTGGCAGTCCCCAGGGTCGCAAGCTGCTTGCGGAGAAAACCGGTCTTGATGCGGCAACGATCCTGCGCTGTGCCAACATGGCGGACCGCATGCGCATCAAGGGCGTCGGTCGCGAAGCGGCTGAGCTGTTGGAGGCCGCAGGGGTCGATACGGTGCGTGAGCTGCGCTATCGCAACCCCGCAAATCTGGCGGACCGGATGAAAGCGGCAATGATCAACGCGAAACTGGCGCGACCGCTGCCATCGGAGAAAGTTCTCTCCCGCTGGATTGAGGGCGCCAAGGCGCTGAAGCTCGAAATCCGCTATAAGTAATCGAAAAAACCCCGGCGGCTGGCGTGGGCGGCGCCCCACCAACCTTGGCTTGACAGGGCTTCGACCACCGCGCAAAGCGGGCCATGGCTTCTTCCGTCGCAATCACGACCGTCGCTCCAACGCTCTCGGACCTGCTCGCGCAGCGCCGGCCACTGGTCATGGGCATCCTGAATGTGACGCCGGACTCCTTTTCCGACGGCGGCCAGTTCTTCAACCCCGAGCAGGCCATCGCTCGCGCGCGCCGGATGGTTGTCGACGGGGCTGACATGATCGACATCGGTGCCGAATCGACGCGTCCCTATGGCGATGCCGTGGCGATCTCCGTCGAGGAGGAACTGCGACGGCTCGAACCGGTCTTGCCGGCGGTTCGCCGCATGGGCGTGCCGGTCTCGATCGACAGCATGAAGGCAGATGTTGCCGGATGGGCGCTCGATAACGGCGCCAGCATTGCCAATGACGTTTGGGGATTGCAGCGCGATCCCGACATGGCGACCCTGGTTGCGCGGCGCAATGTTCCGGTGATCATGATGCATAACCGCGAGCGCGCCGATCCTGCACTCGACATCATGGCTGATATCAGAGCTTTCTTTGCCCGCTCGCTTGCAATCGCAGAACGTGCCGGAATTCGCCGGGACTCCGTTGTGCTTGATCCGGGAATCGGCTTCGGCAAGACGCCGGAACAGAGCATGACAGCCATTGCACGCCTGGCCGAGCTGAAGGAGTTCGAATTGCCGCTGCTCGTCGGCGCGTCACGCAAGCGCTTCATCGATCGCATTTCGCCGGCCCCGCCCGATCAACGCATCGGCGGCTCGATCACGGCACATACAATAGCGGTGCGCAACGGCGCAGCCATCATCCGAGCGCATGATGTTGCCGAGACCGTTCAGGCACTACGCGTTCTAACCGCCATTGAGGCGCGCGCGTGAGCGATACGATCTTTGTATCAGGCCTTCTGATCCACGCCCACCACGGCGTCATGGCCCATGAAGAAAAGGTCGGCCAGCGGTTTGTGATTGATCTCGAACTCACGACCGACCTTGCGCCCGCTTCCCGCTCGGATAAACTTGCCGATACCGTCAACTACGGCGCCATTGTCGATACCACGACTGAGGTTTTCACCGGGCGCAGGTATCGGCTGATCGAAGCTGCGGCCGGGGCGGTCGCCGACGCGATCCTCACCAAGTTCGTCAAGGTCAGCGCGGTGCGGATCACCGTGCGCAAACCGCACGCGCCGATCGCGGCGATCTTCGGGGATGCGGGCGTGACCCTCACCCGCAAGCGCGATGCCTGAAGTGCTGCTCGCACTGGGCGCCAATGTCGGCGACGCGCGCGCCAACCTGGACCGCGCCATCACGCTGCTCTGTGACGGCGACCTCGTCAGCCTGCGGGCGCGATCGTCCGACTATCAGACGCTGCCTTGGGGCCTCGAACAGCAGCCCGACTTCGTCAACCTATGCCTCGTGGTGGAGACCGCACTCACGCCAGCGGCCTTGCTCGAGCGCATACAGCAGGTCGAGCGCACCTTGGGACGCGACCGCGCTCACGAGGTGCGCTGGGGCCCGCGGCCGATCGACATCGATATCATTGCTTACGACGACCTCGTGGTCGACGAGCCAGAGCTTAAGCTTCCGCACCCGCACGTGTTCGAGCGCGCCTTCGTTCTGGTGCCGCTTGGGGAGATCGCGCCGGACCACATCATCGCCGGCACCCGGGTCAGTGACGCACTCACCCGGCTGGATACGACCGGCGTGCACAGACTGCCCCCGCGATTGAGCAGCCTCGTTTGAAGGCTCTACCAAGGTTGGCTTCACGCCAGACCCCTGGCATTGTCGTTGCATGACTGACCCCATGAGCAACGTGCCGCTTGCCGCCGAGTTTCCCCCTGCGTCACATGAGCAATGGCGCAAGCTGGTGGACGGCGTCCTCAAGGGCGCGCCATTCGAGCGCAAACTTGTCGCCAAGACCTATGACGACCTGCGCATCGAGCCGCTCTACGTACGCGATCCGCAGGCTGAGCCCGTTCTCGGCCGAACGCCCGGGTCGCCATGGCAGATCATTCAGCGTCTCGATCATCCAGATCCCGCGCTCGCCAACGCGCAGGCTCTGCAGGACCTCGAGGGTGGCGCCACCGGACTATTGTTGGTTTTTGCCGGTTCCGCCGGCGCGCACGGTTTCGGGCTTGAAGCGTCCACGCGAGCGCTGCGCAGCGTGCTTGAGGGCGTTCACCTTGACGCCGGCATCTCCCTTGAGGTCGACGGTACCTCTCCCGCTGCGACCGCCATGACAGACCTGCTGCATGCCGGGGCCATCGCTCCGTCCGCTTGTCAGATTCGATTTGGGCTCGACCCACTCGGCGAGTGCGCACGCGGCACAGCCAACGTAGCGTGGAGCGAGGCGACATCGAACTTGGCGCACGCCATTGAAGCGTTGGCCGGCAAGGGTTTCGCTGGTCCCTTCGCGGCAGCCGACGGCCGCGCGATTCACGCAGCTGGCGGATCGGAGGCGCAGGAACTCGCCTACGTCCTCGCAACAGCCGTGCTGTATTTGCGGGTTCTGGAGGGCGCGGGCCACGCAGTCGACACCGCACGCCGGATGATCTTCTTCCGCCTCGCCGCCGATGCTGATCAATTCCTGACCATCGCCAAGTTTCGTGCGCTGCGAAAGCTCTTCGCCCGGGTGGAGCAGGCCTGCGGGCTTCAACCCGAGCCGATCTTCATCGCAGCCGAGACTGCCTGGCGAATGATGACCCAGCGCGACTCCTGGGTGAACGTTTTGCGCACCACGATGGCAGCATTTGCCGCCGGACTTGGCGGTGCGGACAGTGTGACCGTGCTCCCGTTCACCGCTGCGCTGGGATTGCCCGATGCGTTTGCACGCCGGCTCGCACGCAACACGCAGCTCATCCTGCTCGAGGAGGCAAACCTCGCCAAGGTGGCCGACCCCGCCGCCGGCTCGGGCGGCCTCGAAGCGCTTACCCAGCAACTCTGTGCAGCGACTTGGTCGTTGTTCCAGGAGATCGAAGCCGCCGGTGGCGCGTACGCGGCCCTGGAAGGCGGCCTGGTCCAGCGCAAAGTGGCTACAACGCGAGTGGAACGCGAAAGCGCCGTCGCGCGTGGCCGCGATCCCCTCACCGGCACCAGCGAATTTCCGGATATTCATGAATTGCCGGTCGCGGTGCTTGAACCGGCGCCAACAAAACGAACCTTGGTTGCAACTCAAGGGATCGAGCCCTTGCCAACGATCCGCTTGGCCGAGCCGTTCGAAGCGCTGCGCGATGCATCGGACCGCACGCTAGCTGCGACCGGTGCACGGCCCAAAGTCTTTCTCGCCAACCTCGGAACACCCTCGGATTTCACCGCGCGCGCCACGTTCACCAAGAACTTTTTCGAGGCGGGCGGGATCGAGGCGATCAGCAATGATGGCTTCACGAACCGCGCCGATCTGGTAGCGGCGTTCAAAGCGTCGAACGCGCGCCTTGTCTGTTTGTGTTCCTCGAACGAGGTCTACGCCAAGGAGGCGGCCGCAACCGCCAAGGAATTGGCAAGCCCTGGCATTCACATCTACTTGGCCGGCCGCCCCGGCGAATTGGAGGAAGCCCTCAAGGTCGCCGGCGTCCAGTCATTCATCTATGCCGGGTGCGACATGCTCGCTGCGCTTCGGGCCGCACATGAATTTCTTGGAATTCAGCAATTTGCGACCACGTAACGCGTGATATGATGTGGCTGATGAAGTTGGGCAACCCGATGGCGTCCATTCCTGATTTTGCACAGGTAGAGCTTGCTGAACCCGCGCTTGCACCGATTGATCGGAGCCAGCAACCGTGGGTCACGCCCGAGGGCATTGCGGTGAAGCCGGTCTACGGCCCCGGTGACCTTGCCGGCCTCGATTTCCTCGACACCTATCCGGGCATCCCGCCCTATCTGCGTGGGCCCTACCCGACCATGTATGTGACGCAGCCGTGGACCGTGCGCCAATATGCCGGCTTCTCCACCGCCGAGGATTCCAACGCATTCTACCGGCGCAACCTCGCGGCGGGACAAAAAGGCCTGTCGGTCGCTTTCGACCTCGCCACCCATCGCGGCTATGACTCCGATCATCCGCGCGTCGGCGGCGATGTCGGCATGGCGGGTGTCGCGATCGACTCGATCTACGACATGCGCACGCTGTTCTCCGGCATCCCCCTCGACCAGATGTCGGTTTCCATGACCATGAACGGCGCCGTGCTGCCGGTGATGGCGCTCTACATCGTTGCCGCCGAGGAACAGGGCGTGCCGCCCGAGAAACTGTCGGGCACGATCCAGAACGATATTCTTAAAGAATTCATGGTGCGCAACACCTACATCTATCCGCCCACGCCCTCGATGCGGATCATCTCGGATATCTTCGCCTACACCTCCGCGCACATGCCGAAGTTCAACTCGATCTCGATCTCCGGCTATCACATGCAGGAGGCCGGCGCGACGCAGGATCTCGAGCTCGCCTATACGCTTGCCGACGGCGTTGAATATGTGCGCGCGGGCATCAAGGCCGGGCTCGACATCGATCGCTTCGCCCCGCGCCTCTCATTCTTCTGGGCGATCGGCATGAACTTCTTCATGGAGGTCGCCAAGATGCGCGCCGCGCGCGCGATCTGGGCGAAGCTGATGCAGCCGTTCGATCCCAAGGACGCGCGCTCGCTCTCCCTGCGCACCCATTGCCAGACCTCCGGCTGGTCGCTCGCCGCGCAAGACGTTTTCAACAACGTGGCACGCACCTGCATTGAGGCGATGGCGGCAACGCAGGGGCATACGCAATCGTTGCACACCAACGCGCTCGACGAAGCCCTCGCCCTGCCGACCGATTTCTCCGCCCGCATTGCCCGCAACACCCAGCTCTTCCTGCAACAGGAGAGCGGCACAACCCGGATCGCCGATCCCTGGGGCGGGTCGTTCTACGTGGAACGGTTGACCCAAGAGCTCGCCAACAAATCCTGGGCGCATATTCAGGAAGTCGAGGAGCTTGGTGGCATGGCCAAGGCGATCGAGGCCGGCATTCCCAAGCTGCGCATCGAGGAGGCCGCGGCCCGCACCCAGGCACGCATTGACGCCGGACAGCAATCCGTGATCGGCGTCAACAAATATCGGCCGGAAGCGGACCGGCAGATCGAAGTCCTGAAGGTTGACAACTCGGCGGTCCGGCAGTTGCAGATCGACAAGCTGGCGCGGCTCAAACACGAACGCAATCCGAACGCAGTCGCGGAGGCGCTCGCGGCACTCACACGCGCAGCCGACGGCGGCAATGGCAACCTGCTCGAGCTGGCGATCGATGCGGCGCGCGCCAAGGCCACCGTGGGTGAGATCTCGATGGCCCTGGAGCAGGTTTTTGGCCGCCACCGAGCGGAGATCAAGGCGATTTCGGGGGTCTACAAGCGAGAGGTCGGCCAGATGTCCGACGCGGTCGAGCATGTGCTGAAACTGGTCACCGAGTTCGAGGAGAATGAAGGCCGCCGCCCCCGTATCCTGGTGGCAAAGATCGGCCAGGATGGCCATGATCGCGGCCAGAAGGTGATTGCGTCGGCATTCGCCGATCTCGGGTTCGATGTCGATATCGGGCCGTTGTTCGCGACGCCGGATGAGGCCGCGCGCCAGGCGGTCGAGAATGACGTGCACATCGTCGGCGTCTCCACACTGGCGGCAAGCCACCTCACGCTCGTGCCGGAGTTGAAGGCCGCGCTGGCGAAGCAAGGTCGCGACGACATCATGATCGTCGTGGGCGGCGTCGTACCGCCGCAGGATTATGAGGCGCTTACGAAGGCCGGGGCCGAAGCGATTTTCCCACCCGGGACTGTGATCGCCAAAGCCGCAGAAGAGCTGATCCGCAAGCTCAACGCTCACCTGGGCCACAGCCGGCAGGCGGCGGAGTAGACGACCCTTAGTCGATATCGGCAAGCCGCACCGAAAAGCCCGGCGATGTCGGTGTGGTGAGCGGGTCGGTGGCGCCGCGCTCGGCGACCGATGACCACGCATCACCATCTGGATCGCGATGCATCCACGCGATCCGCTCGTTGGCGTCGATCACCCAGAGCTCGGGAACACCGTAGCGCGCGTAGAGGCGCGCTTTGAGACCACGGTCGTAGCTCAGGCTTGAGACCGCAACTTCGATGGCCAGGAGCAGATTGCCGCGCTCGAAATATGCGAAGTCGGCTGCGGATCGAGCACGCGCGCTTCTTTTGAACACGACTAAATCAGGTTCCAGGATCGTATTGTCCGTGAACTGAATAGAGTTCTCGATACCGACTGTCATGTCCGAAGGCAGGGCACGGGCAAGCGCAAGATTCAAGCCGTTTTTGATCAGATCATGGGTATATCCCTTGGCCGCCATGACGACGAGCTCCCCCTCCACCAATTCCACTCGCTCGTCTTCGTCCATAATGCCGGTATCGATCATTCGACGTACGTCGTGGACCGTGAATGACCTGCGATCGAAGCCTTCGGCGGCGCGGGTAACTGCGACGTTCATGTCAGACTCTGT
>JAFAXD010000466.1 GCA_019241285.1 Xanthobacteraceae bacterium | reverse complement strand
AATAGCTGCGCAGACCGCGACCGATTGTGGTGCGGATGGCACGTTCATAAAAGGAAGGCCCAGTGTCGGGACGCTCCGACAGCGTGTTGTCCGTCTTGTCCTCGGGGTCCCGTTTGGATCGCATTGGCGCTCTCCCCCTCCGCATACGGAAACGGCAACTCAATCAAATCACAATCGTTCCGGTCACGGAACCCCAGGTAGGCATTGCTCATCTGCTTGTACATTCCGTCGCTGGCCGATAGGGTCCGCGGCGTTTGCGCGCGTAGTTCTGCATGTCAGTCCTCACCGATACCGGGATGCTCGATCTCGGTGACCAGCAGCTCGAGTACCGTTGGGTTGGGCCGCGCCCCGCTGACGCGCCCACGTGTGTGCTTTTGCACGAAGGTCTCGGCAGCGCGGGTCTCTGGGGCGATTTTCTTGACCGATTGGCCGCCGCGACAGGGTTGGGAGTGCTGGCGTACTCCCGCGCGGGTTATGGCGCATCGAGCACGATCTCCTTGCCGCGCCCGCTCAACTACATGGAGCGGGAAGCGATCAACGTGCTGCCGCGTCTGCTGCATGCGATCGGCTTCCAGCGCGGATTATTGATCGGCCATTCCGATGGTGCATCGATCGCGACGATCTACGCGGGCAATGTCGAGGATCATCGCATCGCGGGGCTCGTGCTGATGGCACCGCATTTCTTCGTGGAGGACAGCGGCTTAGAGGCGATCGCGCGGGCCAGGGACGCCTATGAACGCGGTGATCTGCGGCCTCGGCTGGCGCGCTGGCACAAGGACGTAGATGCCGCTTTCCGGGGCTGGAATGGGGCATGGCTCGATCCGGCGTTTCGCACATGGGATATCACCGACGCGCTTGCATACATCCGCGTCCCAATTGCGATTCTGCAGGGCATCGATGACCAGTACGGGACCCGGCGGCAGCTCGAGGTCGCGGAAGAGGAGTGTTATTGCCCAGTCGAAGTGACGTTGATGCAGGGTGTGCAGCACACGCCGCACCGGGAGGCAACGGAAGAGACCCTGCGCGCGATCGCAGACTTTACGCGCCGCGTGCTCGGAAACGAACGTGATGCCCGTGAGTAGGCATCGACGATGGCGCGGCCCGGCTTTGGGCATTCCCGCGATGCTGCTGATGACGGCGTTTGCTGGTTGCGCCGGTCACGGCCGCTCGCACGACGACGCACGGGCCAACGTCTATCCCGAAAACTACAAGGCGGACCTGCTGGGCTTCCTACACTCCTACATCAACGACGCGAACAAGATCCGCGACGCCGCTATCTCGGAGCCGGCCTTGCGGCCGGTTCCGGCGGCGCCGGCTGGCGGAGGGGGCCCAATGGCGATCAGCGGCGGCATGGGCGGCCGCGGACGTGGTGGCGGCGGGGGCGGTGGTCCACCCGAGGGCGACGCGGGTGTGGGCGAGGGAATTGGCGGGCTGTTCGGCCAAAGCGATAAGCCGCCGGAACGCTATACCGTCTGCGTACGCTACAATGCCAGGGACTTCGACGGCCGTTACGCCGGAATCAAGCAGGGGATGGCCGTCTACTCCCGTGGCCGCTTCGATCGCTTCGTGCCCCAACCACATGGGCCGTGCGACGAGGCCGAATACAAGCCTTTTCCGGAATTGGAAGCCTTGGGGCGCTAGGCGCCTAATACGGTTGACAGACAATATAATTGCTGTTAGCAATCATCTGTCCACAGGACAGCGACGCGATGGCTCGACCCAGCAAGCTGGCGGCTCTCCCCATCTCACCCATTGATACCGAGACGGCCAGCGCGCGATCAGGGCTCGATCTCGGCGAGCTCAACACGCATATCGGCTACTTCGCGCGTCGCTTTCAGGTGTGGATCTTCCAAGATCTCATCCGTGAGTTGGCGATCGCTGAGCTCCGCATTTCGCACTACTCAGTTCTGGCTATCGTCGAAGCCAATCCGGGCTTGGCCCAATCGGAAGTCGCGCAAGCGGTCGGCATCGAGCCGGCGCGGCTCGTGCGCGTACTCGACGAGCTGGAGAAGCGCGGCTGGATTCAGCGGATGCGATCCGCGACGGATCGTCGGTCACATGCGTTGTATCTGACGCAAGATGGTGAGAAGGCCTTCGGGCACGTCAAGGACCTGACCCGGCAACACGAGCAGCATGTGATCGAGCGGCTCGGAACCACCAAATACGAGACTTTGATGCAGTTGCTCAAGCAGATCGATCTCGAGTCCTGATCGAGACAAAAGCTGAGTTCGCAACGGGATGAAACGGTCATGGCCGAGCATAAACTGGCAAACGGCGCTGCACGCATCGACTTCCAAACCGAGCCGGCGCGCTACCGTCATTGGAAACTGACCGTCGACGGAGAAGTTGCCACTTTGGCGCTCGACGTTGATGAAAACGCCGGCCTCTTTGAGGGCTATCAGCTCAAGCTCAATTCGTATGACCTCGGTGTCGACATCGAGCTCGCCGACGCCTTGCAGCGGCTGCGGTTCGAGCATCCGGGGGTGAAAGCGGTGTTGTTGCGCTCGGCCAAAAATCGGGTGTTTTGCGCAGGCGCCAATATCCGCATGCTGGCGGGTGCGTCCCACGCTCACAAGGTGAATTTCTGCAAGTTCACCAACGAAACCCGCAACGCCATTGAGGACGCGAGCCGCAATTCAGGACTCTCGTTTGTTTGTGTCATCAACGGCACCGCCGCGGGCGGCGGATATGAGCTGGCGCTCGCTGCGGACCACATCATTCTGGTCGATGACGGCTCATCCGCGGTCTCGCTGCCCGAGCTCCCGCTGCTCGCGGTGTTGCCGGGCACCGGTGGGCTCACACGCGTGACCGACAAGCGCAGGGTGCGGCGCGACCACGCAGACGTCTTCTGCACGACCGAGGAGGGCGTCAAAGGTAAACGTGCCGTCGCTTGGCGGTTGGTTGACGAAGTCGTGCCGCAAAGCAAGCTCGACACAGCGGCGACGGAGCGTGCCCGCGAGCGCGCCGGGCGCTCGCAACGTCAGGCGAACGGTGGCGGTGTAAAACTCACGCCGCTGCAGCGTAAGTTCAATGGCGATGCGATCGACTACACCTGCGTGAACGTTGCCATCGATCGTGCGGGACAGAGCGCGACGATCACGCTGCACGGTCCAGATCGAGATGCGCCAACAAATACGGCCTCGCTCACCGAGCTTGGGGCGGAATTCTGGCCATTGCGGCTTGCGCGCGAGCTCGATGACGCAATCCTGCACCTGCGCAACAACGAGTTTGAAATCGGCACGCTGATCTTCAAATCGACCGGCGACGTCGAGCGCGTGCTGGCGTATGATACGTTCCTAGCTGACAACGCGAGCCACTGGCTGATCAACGAAATCCGCCAATTGTGGAAGAACGTGCTCAAACGCATCGATGTCACGTCGCGCAGTCTGGTGACGGTAATCGAGCCGGGGTCCTGCTTCGCCGGCACCCTCGCCGAAGTCGTGCTTGCGTGCGACCGCTCCTACATGCTGATCGGCCAGCGCGAGGGCGACAACAAGCCGCCAGCGACGATTGCACTGAGCGCACTCAATTTCGGCGCCTATCCGATGAGCAACGACCTCACCCGCCTGCAGTCGCGGTTCCTCGGCGAACCGCACCGCGTGCAAGTGGCGCAAGAGCGAAGCGGCGAGAAGCTCGAGGCTGAAGATGCCGATGAGCTCGGTCTCGTCACCTTCGCGCTCGACGACATCGACTGGGATGACGAAATCCGCGTGTTCATGGAGGAACGCACGAGTTTCTCGCCCGATGCGCTGACCGGCATGGAAGCGAACCTGCGCTTCGGCGGCCCCGAGACCATGGAGTCAAAGATCTTTGCGCGGCTCACGGCCTGGCAGAACTGGATCTTCCAGCGTCCCAACGCCGTCGGCGAGGACGGCGCACTCAAACGCTACGGCACTGGACAGAAGGCCGCGTTCGACATGCGGCGCGTATAACAAAGCGAGGACAACGCCATGGATAGCAACGTCGTCGATTACTCGACCAAGATCCCCAACAATGTCGGCCTGACCCAGGATCGACAGGTATTGCGCGCACTGGAAGGCTGGCATCCGGGCTATCTGAACTGGTGGCGCGACATGGGTCCCGAGGGTTTCCAGGAAGCGATGGTCTACTTGCGCACGGCCTACGCGGTCGACCCGCGCGGCTGGGCCAAGTTCGACTACGTGCGCATGCCCGACTACCGCTGGGGTATTCTGCTGGCGCCCGCCGAAGAGAACCGGACAATTCCATTCGGCCAACACTTCGGGGAACCGGCTTGGCAGGAAGTGCCCGGCGAATATCGCGCCATGCTGCGGCGGCTGGTCGTCATTCAAGGCGACACCGAACCGGCTTCCGTCGAGCAGCAGCGGCATCTCGGCAAGACCGCGCCGTCGCTCTACGACATGCGCAACCTGTTCCAGGTCAACGTCGAGGAAGGTCGGCACCTCTGGGCCATGGTTTATCTGCTGCACAAATATTTCGGCCGCGATGGACGCGAGGAAGCCGACGAGTTGCTGCGCCGTCGCTCCGGCAGCGAAGACGCGCCACGCATGCTGGGCGCCTTCAACGAAGCGACGCCCGACTGGCTGTCGTTCTTCATGTTCACCTATTTCACCGACCGCGACGGCAAGATGCAGCTGCATTCGCTGGCACAGTCAGGATTTGATCCGCTCTCACGCACCTGCCGCTTCATGCTCACCGAGGAAGCGCACCACATGTTCGTGGGCGAGACCGGGATTACACGTACGGTGCAACGCACCTGCGAGGCCATGCGCGAGGCGGGCATCAGCGATCCGACAGACGTCGAGAAGGTGCGCGCCCTTGGCGTCATCGATCTGCCGACCATTCAGAAGAAGCTCAATCTGCACTATTCGCTCTCGCTCGATCTGTTCGGGTCGGAGGTGTCGACCAACGCCGCCAACGCGTTCAACGCAGGCCTGAAGGGTCGTTACCGCGAGACTCAGATCGAGGATGATCATCGGCTCGAGAACGCAACCTATCCGGTGCTCAAGATGGTGAATGGCGCAATCACCAAAGTTGATGAGCCGGCCTTGACCGCGCTCAACATGCGGCTGCGCGATGATTACTCCGCCGATTGCGTGAAAGGCTTGCTGCGCTGGAACAAGGTGATCACCACGGCCGGTATCGATTACCAGCTCAAGCTGCCGCACGTCGCATTCCATCGGCAGATCGGCGAGTTCAAGGACGTCGAAGCAACGCCGCAAGGCGAGCTGATTGACGCCGCCACCTGGAAGAAGAGTGAGGCCGACTGGCTGCCATCGGCGTCCGACGGCGATTTCATCGCGAGTCTCATGCGGTCCAAGATCGAGCCGGGAGAATTTGCCAGCTGGATCTCGGCACCGAAGGTCGGCATCGACAACAAGCCAGGCGATTTCGAGTACGTGCGGCTCGCGGCCTAACGCACGATGCGTTGAAGTCTAATCAAGGCACCAGCCAAATACGTTGTCATTGCGAGCGAAGCGAAGCAATCCAGGGCCACAACACTGGGCTCTGGATTGCTTCGGCGCTGCGCGCCTCGCAATGACGAGTTTTGAAAACCTGCTCGAACTTTATTTCATCATTCTCTACCGCGCGTCTTCGCGCACCATTGCGGCACCCTTCTCGGCGATCATGATGGTCGGCGAGTTGGTGTTGCCGGACGTGATCGTCGGCATGATCGACGCGTCGATCACGCGCAGGCCGTCCAGGCCGATGACACGAAGGCGCTCGTCGACCACGGCGAGCGGATCGGTCTCGCGTCCCATCTTCGCAGTGCCGACCGGGTGAAAGATCGTGGTGCCGATGGCACCGGCCGCCTTCACCAGGCTTGCATCGTCGTCGGGCGCAGCGTCGAGACCCGGCAGATACTCATTGGGGCGATATTTGGCGAGCGCGGGCTGTGCGACGATGTGCCGAGCGACGCGGAGCGAGTCGGCGGCGACG